>JALYNQ010000072.1 GCA_030773115.1 Pseudomonadota bacterium
ACCCCGGCGCACGAGACCGACCGGCTGGCGGAAATGGTCTGTTCCAACAGCTTCCGCTCCGACGATGCCGAGCACAATGCGGTCGGCCTGCTGCATCAGGAGATGCGCGCGCTCGGTTCACTCATTATGCGCGCTGCCGATCAGCACCGCGTGCCGGCCGGCTCGGCGTTGGCGGTCGATCGCGACAGCTTTGCTGCTGAGGTCACCCGGGCAATCAAATCGCATCCCAACATCACCGTCGCGCGCGAACGGATCGACGTGCTGCCGGGTCACCCGACGATCATCGCCACCGGGCCGCTGACCGGCTCCGGCCTCGCCGCGGCAATCGCCGCCGAGACCGGGCAGGACGCGCTCGCCTTTTTCGATGCCATCGCCCCGATCGTCCACCGCGACAGCATCGACATGTCCGTCTGCTGGATGGCCGCTCGCTGGGATAAGGGCGGCAAGGACTACATCAACTGCCCGATGACGAAGGAGCAGTATGAGGCCTTTGTCGCCGCCCTGAACGAGGGGGAGAAGACCGAGTTCAAGGAGTGGGAGAAGGACACGCCCTATTTCGAGGGCTGTATGCCGATCGAAGTGATGGCGTCACGCGGGGTCGAGACGCTGCGCTACGGCCCGATGAAGGGTGTCGGCCTCGACGACCCGCGCACCGGCCGCTGGCCCTATGCCTGCGTCCAGCTGCGCCAGGACAATGCGCTCGGCACGCTATGGAACATGGTCGGGTTCCAGACCAAGCTAAAGCATGGCGAGCAGGTGCGCATCTTCCGCACCATCCCCGGCCTCGAAAATGCCGAGTTCGCTCGGCTCGGCGGGATCCACCGCAACAGCTTCATCCGCTCGCCCGAGCTGCTCGACCATCAGCTGCGGCTCAAGGCCATGCCCCACATCCGCTTCGCCGGGCAGATCACCGGCTGCGAAGGCTATGTCGAAAGCGCCGCGATCGGCTTGCTGGCAGCCCAGTTTGCCGCGGCGGAGGTGTGGGGCCAAACCCTTCCCGTCCCGCCGCCCGAGACCGCGCTCGGTGCGCTGCTCGGCCACATCACCGGCGGCGCCGAGGCTGAGACCTATCAGCCGATGAACATCAACTTCGGCCTGATGCCGCCGATCGAAGGGCCCAAGGCGAAGAAGGCCGACCGCAAGCGGATGTATACGGATAGGGCGAGGGCTGCGTTGGCCCGATGGATCGAAGAAACCCGTCATCCCGGACTTGATCCGGGATCCACCTTCCTTTCCGCAGCAACCCAAGAAAAGGTGGATGCCGGGTCGAGCCCAGCATGACGATTTAGGTCAACTACAGGCGCATGCCGGCTTCGGCTTCCGCTTGGGCGCGGTGCTGGCATATTCCGCGGGGTTAAGTGCTTCGTTGTCATCGGCGTCCGCCCCCTCGAACTTGTCGATCGTCTTGACTGCCCATTCCTCGAAGCTCAACAGCCCATCCGAATTGACGTCCAGCTTGGCGAAGGCCTTGCGCCGCGGCTCGACCAGCTCGGCGAGCGTGATCCGCCCGTCCTCATCCTTGTCGGCCCGGGCGAAGCGCTTCTCTTCCTTGCCTTTGGAGTCAGCTTCCGGCGCATTGGGGATGGGCGACAGGGGCACTGCCGCCGCCAGCCGTGGCTGCGGCGCAGCAGGAAGCGAGGGCTCCTCCGCGCGTCCCTGCAGGGCGAGAACGCCGCCCGCAACGATCAGCAGAACCGCGGCAATACCGGCAAACCAACGGGTCATAGACCCTCCACGAACAGGGCGATCCGGCGAAGCGAGAAGTAGCCGCCGCTGATGGAAAGTCAAATGATGCTTGCCGGCAATCGATTGACAGGATGTCACAAGTAGTGATGATGTTCGCGCCGGTCGGGAGTTCGCACATGCGCAAAGCTTGGCGCTTCGCTTTCCTCGCTTTCTTCTTAATGGCTTCGCCTCCAGCGGTTATTGCACACCAGACTACGGGTGAGACGATTGTCGTCAGGGGCACGCCCGTCGACCAGGATCGGGCCCGGCAACGCGCCGTCGATTTCGTCAAGCGCACCGGCGTCGCCAACGGCCAGAAGCAGGTCGCGCGCTGGGTCGTCCCGGTCTGCATGAAGATCATCGGTTTACGGCGTCCCCATGCAGCACGCGTCGAACAGATCATGCGCGGGATTGCGCGCGAGGCGAATATCAAGACTGCCGGCCCGAAATGCGAGGCCAACATCACCGTCAGCTTCGCTGCCGACCCCGGCAAGGTTGTCCGTTACATCAATGCGCGGAGGCCGCACCAGCTTCGCGAGCTGCCGCCTGCTGCCAAAGAGAGGCTGCTGACCGGCGAAACGCCCGTTCGCTGGTGGTATGCAACGAGCGATCTCGATCGTGACGGGGTTCCGGCCAACAATATTTCCGCACCCTGGATTTCGATGGGCGGAACGACTTCTCCCTTGCCGACCGTGGACGGTGTCACGACCACTCAGCAATACAATAGCGGCAGCAACGTGCGCACCCCGACGATACGAGCACTCTATGGCGCGACGGTCGTCATTGACACGGCGAAAGCGGGCGAGACGCCGATCGATACAATCGCGGCCTATACGGCAATGGTTGCCTTCGCTGAGATCGATGCAGCTGCCCCGCCCCCGGATTCCATCTTGACCCTATTCCAGGCAGACAGCATCGAGTCCTCGCTGACCGACTGGGACCTGGCCTTCCTGAAGTCCCTCTACCGAATGCCGCTCGATCGCCGCTCGCGCATTCAGCGCGGTCATCTGGTCGAGGCGCTGCTCGACGAGCGGCTGCCCAGATCAGGCGTAACGAAGTTACGCTAGTAATCAACGGAAGGAACATGGCCGCATGGGAACTCCCACGTACCGGACGTCGCGAGCCATAACCAAATTGCATTGGAAGTTGGCAAGCATGCTGCGCACAGCTGTCGCCATGCCTCGTCTAGGACCGCTCGCCATTTCAGCTTGCGTCGCTGCTTCCGCAATCTCTCTACCAAGTTGGGCCGCAGTCGATGAGACAATTGTCGTGCGGGGGACCAAGCTCGATCCCCAGCAGGCCCGCCAACGTGCGGTCGATTTCGTCAAGCGAACCGGCGTCGCCAACGGCCAGAAGCAGGTCGCGCGCTGGGTCGTTCCGATCTGTATCAAGGTGATCGGTGTGCAGGATGCCCAAGCCGCGCGGGTCGCCCAGATCATGCGAGGCATCGCGCGCGAAGCGAACATCCGGATTGCGGGCGACAAGTGCGAGCCCAACCTCACCGTCAGCTTCACCGCCGATGCAGGCGCAGTTGTTCGTCAGATAAATTCGCGCAAGCCGCATCAGCTCAGCGAGCTGTCATTTGCCGAGAAGGAAAGGCTGCTGACCGGCGATGCACCGGTTCGCTGGTGGTATGCGACCCAAATGCTCGACCGCGACGGCGTCAAGGCCAACAACATCTCGGCGCCCTGGCTTTCGGGCGGCGGAATTCAGGCGGAAGGCCAGGGAGCCAGCCCGGTCACGCTGCCCATGAACGACGGGGTGACGGCGACCCAGCAATACAACAGCGGCAGCCATGTTCGGACTCCGACCGTCCGTTCGCTCTATGGCGCTACAGTCGTGGTGGATGCGCCAAAGGCCGGCGGGACGCCGATCGATGCGATCGCCGCCTATGCCGCGATGGTCGCATTCGCCGAAATGGATGCCGATGCGCCCCCGCCCGACTCGATTCTCGGCCTGTTCCAGGCGGACAGCGCCGAAACCTCGCTGACCGACTGGGACCTGGCCTTTCTCAAGTCGCTGTACCGGATGCCGCTCGACCGCCGTTCCCGAATCCAGCGCGGCCATCTGGTCGAGGCGCTGCTCGACGAGCGCCTGCCCGACAAAACGAAAACCAAACAACATTAGGATGGTAGTACTGTAGGCAATTCGATGGGTCAGTAGACAAATCGGTCAGTAAGGGAAATTGACATGCGCCTTCTTGTTCTTGTGGCTTCAATCCCCTTGCTGCTGTCAGCGCAGCTGCCCGCGACCACCCAGCAGACGGTCGGCCCCACCATCGTCGTCAAGGGTACGATCATCGATCCTGCTCAGGCTCGCCAACGGGCGGTCGAGTTTGTCAACAGGGCCGGCGTCGCCAAGGGCGAAAAGCAAGTCGCACGATGGCTCATCCCGATCTGCATCAAGGTAATCGGTTTGCAGGATACGCAGGCGGCGCGGGTCGAGCAGATCATGCGCGGCATAGCGCAACAGGCAAATATGAGAATCGCCGGGTCGAAGTGCGAGCCGAATATCACGGCCAGTTTCACGGCCGACGCGAAACAGGTCGTCCGCCAGATCAACTCCCGCAAGCCGCACCAGCTCCGCGAGCTTTCGCTCGCCGATCGGGAGCGGGTGCTGACCAGCGATGCTCCGGTACGCTGGTGGTATTCGACCCAGATGGTCGATCGTGACGGCGTGAAAGCCAACAATACGTCGGCTCCATGGCTTGGCGGCGCCGGCTGGTCGGGTGTCGACGGTACCGGGGCGGACCCGGTCGGCCTTCCAACGATCGATGAGGTGACGACCACCCAGCAATATAATAGCGGCAGCAACGTCCGCACCCCGACGTTGCGTTCGTTGTTTGGCGCGACGGTGGTGGTGGACGCCCCAAAGGCTGGCAAAACCCCTATCGACGCGATCGCCGCCTATGTCGCAATGGTTGCCTTCGCAGAGATGGACGCGGCTGATCCGCCGCCGCCCGACTCTGTGCTCGGCCTGTTCCAGCCGAACAGCCTTGAAACCGCGCTCACCGACTGGGACATGGCGTTCCTCAAATCCCTCTACCGGATGCCGCTCGACCGCCGCGCCCGCATCCAGCGCGGGCATCTCGTCGAGGCACTGCTTGATGAGCGACTTCCGGACAAAAAGTCAGCCAGAACGCCTTAATTCACTCTCCCCAACAGGCGATGGGCCAGCAGCGTCGCGGCTCGTCCGGGCATCGCCTCCGGCTCCTTGTCCGGCCGCCGCCTGGCATCGCGCGCGGCCAGCCGGGCGAGGCTGGTCAATGGCCTAAGGCGGCGGGGGAAGCGGTGCCGATAGAGCTGGTGCATCTCCTCCATCGGCCAATAGGGACGGATCAACTCCGTCCGGAAGGCTGACTCATAGCCATAGAGCCGGCCGGCAGCCTCCAGCAGCTTGTCGGTTGCGCCGAGCAGCGTCGCTCCCATTGCAAACAGCTTCACCCCCCGCTCGCGAACCCGCTCGATGTCTGGCTCTTCGTCGAGGAGGGTCGCCCAGCCATCTTCCAATCCTGCCAGCATCGTGCCGGTCACGCCGCGCGGAAGGAGCTCAGCCGCCGCCGCCTGCAGCCGCGGCTCGGGCGGCGGCGGACTGGCGTCGAGCCGCTCCAGCGCCTCGCGCCACCAGGCCAGCCGGATGGCGCCAAGGGCCGGCTGGGTCGAGGAAGTCACAACCTCGCCCAGCGCATCGTCGATGCCGAACAGGGCGTCGAAGGCGGGCCGCAGCTCGACCGGCCAATGGTGCCGGACGAGATCGCGGTCCGTCAGCTCAACGATATGAAACCGCCTTGGCCGCCTTCACGACGTCATCCGCCTTGATCAGCGCCAGCTTCTCGAGATTGGCAGCATAGGGCAGCGGGACGTCCTCGTTGGTCACGCGCAGCACGGGTGCATCGAGGTCGTCGAAGCCCTCTTCCATGCAGATCGCCATGATCTCGGACGAGATTGAGCAGGCCGGCCAGCCCTCCTCGACCACCACCAGCCGGTTGGTCTTGGCCAGCGAGGTGAGCACCGCCTGCTTGTCGAGCGGGCGCAGCGTGCGGAGGTCGATGACTTCGGCCTCAATCCCCTCGCCCGCCAGCCGCTCGGCCGCCTCCAGCGCCACGCCGACGCCGATCGAATAGCTGACCAGCGTGACGTCAGTCCCTTCGCGAACGACCCGCGCCTTGCCGATCGGCAGGACATAATCGTCCATCTCCGGCACATCGAACTTCTGGCCGTAGAGCAGCTCATTCTCGAGGAACACTACCGGGTCCTCGCTGCGGATCGCGGCCTTGAGCAGCCCCTTGGCGTCGGCCGCGCTGTAGGGCGCGATCACTACCAGCCCGGGCACGCTGGCGTACCAGGGCCCGTAATTCTGGCTGTGCTGGGCACCGACGCGCGCCGCGGCGCCGTTCGGCCCGCGGAACACGATCGGGCAGCGCATCTGGCCGCCGGACATGTAATTGGTCTTGGCAGCCGAGTTGATGATGTGGTCGATCGCCTGCATGGCGAAGTTGAAGGTCATGAACTCGACGATCGGCTTCAGCCCGCCCATCGCCGCGCCCGAGCCGAGGCCGGCAAAGCCATATTCGGTGATCGGCGTGTCGACCACCCGGCGTGGCCCGAACTCGTCGAGCAGGCCCTGGGTGACCTTGTAGGCCCCCTGGTACTGGGCGACCTCCTCGCCCATCACGAACACCCGCTCATCCTTGCGCATCTCCTCCGCCATGGCGTCGCGCAGCGCTTCGCGCACTGTCAGGCTGACCAGCGACGTTCCTTCGGGCACTTCCGGGGCGTCGTGGGTTCGGGCGACGTCGGCCACGAGATCCCGTGCGGCTGTTTCCATCAGGTGTGGCGTCGGCTGCTCGGACTCGGGTGCCGGGACGTGAGCAGCTGCCTCCGGTGCGGACGACTTCGGCTCGTCGGCTTTCGGAGCGGCCGAAGTAGCGGCGGCCCCATCCTCTCCACCCATCAGGGCAATCACGGTTCCTACCTTCACCCCGTCGGTGCCCTCGGGAATCAGGATCTTGCTGATCGTGCCTTCGTCGACCGCCTCAAACTCCATGGTCGCCTTGTCGGTCTCGATCTCGGCCAATATGTCGCCCGACGACACCTCATCGCCTTCCTTGACCAGCCATTTGGCGAGCGTGCCCTCTTCCATCGTCGGCGAGAGCGCCGGCATCTTCAGCTCGATACCCATCAGTAGCTCTCCACCAGCACGTCGGTATGAAGCTCGGTCGCATCGGGCTCCGGCGCTTCTTCAGCGAATTTCGCAGCTTCGACCACGATATCCTTGATTTGCTTGTCGATTGCCTTGAGCTCGTCTTCCTTGACGCCGAGCTTGGCAAGCTCCGCCGCAGCATGGTCGATCGGGTCGCGATGCTCGCGATAATCCTGCACCTCTTCCTTGCTGCGGTACCGGGCAGGGTCGGACATGCTATGGCCGCGGTAGCGATAGGTCAGCAGCTCGAGGATGATCGGCCCCTTGCCCGCCTGGGTCCAGGCCATCGCCTCCTCCGCCGCCCCCCGCACCGCCAGCACATCCATCCCGTCGACCTGGATGCCCGGGATGCGAAAGCTTTCGCCGCGCTTGTAGAAATCGGGCTCGGACGCCGACCGCTCGACGCTGGTGCCCATCGCATATTTATTGTTCTCGATGGCATAGATCACCGGCAGGTCCCACAGCTTCGCCATGTTGAAGCTTTCATAGACCTGGCCCTGGTTGGCCGCGCCGTCGCCGAAATAGGCGAGGCAGGTGCCGCCGTCCTTCGAATATTGATGCTTGAAGGCCAGGCCGGTGCCGAGCGCGACCTGTGCCCCGACGATGCCGTGGCCGCCGTAGAAGCCATGTTCGACGCTGAACATATGCATCGAGCCGCCCTTGCCCTTGGAGATGCCCGCGGCACGTCCCGTCAGCTCGGCCATGATCACCTTGGGGTCGATGCCATAGGCCAGCATATGGCCATGGTCGCGGTAGCCGGTGATGACGCTGTCGCGGCCGACTTTCATTGCCGACTGCAGGCCGACGGCGACCGCTTCCTGGCCGATGTAGAGGTGGCAGAAGCCGCCGATCAGGCCGAGCCCGTAGAGCTGCCCCGCGCGCTCCTCGAAGCGGCGGATGAGCAGCATCTGCTTGTAGAAGTCGAGCAGCTCTTCCTTGCCGGCCTTGTAGCGCTGCGGCTCCTTGGGGCGTTCACGATTCGGCTTCCCCGGCGCTGCCGGGACGGCAGCGCTTTTGCGGGCGGTTTTCGCCACGGACCTCTCCACTCACATTTAGGTTGCGCGCGCTATAGAAGGGGCAGGCCCGAAAGAGCAATGCCGTAGCGTAAGCGAATATCTATTCAGACACCAAACCCGCTCATCCTGAATAGGCACTGAGTAAGCGAAGCGCATCGAAGCGCCGTATCGAAGGATCCTTCGATACGCCATTTCGGCAGGCTCAATGGCTACTCAGGATGAGCGGGTTGGAGGATTAATCCTCGAGCGGAACCACAACCTCATCGGCGCGGACGAGCCCGAGATCCTTGCGGACCATTTCGTCGGCCAGGTCGGGGTCGGCCTTGCGCGGGTCGAGCAGCGCCGACTTGTGGCGCAATCCGTCTCGCTCGGCCTCCAATTGGGCCAGCTCCGTCTTGCGCAGCTCGAGCTGTTGCGAATAGCCGCGCCATGCGAACAGGCCGTTTGGCCCGGCAATGGCATGGCCGGCAAAAGTCCCGACGACGAGCAGCGCCACCACCGGCCACACGGCGCGGCGGATCAATCCGATGCTATTGGGCTTCCCCCTCATAAGATTAGGAGAATCAGAAAGACGCCATGAAGGCAAGACATTTCATCGCATTGATTCACAGAAATATTTCCTGTGACTCCGAGGACTCAATTGGGACGGTAAGACTTGAGTGCATTGATCCCCGGATAACCCGCCGCGTCGCCCAGCTCTTCCTCGATCCGCAGCAGCTGGTTGTACTTGGCCGTGCGGTCGGAACGCGCCAGGCTGCCGGTCTTGATCTGGCCGCAGCCGAGCGCCACCGCCAGGTCGGCGATGGTCGAATCCTCGGTCTCGCCGGAACGGTGCGACATTACCGCGGTGTAGCCCGACGTCTGGGCCAGGCGGACCGCGTTCACGGTTTCGGTCAGCGTGCCGATCTGGTTGACCTTGACCAGGATCGAATTGGCGATGCCATCCCTGATCCCCTCGGCAAGGCGGACTTCATTGGTCACGAACAGATCGTCGCCGACCAGTTGGACGCGATGGCCAAGCTTGTCGGTTAGCGCTTTCCACCCGGCCATATCGTCCTCGGCCATGCCGTCCTCGATCGAGGCGATCGGATAGTCACCCGCGAGCTCGGCGAGATAGTCGGCCATTTGTTCGGACGAGAGCGTCCGTCCCTCGCCCTCCATGGCGTAGGAGCCGCCCTTGAAGAATTCTGTGGCAGCGCAGTCGAGCGCGATCAGCACGTCACCGCCCAGCTTGTAGCCCGCCGCCTGCGTCGCCTCGCCAATGAAGTCGAGCGCCGCGCGGGCTGAAGCGATATTTGGCGCAAAGCCTCCCTCGTCGCCGACCGCGGTACTGAGCCCCTTGGCGTGGAGCGCCGACTTCAACGCATGGAAAATCTCCGCCCCGCAGCGCAGCGCTTCGAAGAAGCTCGGAGCGCCGACCGGCATGACCATGAATTCCTGGAAATCAATCGGATTGTCGGCATGCGCGCCGCCATTGAGGATGTTCATCATCGGCACCGGCAGCAAGGTCGCCCCGACCCCACCCACGTAGCGATATAGCGGCAGCCCCCTCGCCTCCGCGGCCGCCTTCGCGGTCGCCAGGCTGACGCCCAATATCGCATTGGCGCCGAGGTTGCCCTTGTTGGCCGACCCGTCGAGATCGATCATCGCAGCGTCGATCTCGGCCTGGTCCTCGGCCTCATAGCCGAGGATGGCGTCCGCAATCGGCCCGTTGACCGCTCGGACGGCTTCCAAGACGCCCTTTCCGCCCCAGCGCGCCTTATCGCCGTCGCGCTTCTCGACCGCCTCGTGCGCGCCGGTGGAAGCGCCTGAGGGGACCGCAGCGCGGCCCATCGAACCGTCTTCCAATGTCACGTCGACCTCGACCGTCGGATTGCCCCTACTGTCGAGGATCTGGCGTGCGTGAATGTCGACGATCGCGGTCATGTGGGTCCCTTTTTCGACAAATTGGCAGATGAGTTCGTTGCGGCCCCTATACGGCGCGCGTCAAACGGTGCAACTTTAGCGCGTGGCCGGAACGAGGGCGGGCGTGCCGGGTTAGAGCGGGAAAAGGAGGAGTTAGGACATGGCCGATCCCAAGGAACTTCCCGAAGGCACCGACACCGTCATAGCCGGCGCATCCACCACCGAAAATGAGGAGGCCCTGATCGTGCGCGAACCCACGACCCGCGACAAGGCGATCGACAAATTGCGCAGCGGCACCGACAAATTCTCAGGGCAAGCGGCCGACAAGGCGCGCGAGCTGGTCGGCCAGGGCTTGGAACGGTCGGGCGAGGCGCTGGCGAACGTTTCCAAACTGATCGGCGACACCGCTTCCAGCCTCGATGAGCGGCTCGGTGAGGAATATGGCGAATATGCCCGTCGCGCCGCCAGCTCGATCGAGGATGCGGCCAATCGCATCGCCGCCAAGAACCCCGACGAGCTGATCGACGACACCCGCGAATTCGTCCGCAAGAGCCCCGGTGTGGCCCTCGCTGGCGCCGCAATCATCGGCTTCGCGCTGGTCCGCCTGGTCAAGGCCGGTCTCGACCGCGACAAGAGCGACGAAGGCTAGGCCATGGCGGTCGGGGGCGAGGACGAGGTCGAGGTCGAGGTCGAGGAAAAGCCGATCGGCGAGCTGTTCGGCCGCCTGGTCGACGAGGGCAAGGCCTATGCCAAGGCCGAATTCGGGCTTGCCAGGGCCACGGCCGAGGCCAAGGCCGAAGCGGCCAAGGTGCCCGTGCTGCTCGGCGCCGCTTCTTTGCTGTTCCTGATCGCCGGCGTGGTCGTGCTGTGCATGACCCTGGCGCTGGCCCTGGCGACCCTGGTCGGACCGCTGGCCGGAGGGCTGATCGCCTCGCTGGTCACCTTCGGCATTGCCTATGGCCTGTTCCTCTGGGCGAAGCAGGAAGTCGGGAAGCTCAAGTGACCGATACGCCCAAGATCGCCGCCGCCCGAATCGAAGTCGCCCGCACCCGCGCCGCGATGCTGGAAACGGCTCGCGAGCTTCAGGCGAGGCTCCAGCCCAGTACCCTCGCCGGTGACGTGTGGGAGAAGGCCAAAGACAAAGGCGCGGACCTGGCCGAAGGTGCGGTCGACGCGGTCGCCAAGCGGCCCCTCGCCGTTGGCGGGGTGGTCGCCGCGCTGGCCATGTACCTCGCCCGGGAACCGCTCAAGCGGGCGACGGTAAAATTTTATGACGTCATGACGCCGCTTTTTGAACCCAGGACCAAGGCCGTGGCGTTGAAGCCCAAGCAGCCAGCGAAGCGCGCCCGGCCGCCGGCCAAGCAGCCGGCGCAGCCGACGCGGCGCGTAGTGCAGAAGAAAACGGAGAAAGCATGATGGCCCGGCAGCAGAATAACCGCTCTTCCAACGCTCCTTCCGCCCGCGAACGGGCGATCGATGCCTATGAGGCGACCCGCGAACGCGCGCGCGACCGGGTCGATGGCTCGCCACTCCTCGCGCTGGGCGGCGGGCTTGCGATCGGCGCGCTCCTCGCCGCCCTATTGCCAAAGACGAGGACCGAGGACCGGCTGTTGGGGCCAGTGGGTGGCCGCATTACGGACACGGCCCGGACCGCGGCCGGCGCCGCCAAGGATGCGGGCCGCGAGAAGCTGGCCGAGCTCAACATCACCCGTGACGCCGGCAAGGGCGCCGTCCAGTCGCTGGTCGACGGCATTACCGAGGCCGCCCGCACCAGTGGCAAGGCAGCGCTCGAAGCGGCGCGCAACAAGGCTGATTGATGGGCGTGCAGGTTTGATGCTAGCGGGCCGCCCATGAGCAAGCTTCACCTCGTCTTCGGCGGCCGGGTCAAGGACCCGCAGGGCCTGGAATTCGTCGACCTGTCGACCATCGACCTGGTCGGACTGTACGACAGCTATGCCGCTGCCGAGGATGCCTGGCGCGGCGCCGCCCAGCGCACGGTCGACGATGCCGAGATGAAATATGTGGTGGTCCACCTCCACCGGCTGCTCGAGCCGGACGCGGAGGGGATTTCCAGGCCTAAGTCTGCCTAAGGGACTGCAGCGCACCTACCTCCGCTCGTCCTGAGCGAAGTCGAAGGGCGAGAGCGTGGCGTTGGTGCGAATGTTCTTCGACTACGGCGCTGCGCGCCTCCGCTCAGGACGAACGAGCTTGGATCCTAAGCCTTCCGGTATTTCCACAACAGGAGCGGCCGCTGCAGCAGCAGCCCGGCCATGAAACCGCCGATATGCGCTGGCGTGGCCAGCATCACGCCCTGCCCGCCGGCCATATATGCTACCATCCACTGCAGAATGACCCAGGTAGCCAGCAGCCAGAGGACGTGAATCCAGCGATTGAGGCGCATGTTCGACGTCACTTGCTTGGGCCGCCCGAAGAACAAGGCATAGAGGCCGAACAGCGCGCTTATCGCTCCGCTGGCCCCGATCATGGGAATCGGGCTGGACGGATCGAACAGAAACTGCGCCAAGGCAGCAACGACCGCACCAATCACATAGGCGAACACCAGCCCGGCTCCGCCGATGACCCGCTCGACCTGGCTTCCGGCAAAAACCAGCATCAGCATGTTGATGAACAGGTGCAACCAGCCACCATGGACCAGCGCGCTGGACAACGGCGTGATCCACGCCGGCAGCGCGCCCGTCAGGTCGATGACTCCGGACAAGCGGGCCGGGATGAAACCTGCGAACACGGCGGAATAATTGAGTCCGCCGAGGATCGCGATCGCCGACACCGCCACCGTGACGATGGCGATGATGGCGGTTGCGCTCCTCAGCTGGAGCACGAGCTAGATGAACTCGATCTTGGCGACCTCGAAGTAGCGGTCGCCGGCCGGCGTAGTGACTTCGACCTCGTCGCCGACCTCGCGGCCGATCAGCGCGCGGCCAAGCGGCGAATTATAGCTGATCCGGCCGACCCTGGCGTCCGCCTCTTGCTGGCCGACTAGCTGGTAACGGACTTTCTTGTCGTCTTCGTCGACCAGGGTGACGGTCGCGCCGAACACCACTTTGTTGCCCGACAGCGTGGTGGGGTCGATGATCAGGGCGCGGCTCAGCCGGTCCTCAATCTCGGCGATCGACGCCTCGATATGGCCCTGCCGCTCTTTGGCGGCATGATATTCGGCATTTTCCGACAGGTCGCCATGGGCTCGCGCGACCTCGATCGCCTCGATGATTTCCGGCCGCTCCTGCTTGAGCCGCTTGACCTCGTCGGTCAGGGCCCGGTGGCCCTCGGCCAGCATCGGCACCTTGTCGCTCGCCATGTCCCACTTCCCTTTATCAAAAACCTGCCCCGGCGCCGGACTTCCTGTCGGCGCATCCTCGGGCGAAATGTCGTGAAGATTATTGTTTCGAGGCCGAATAATAGGATTGGAGCGACTTTACTTCAAGCGCATGTCCACGCAGCGCCTCGATCGCCCGGGCGGTCGCCAGGCTGGCCGGAGCGGTGGTGAAGTAAGGCACCTTGTTCTTCAGCGCAGCCTCGCGAATCGCCTGGCTGTCCTTCAGCGACTGCCATCCCTCGGTGGTGTTGAACACCAGCTGCACCTGCCCGTCGACGATCTTGTCGACGATATGCGGCCGGCCCTGCGCGACCTTATTGACCCGCTCCACCGGCAGCCCCTGCTCTTCCAGGTGCGCCGCGGTCCCGCTGGTGGCGATCAGGTGGAAGCCAAGCTCCACCATCTTCGCCGCGGCGGGCAGGATATGTTGCTTGTCGCTATCCTTGACCGACACGAACACCGTCCCGCTCTCCGGCAGTTCAACCCCGCCGCCGAGCTGGGACTTGGCGAAGGCGATATCGAAATTGCTATCGATTCCCATCACTTCGCCAGTACTCTTCATTTCCGGTGACAGGACCGGATCAGTCCCCGGGAAGCGGGCGAAGGGGAAGACGCTTTCCTTGATCGCGATATGGCCGATGTCGCGGTCGATCGGCTCAAAGCCGCTCAACGCCTCGCCCGCCATCACCCGCGCGGCGATCTTGGCCACCGGGCGGCCGATCGCCTTGGCAACGAAAGGTACCGTCCTGCTGGCGCGCGGATTGACCTCGATTAGATAGACCTGCTCGTCCTTGACCGCATATTGGACGTTCATCAGCCCCTTGACCTTCAGCGCCAGCGCCAGCGCCCTTGTCTGCCGCTCAATCTCGGCGATAACCTTGGCGGACAGGCTGTAGGGCGGGATCGAGCAGGCGCTGTCGCCCGAATGAACCCCTGCCTCCTCGATATGCTGCAGCACGCCGGCGACCACCACGTCAATGCCGTCGCAGATGGCGTCGACGTCGACCTCGACCGCGTCGCGCAGATAGCGGTCGATCAGCACCGGCGAGCTGCCCGACACCTGCACCGCGGTCGCGATATAATGATCGAGCTGCTCGGGTCCGTCGACCACCTCCATCGCCCGCCCGCCGAGCACATAGCTGGGGCGCAGCAGCACCGGATAGCCGATATGCTCGGCGACCACGATCGCCTCGTCGCGGCTGCGCGCCAGGCCGTTGGCCGGCTGCTTCAGGCCCAGCTGGTCGACCAGCTTGGCGAAGCGCTCGCGGTCCTCGGCCAGGTCGATGCTGTCGGGCGAGGTGCCGAGGATCGGGATTCCGTCGGCCTGCAGTTCGGCGGCCAGCTTGAGCGGAGTCTGCCCGCCCAGCTGGACGATGACCCCCTCGAGCTTCCCCTTCTCCGCCTCGCGGTGAAGGATCTCGAGGACATCCTCACCGGTCAGCGGCTCGAAATAGAGGCGGTCGCTGGTATCCGGGTCGGTCGACACCGTCTCCGGGTTGCAGTTGACCATGATTGTCTCGAACCCGGCTTCCTTGAGCGCGAAGCTGGCGTGGCAGCAGCAATAGTCGAACTCGATCCCCTGCCCGATGCGGTTCGGCCCGCCGCCGAGGATCACCACCTTGCGCCGGTCGCTGATCTCCGCCTCGTCCTCCGGCTCGCCGAACAGCGGCGCCTCATAGGTCGAGTAAAGATAGGGGGTGGCCGCATCGAACTCGGCGGCGCAGCTGTCGATCCGCTTGAACACCGGCCTCACGCCCAGCTTCAGCCGAGCTTTCCGCACCTCCGCCTCGGTCACCCCGCCAGTCAGGCCTTTGAGCGCGTCATGGACGATGCCCGTGCCGCCCGCCGCGGTCTCGCTGAGCTGCCGCTCGACATGGGCCGAGCGCAGCGCCAGTTCGGCGAGGCGCTTGTCGGAAAAGCCCATCGCCTTCAGCCGCCGCATCCCCGCCGCGTCGTGCGGCAGTCCCTCGTCGCGCACCTGCTCCTCGGCCTGGACGATCTCCGCCAGCCGCTCGATGAACCAGGGATCGAAACCCGAAATCGCGTGGATCCGCTGAATCGTGAAGCCGTGGCGCAGCGCCTCGGCCGCGACCAGCAGCCGGTCGGGCGTCGCCCTGCCCAGCCGGTTCTCAATCTCCTGCTCTGAGGCGCTCATCAGCTCGGGCACGCGGTCTAGGCCAGCCAGACCCGTCTCCAGCCCGCGCAGCGCCTTCTGGAGGCTCTCGGCGAAATTGCGGCCGATCGCCATCACTTCGCCGACCGACTTCATCGCGGTCGACAGCTGGTTCGACGCTCCCTTGAACTTCTCGAATGCAAAGCGCGGTACCTTGGTCACGACATAGTCGATGGTCGGCTCGAAGCTGGCCGGCGTGGCGCCACCAGTGATGTCGTTGGCAATCTCGTCGAGCGTGTAGCCGACCGCCAGCTTGGCCGCGACCTTGGCGATCGGGAAGCCGGTCGCCTTCGACGCCAGCGCCGAACTCCGCGACACGCGCGGGTTCATCTCGATCACGATCATCCGCCCATTCTTCGGATTGATCGCGAACTGCACGTTGGAACCGCCTGTTTCGACACCGATTTCCCGGAGGACCGCAATGGATGCATTGCGCATCCTTTGATATTCCTTGTCGGTCAGGGTAAGCGCCGGGGCGACGGTGATGCTGTCGCCGGTATGGACCCCCATCGGGTCGACATTCTCAATGCTGCAGATGATGATGGCGTTGTCGGCGCGGTCGCGCACAACCTCCATCTCATATTCCTTCCAGCCGAGCAGCGACTCCTCGATCAGCACCTCGCTGGTCGGGCTGGCGTCGAGGCCGCTCTTGACGATCGCCTCGAACTCCTCGCGGTTATAGGCGACCCCGCCGCCGGTCCCGCCAAGCGTGAAGCTGGGCCGGATGATCGATGGAAGCCCGGTCGATTCAAGAACTTTGAGCGCATCCTCGAGATTGTGCGCGATGCCGGACCGGGCGCTATCCAGCCCGATCTTGTCCATCGCCGCCTTGAACTTCTCGCGGTCCTCGGCCTTATCGATCGCCTCGGCCTGGGCGCCGATCAACTTGACTCCATATTTCTCGAGCGTGCCGTCCTTGTTGAGCGTCAGCGCGGTGTTGAGCGCGGTCTGCCCGCCCATCGTCGGCAGCAGCGCGTCGGGCCGCTCCTTATCGATGATCTTGGCGACAATCTCGGGCGTGATCGGCTCGATATAGGTAGCGTCCGCCAACTCGGGATCGGTCATGATCGTCGCCGGGTTCGAATTGACCACGATCACCCGATAGCCCTCGGACTTGAGCGCCTTGACCGCCTGGCTCCCCGAATAATCAAACTCCGCCGCCTGACCAATGACGATCGGCCCGGCGCCGATGACGAGGATGGAGCTGATGTCGGTCCGCTTAGGCATTGACGAGGGGGCTTTCGTGGAATTGGTTGAGGGCGTGCCGAACGCCAAAGCCCCTCGCCCCCTTCAGGGGGAGAGGGGTTGGGGAGAGGGGGGAGTTGTGAAACGGCACACCGGAACAAGAAGTCGCGCCAAGCGGCTGCGCAAGGATCTGACTCCCGCCGAACGCAAGCTCTGGCGCATCCTCCGCGCCAACCGGCTCGGCGTGAAGTTTCAAAAACAGGCTGTCCTCCCGCCTTACATCGCCGACTTTGCGGCCAAGTCGGAGAGGTTGGTCGTCGAGGTCGACGGCGACACGCATGGCGATCGGGAGGCCTATGACGCCGCGCGCACTGCGGCACTCGCGCGAATGGGCTATCGCGTAATCCGCTTCACGAACAACGATGTCATGACCAATCTGAACGAAGTCGTCCTGGCGATCCTCCGCGAACTGGGCCGTGACCCCGTACTCCCTCGCCCCCTTTAGGGGGAGAGGGACAGCTGCGAAGCAGCAGGGAGCGGGGGGAGTCTTTCCTGAGGCGCCGCACAACGGCACGCCCCCCTCTCCCTTCGCCGCTAGCGCGGCTCTTCCCTCTCCCCCTGAAGGGGGCGAGGGAGAATGGTGCCACCCGCTCACTGCCCCTCCTCCGGGAACTGGATGGAGTCGATCACGACGAGCTTGAGCGCGTTGCGCCGTGCCCATTTGTAGACGCAGCGGCGCTGCTCGGGGCTGGGCGACTGGCGGAACAGAATGAGGAGCTTCTTCTCCTCGTCATCCTGGATCAGTTCGCCGAGCGTCAGTCCGCAGGCAAGACCGGCGCTGTTGAGCTCGTCTTGCGTGTGCATCCGCGGCGTTGCGCAGGCGGAGAGCAGCGCCACTGCAGACGCTATGGCCAAAGTGCGCAAAGTGGAGATGGCGATCACCGAGCTAACCGTAGCGCTATGACTGCAACAATCAGCGAGGCAACATCCGCAAAGTGACTCAGCCTTTCCAGAATGACCCAGAAGAGCTTGGCATCGCGCTCTGGCATTTCACAAATCGATACGAGCATGTTCACATATGAGTTTACCGAAGCCCGTTGGAAGTTTGAAAGTGCCAAACCATTCAGCGCGTCATCCAAGTCCCGAAACTCGCTAGCGACTAATTGCGCTTCGCCATCGTCTGCCAGCACAGCGGCGACGTCCGCTGAGGTAATCCCTTCAATGGACTCGAGGACAGTGTCGGATTGAAGATAGGCGAGTGAGTAGATTGCCTTTCCCAGCTTCGTAAGCCTCAGGGAGTAGTCCGCCACGGCGCTGTTAGGCATCTGCTTTCTGTGAACCTGGACAAGACCTGCGCCGTCCAACATGCGGGCCGCCTCTTGTTGAACTCCCCAGAAATCGCTCTTCGCTGCAAAGCCAGTGAGAAATAGGGATGCTGGACGTTCCTTAACCTCATCGGCAAAGACCAAGTCGTAAATGCTGTAAAAGTCGGCACCCTCTCGGACGGTCTTGCGATACAGGGCAAGGCCTAAGCGGACGGCGGCCTCCATCAGAGAATTCACCGCATCATCCCCACAAACTTCTCGAACAGATAAAAGCTGTCCTGCGGTCCCGGGCTCGCCTCGGGGTGGTACTGGACGCTGAACGCCGGGCGGTCGGTCAGCTCGATCCCGCAATTGCTGTCGTCGAACAGGCTGACGTGGGTTTCGCGGACGTTGCTGGGCAGACCCTGCCGTTCCACGGCGAAGCCATGGTTCATGCTGGTGATCTCGACCGCGCCGTCTTCGAGCCGCTTGACCGGATGGTTCGCGCCGCGGTGGCCCTGGAACATCTTCGAAGTCCTGCCGCCCACCGCCAGCGCCAGCAGCTGGTGGCCGAGGCAGATGCCGAACAGGGGCTTGGCGCTGTCGAGCATCTCGCGGATCACCTGAATGGCATATTCGCCGGTCGCGGCGGGATCGCCCGGGCCGTTAGACAGGAAGAAGCCGTCGGGCTCGTGGCTCATCACCTCGTCGAACGAGGCCGTCGCCGGCAGCACCGTCACCCGCGCCCCGGCCTCGACCAGATTGCGGAAGATGTTGCGCTTGGCGCCATAGTCGATGGCAACGACGTGGGGACGCCCATCTCCCCTCCCGCCAGAGCGGGAGGGGCCGGGGGAGGGCATGTTGGAGGACAGGCCCTCCCCTTCGGCGCTTCGCGCCTCTTCCCCTCCCGCAGGCGGGAGGGGAGAATCCATCCGATAGCCCTGCCCCAGCTCCCACTTGCCGCCGCTCCAGGCTTCCAGCTGGTCGCGGCTAACCTCCCTGGCCAGGTCCATGCCCTCCAGCCCGGGCCATTCGGTGGCCATCTGCCGCAGTGCATCCAGGTCGAACTGTCCTTTGGCATTATGCGCAATCGCTATCGTCGGTGGCCCCTCGCGCCGCACCAGCCGGGTCAATGCCCTTGTGTCGACGCCCGAAATGCCGATCCGGCCCGTTGCCGCCATCCAAGTGGGAAAATCCATCTCGGCCCGGAAATTGGACGGTGACGTCACCGCCTCGCGTACCAGGCACCCCAGCGCATGGGCCTCGCCCGCCTCGACATCCTCCTCATTGGCCCCGACATTGCCGATGTGGGGGAAGGTGAAGGCGATGATCTGACGCGCGAACGACGGATCGGTCATGATCTCCTGGTAGCCGGTCATGGCGGTGTGGAAGCACAGCTCGCCGACCACCTGGCCCTCGGACCCGAACCCCCTGCCCCACACTGTCCGGCCATCGGCGAAAACAATGACTCCCGTCGCTCCCTCTGGTTGCTGGGTGCGCGCGGGATGTGTTTCGGCCATCGGCGGTGGGAGCCTTTCCGTTTAGGTGTCGCGGCAATGTCGCTAAGCCATGGCCGCTACGCGTGAATGTCCGGCACGTCAACGCTGTGAAACTTGGCTTTTCGCCGCTAGGACTGGTCCTTTCCGCTGAAAGGTTACGGGGTCACGATGATTCGCGACGAGATCAAGGCTGCGCTGGTTGGCGCGATGAAGGGCGGCGATAAGGAGTCGACGCAAACGATCCGCCTGATCCAGTCGGCGATCAAGAACCGCGACATCGAGCTCCGCACGTCGTCGCAACAGCCGGACGACGACCTGCTGGTCACCGAAGTGCTGCAGAAAATGATCAAGCAGCGCCGCGAATCGGTCGACCTCTACCGTAAGGGTGATCGCGAGGAGCTTGCCGCCAAGGAAGAGGCCGAGATCGCCGTGATTGAGCGCTTCCTCCCCGCCCAGCTGGACGACGCCGAGGCCAGCGCCGCCATCCAGGCGATCATCACCGAGCTCGGCGCCTCGTCGATGAAGGACATGGGACGGGTGATGGCCCTGGTAAGGGAGCGCCATGCTTCGAGCATCGAACCGGCCCGGGCAAGTGCTCTCGTGAAGGCGGCGTTGGCGGGATGAAAACTCCCCTCCCGCCAGAGCGGGAGGGGAAGAGCTGCGAAGCAGCGAAGGGGAGGGCCTGTTTGGACAAAGCCTACGACCGCGTTCCTACCCTCCGGTCGCGCGACCTCCGCAACAACGCGACAGATGCTGAGCGCAAACTTTGGAATGCTCTACGTAGCCGACAGATCAACGGCGTTCGCTTCAACCGCCAAGTGCCAATCGGCCCGTTCATCTGCGATTTTGTCGCCCGAGGCCCAAAGCTAGTCATCGAGGTCGATGGTGGGCAGCATGCGATAGCAGCGGCTGCCGACGCCCGTCGCACTCGATTCCTGGAAGATCGAGGATATCGGGTCATCCGTTTCTGGAACAATGAAGTTCTGGATAATATCGAAGGCGTTGTGGAAGCTATATTGCTGGCTCTTGCGGACAGGCCCTCCCCTTCGGCGCTTCGCGCCTCCTCCCCTCCCGCTCCGGCGGGAGGGGAATAGGTCCCATGACCCTCTCCCCCCAATGGCTCGACGAGCTGCGCGCACGCATCACCCTGTCCGCCGTGATCGCGCCCTCTGTGAAGCTCATAAAGGCCGGTCGCGAGTATAAGGCCTGCTGCCCCTTCCACCAGGAAAAAACCCCCAGCTTCACCGTCAACGACGAGAAGGGCTTCTACCATTGCTTCGGCTGCGGGGCGCATGGCGACGCGATCCGCTTCCTGACCGACCAGCGCGGCCTTCAATTCATGGATGCGGTCAAGGAGCTCGCGGACAAGGCGGGAATGGAGGTCCCCGCGCCCGATCCGCGCGATCGCGAGCGGCAGGAGCGATCGGCCGGCCTCTACGACGTCATGGCCGCCGCGCAGAAATGGTTCGCCGAGCAGCTACATGGCATCGACGGCGGCGAGGCGCGCGCCTATCTCGCTGGCCGCGGGATCGAAGCCGGGACCATCGAGCGGTTCGGCATCGGCTTTGCCCCGGATTCGCGCGGCAAGCTCAAGTCGGCGCTGAAAAGCCTCGGCGAGGACAAGCTGGTCGAGAGTGGCATGCTGATCCAGCCCGAGGAGGCCGGAAAAGCCAGTTACGACCGATTCCGCGGCCGGATCATGTTCCCGGTTCGCGACGCGCGTGGCCGGGTGATCGCTTTCGGCGGCCGAATTCTCGGCGCTGGCGAGCCCAAATATCTGAACTCCCCCGACACGCCGCTCTTCGACAAGGGCCGCACCCTCTACAATATCGACCGCGCCGGCCCGGCATCGCGCCAGGCCAGGCGGCTGGTCGTGGTCGAAGGCTATATGGACGTCATCGCCCTCGACCGCGCCGGGATCGCCGAGGCGGTCGCCCCCAACGGCACCGCCGTGACCGAAGCCCAGCTCGAGCGGATGTGGCGCCTCGACGGTCAGCCGATCTGCTGCTTCGATGGCGATGCAGCCGGCCAGAAGGCAGCGGTCCGGGCGGCACAGCGCGCCCTGCCCCACCTCGGTCCCGAGCGCACCCTGCGCTTCGTCGCCCTCCCCGCCGGCCAGGATCCCGACGACCTGGTCCGCTCCGGCGGCCCGGAGGCTATCGAGAAACTCCTCGCCACGCCCGAACCGCTGGTCGACCGCCTCTGGCGTCACGAAGTCGAATCCGGCCCGCTCGACACGCCCGAGGCCCGCGCCGGCCTGAAGCAGCGGCTGATCGAGCACACCCAGGCGATCGCCGACCCGTCAGTGCGCCAGCTTTACCGCGACGAATGGCTGCGCCGATTCGATGCCTTGGTTCGCCCCCAGCGCCAGGGCGCGCGGTCCCTCTTTCCGAAGCGCGAGTGGAAAAAGAACAAGGACGGCCGTTTTGCTCCGCCTGCACCGCCGACGCTCGAATCCACCCGCGGCCTCGCCCGCAGCGGCGGCGTCGAAGCTCCGATCGCCCGCGCCCTGATCCAGGGCTTCATCCTTTTTCCCGAGGCGCTCCACGATCATGTCGAGGAATTGGCGCACCTGGCCATCGCCGACCATGCTACTGCGGCGCTGCGTGATCAGCTGGTGCAAATTGCCATGTCCGGCCAGCATCTTGATCGCGACGCTTTACAAACCATATTGGCCGGCAAGGCGGCGGGCGTTGACGTTCGACGTGGTGCGATGCGCTTTTCCTTTACCCAGGCAGGCAGCAATCCCGAGGTCGCGCTGAGCGATCTTGGCGCCGCGTTGGAGGCCGTTATCGCGCGAACGGAAATCGAGCAGGCGCTCGGCGAAGCGACCAGGAAGCTGAAGCAGGACGTCAGCGACAGCGCCTATGCGGAGCAACAGCGGCTGATGGCCGCGAAGAAGAGTTACAACGACAGGCTGGCGTCTCTCGCCAGCAATGAGTAAGCGGCGGACCCAATGGCGAAGAACGACACACCCGAAACCGAAATCGAAACCGGCGATGCGCCGCTGATCGACCTCAACGACGTCGCGATCAAGAAGCTGATCGCGCGCGCCAAGAAGAAGGGCGTCATCACCTATGACGAGCTCAACGAGGCGCTGCCGCAGGACCAGATGAGCTCCGAGCAGATCGAGGACATCATGTCCGCGATCAGCGAGATGGGCGTCAACATCGTAGAGACCAGCGACGATTCGGACGACGAGGAAGAGGATAAGGAGGTCGAGGAGGAGGTCGATCCGCTCGATGACGGCGTTTCCCGCCCGGCGGTCGCCACCAAGAAGGAAGCGGTCGACCGCACCGACGACCCGGTCCGCATGTATCTGCGCGAGATGGGCGCGGTCGAGCTGCTCAGCCGAGAGGGCGAGATCGCCATCGCCAAGCGCATCGAGGCCGGCCGCGACACGATGATCTGGGGCCTGTGCGAAAGCCCGATCACCTTCAACGCCATCATCGAATGGTCGAATGCCCTCAACGAGGGCACGATGCAGCTGCGCGAGATCCTCGACCTCGAGGCGATGCTCAGCAAGGGCCCGACCCCCGAGCAGATCAACGCCAGCGAGGACGAGAACGCGCCCGAAGGCGAGATCAGCGCCGCGGTCGCCGGCCCGGCGTTCAAGGAAGAGGAAGAGGTCGCCGACGAGCCCGAGGCCGACGCCAACGAGGATGACGAGGACATGGTCGAGCGGCGCGCCAAGCCGGTCGCCGAGGAGGAGGATGAGGACAACACCCTCTCCCTCGCCCAGATGGAAGAGACGCTGAAGCCGATGGCGCTGGAGAAGTTCGCCGGCATCACTGCGTTCTACAAGAAATTCTCCAAGCTTCAGCATGCCCGCATGGACGCGATGTCGAGCGGCCAGGCCCTGCCGCCGGCCGACGAGAAGAAATATCACAAGCTTAGCGAGCAGCTCACCGCGGAAGTGGAGAGCGTCCAGTTCCACCAGGCCAAGATCGAATATCTGGTCGACCAGCTGTACAGCTACAATCGCCGCTTGACCGCGCTCGGCGGCCAGATGCTGCGCCTGGCCGAGCGCCACCGGGTGCCGCGCAAGGCCTTCCTCGACTCCTACATGGGCAGCGAGCTCGACGACCGCTGGCTCGACCGCGCGTCGAAGATCGACAAGAAGTTCGCCGCCTTCGCCGACGCCGAGGCCGACAGCGTCGAGCGGATCCGCGGCGAGATCGCCGAGATCGCCCAGTCGACCGGCATGGCGCTCGGCGAGTTCCGCCGCATCGTCAACCAGGTCCAGAAGGGCGAGCGCGAGGCCCGCATCGCCAAGAAGGAGATGGTCGAGGCCAACCTCCGCCTGGTCATCTCGATCGCCAAGAAATACACTAACCGCGGGCTGCAGTTCCTCGACCTGATCCAGGAAGGCAATATCGGCCTGATGAAGGCGGTCGACAAGTTCGAGTATCGCCGCGGCTACAAGTTCAGCACCTACGCCACCTGGTGGATCCGCCAGGCGATCACCCGCTCGATCGCCGACCAGGCGCGGACCATCCGCATCCCGGTCCACATGATCGAGACGATCAACAAGCTGGTCCGCACCTCCCGCCAGTTCCTCCACGAGACCGGCCGCGAGCCGACCCCCGAGGAGCTGGCCGAGCGCCTGTCCATGCCGCTCGAGAAGGTCCGCAAGGTGATGAAGATCGCCAAGGAGCCGATCAGCCTCGAAACGCCGATCGGCGACGAGGAAGACAGCCACCTCGGCGACTTCATCGAGGACAAGAATGCGGTGATCCCGGTCGACGCCGCCATCCAGGCGAACCTCAAGGAAACCGTCACCCGCGTCCTCGCCAGCCTAACCCCCCGCGAAGAACGCGTCCTCCGCATGCGCTTCGGCATCGGCATGAACACCGATCACACGCTGGAGGAAGTCGGCCAGCAGTTCTCGGTGACGCGCGAGCGGATCAGGCAGATTGAGGCGAAGGCGCTGCGGAAGCTGAAGCATCCGTCGCGCAGTAGGAAGATGCGGAGTTTCTTGGATCAATAATACTTAATCTTACCCACATTGGTCGGGTGAGGTTGTTAACGAGATTGTTTTTTCCTACTGCCCCCCGGATTTAATCTTTCCCGGGGCGGTGATGTCTGCGTACGACGAAATCACAGCGCGAGTTAGAGGCGCTTGGATCATTCATCATGGACGTAAGGCGCGGGCCGCCCTGAAGGGCGGCGCGGCTTTCCCTGCGTTAGAGACAGCTGGCCAAGCGGCAACGTTGCTGTCCTCATTGGCGGCTACGGATGAAATTACTCTTTCCAAGAAGCGCGTTGACGCGCTCGCCAAGGCAGCCGGTTTCAACCCCAAACTTGAGCTACCCGCGTCTTGGGAATTCTGCAGGAAAAACGGCTAATTGATCGTGCAAACGATGGGTCGATAGCCGTCGTCGGGCTAACAACTAGCGCCACTGCTGGTCATGCGGCTGAGATCTTTGAGGAGCTTGAGCCCACCAAAGAGGAAAAGGCCACCATCGTTGCCGCGGAGCACACCACGGATGCGCCTCTGCCGTTTGATGAAGTAGCTGAGTTCCTTGGGGACGAGTTCAAGCTCACGCGAGAAGACCGTGTAGACCTGCTGCAGTCGTCAAGCGCGATTGGTTTCGTCGACGTTGAGGGACAAGGTGTAGACCGGCTTGTCTTCAACGGAAATGTCTTTCGGCGGGGCACCACCCTCAAGGTCAAGCGAATCCTCGATAGCCTCACGCCCACGGAGATGGCGAAGGTTAACGATGTGGAAGCGAAGCTGGGCGCCAAGGGATGTCTGTCCTTGGACACTGTCGTGCGGATGCTCGGACGGCAACTGTTCGACAAGCTGCACGCGGCCTCGATGTATGACCTCGAATTCGTTCATAATCCGGCTGGAGAGTTCGGATTCGTTACTCGGCCGTCGGCCTTCCACAAGTACAATGACCCGATGGTCGATGACGTTTTCGATCTTGCCAAGGCGCTCGTTGCCGCGCTTTTTTACGGCATGAACCAGAGCACCGCCGGGCGAGGCAAAATTACCATGCTTTCCGCGCTGCTTCGAAAGATGATCGCTGGCGAGGCCGTTGGGCCTGCTACAGCAATCGGTCAGGACTATCGCGTCCTCGAAGAGGCTGGGGTCCTTCAGATCTGGCCAGATCGCTGGGGCTATTCGATGAAGCTGTTGAAGAAGGACGTCGGTGAAATGGCGTTGAAGGTGCTAACTACAGGCGATGTCTCTTCTGACAACGTTGCAACTCAGCCAATGGTCGGGAGCATGCAAGGATTCACGGCGCCTGAGGCGTCCAGGTGGGCGTTTCGGGGAAAGCAAACCTTTGAAAGCAAGAAGGCAACTCGGAACATCCTTGAATCCCTTCGCACTGGGGAGCGCCTCTGATGGTCCGCAAGTCGACAAGCAAGGTAGCTCCCAAGCCGACGTCTCAACCAAAAGGCATTGCTATCGAGGAGGCCCTGCGACTTCACTTTAGCGGTCAAGGGATATTTGCCATTCGGTCCGTTCCCTACAGGCTCGAAAATGAGGACGTTACGGACATCGATCTATGGCTCTACGAGAGTCCTGGCAGCACTGCCCGCCGAAGAACCATCGTTGACATAAAGCACAAGAAATCACCTCAAGCAGCAGAGCGTCTGATTTGGACGAAGGGGTTGCAAACTGCGTTGGCCGTTGAGGCTGCCCTGGTAGCTACGACAGATCGGCGAACAGCTACGCAGAGGCTGGCCCGCACTTTGAAAATTGGTTTGGTTGATTTTCTCCCATTCCAGAAAATCGTCAGTGCCTTGGCTGGCCATGTCACGGTGATTCCTCAGAGTGACTTCGAGGCCCAAGTGCGGGAGGCCGATGCTATTCGTCGTACGACCGAATGGCGGGACCAGCTCACGTCATTGAAGGGATCGTTACTCACGAATTTGGGCTTTGGATCAGCCAATCGAGCGCTCATTGCGCTTGCCAAAATCTACGAGGACGGAATTACATCACCGGCGTCATCTGAAAGAGCCGTTCTGGCCGGAAGGCTAACATATTTTGCCGCTGCCTGCGCTGCTGTCTCATTGGACTATGCACTATCTGAGTTTGCCTTCAGATCGAAAGATGATCGAATCGCTTTGACTTTAAACGGCTTGAGATATGGGGCCGATGCAAATGCGACAATTGCCAGGATCAGGGCCAGCTCTGCCTTGATCGAAAAATACCTTCCCAACGGTCGTCATCTAGCGAAGATGGTTGAAAGTCAGTTCATGGCGGAAGCAGAACGCCTGCCAGCTGAAATAATTGCAGAGCATGTAACCAAGCAGTCTGCCAACGAGACACTGTTTCAGCCAGCTCTGGCCCTCTTAGGGGCCGCCCTTGCTCAAACACCCCCGACGTTTGACTCGTTACCTACCGCGACGAAAGCGTTGATGGGTGTATTCATCGACTTTTCGGGGGGCTCGCGAGAGAAGTTTGCAAAGATGTGGGCGAATGGAGGTACGACGCCTTTCGTCTCTACTCGCGAAGGAGAGCTACCTCTTCCAATCCATGGTAAGGTGCCCCCATCCGAGGGCTCCGACAATGGATAGCTGGAAGCCGATCAAATCTGCTCCACGCGATGTTCCGGTGCTCGTGTTTTGTCCTTTGGAGCAAAATGCGAGAAGGAGAGTAATGGTCGGCAGTTTCTCGGATGAGAGGATGTGCTGGATTGCAATTCCTGGCCTATATCGAATTAGGCCGACGCAATGGATGGGCCTTCCAGAACATCCAACAGACTGACGTTGCAGCCGTCACGGAGTAAATCCGTGACGTCAGTCCTGTCCGCTGCGCGGCAGGCTGGCCGGCCGATGACCTCTCTTCGACGGAAGCTCGCCTTTGCTTCGCAAAGCCTCCCTTCCGCTCGGGGTCATTCGGGAAGCGGATAAATCAAATTCGCCTCGCGATGCGCCTGCTCGGGCGGGGTGTCGATGCTGATGCAGACCGACGGCCGGAACCGCCCGTCCTTCCCAGGCGCGGCTCATCCCGGGCAAGTCCGGAGCGCAGCTATTCCTACGAGTGACACTCCCTGCTCAATCATTCGCAAGTAATTCCTTAACCTGACCTCGTGCAGGCAAGGCTTCGCTCGGTCCTTGCGAAGGTCATACCTATGAAAATCCTGTTCGCTTCCCTTTCAATCGCTCTTGCCACTTCGACCCTGGCTTCGGCGGCCCCCGCCGGCGCCCCGCCCGTCGAAACGGCCGGCGACCGGTCGGTAATTTCGCCCCGCAGCCTTGAGCTGGCCCGCCAGTTCGTCGCCATTGCAAGGCCCGCCGGTGACCGGCTGGATTGGCTTGAGGGATTCGCCTCGATGGCCGCCAGCGAAGGCTCCGAGCAGGCGGAGGACGAGGCCGCCGAACAGCGGACGGAAAAGATCATGGCGCGCTTCGAGCCGACTCTGCAGAAGCTCATGCCGGCGCTGATGGATGCCTACGCCTATGCCTACGCCCGCGAATTCTCGGACCAGGAGCTGGAGCAGCTGATCGCCTTCGCCCAGTCGCCCGTCGGCAAGCATTATGTGACCAGCGTCGCCTCCGTTGAATCGAACGATGCCGTGATCGGATTGCATGAGACGATCGGCGAGGAACTCGAGCCGATCATGCGGGATGTGGCGAAGGAAGTGTGCACCAAGAAAGCCGCCGAGCGGCTCGCCGCCGGCGACACCAAGGCCAAATGCCCGTTGAGCGAGGGGCCGGAAACGGCCTCCTCCTAGGCGGATGCCGCTGGCGCAGGCGAGCCGATTGCGCGGCAATCGCTCGCTTGCGGTCACGCCGTGAAAAATTCGAAATTTGCTGTCCTACAGGCCCGAATTTGTGCCTTAGTTCCTCAAACCAGCATTGTCCGGGGGACAATGCATTTGAGGGACGGCGGATGGCACGCGACGACAAACCCCGACGCGAGGACTTCACCCCCGTCCCCGTCAAGCCCCGCCACGACGGCTGGACTCCCGACAAACAAATCGCCTTCATCCAGGCGCTGGCCGAGTGCGGCTGCGTCGATGAAGCCTGCAAGCGGGTCGGCATGGGCCGCACGTCGGCTTATTCGCTGCGGACGCGGACCGACGCCATCGCCTTCCGCCTCGCCTGGGATGCCGCGCTCGAGGTCGCCGTCCAGGCATTGAGCGACGCCGTCTTCTCGCGCGCGCTGCACGGGGTCGCTCGACCGGTCTTCTACAAGGGCGAGCAGGTCGGCGAACGAGTCTACTTCGACGAGCGATTGGCGATGTTCGTACTGCGCTACCGCGATCCGGCGCGCTATGGCGCCTGGCTCGACCGCACCATCGCCCAGCGCGGCAAGGACCATGCGGCGCAGCTGCTCGGACAGCACCTCGACCGGCTGGCCGAGGACACCTGGGCCGACGAGCTCGGCCAGCCCCGCCCCGCCAAGCCCTATCCCGCGTCCGGCGCCCGCATTGTCAGCGAGACGGAATGGGTCGCCTCAACCGCACCCAAAAAGCGCAAAGGAAGGGGGACGTAGTGTCCACTTTGTCCACTTTGTTCACTTTGGACCCGAGCGACCGTGCGCCGTCATGCCTCCTACTCCGGCAACGGATAGATCAAATTCGCCTCTCCTCGCCGGCGAACGCCCGCCATCCGCCAGCGGCCTCAGCATGCTCAGCTTCATGCGCGCTCCCCCTTGTCTGGCGTGCGAAGACTAACCCGATTCCGGTGGCGGTGCACCAGGAGTTGGAGCGATTCATTGCCGCGACAGCTTCGGCCCCCTAAGTGCGGCCCGTTGAGCGCGACAACCTACAGCCTAAGGTCAACAGGGGACCGCCCTTCCCCGCGCCGCCGCGCGGTGTCCTTTGCGCTCGCGCTGGCGATTGAGATCCTGTTGCTGCTGGCCTTCTTCACCCTCAATTTCCGCGAGAAGCGCCGGCCCGAATTCGAAGGCGGCCGCCTCACCACCTTCGACATCTCCGCCGAAAGCGAAGCAGATCGCTCCGCCACCGTGCAAAAGCAGGCCGAAGTCACGCCTGCGCCAATCAGGCCGCCCCGCCCCGTCCCGCCCATACCGGAACCGAAGATCGAGCTCCCCGAGCGCCCGCTGCAGATGATCGAGGTTACGAGGGAAACCTTCATCGCTTCCGACATCGCCAAGCTCGGCAGCAACGCCGAAGGCTATACCAGGAGCACCGACGCCGGCGGCTCAGGCGGCGGCCTCGGCGACAGCCAGCAGGTCGGCACCGCGCCCAACGGCCAGCCGCTCTACGCCGCCGAATGGTATCGCGAGCCGACGCATACGGAGCTGGCCGCCTACATGCCAAAAACGGCGATGCAGGGCGGCGGCTGGGGACTGATCGCCTGCAGGACCGCGCCGCGATACCGGGTCGAGGATTGCGTCGAGCTCGGCAGCTCCCCCGGTTCCCGCCTCGCCGGCGCCGTCCGCCAGGCGGCGTGGCAGTTCCAGGTGCGGCCGCCACGCAAGGGCGGCAAGCCTATGATCGGGGAGTGGGTCCGCATCCGCATCGACTACACCGTCAGCGATCAACCCTGACCGTCATCCCGGACTTGATCCGGGATCCACCTTCCCTCGTTCGTTTGCGTTCAATCATCCCAATCATAATAATCCCCGCGCCACTCCCGGTGGCGTTCGCGCCATTTCTTTTCGGCTTCGCGCCACTCCTTGGCCACCTCCTTGCGCTGCTCGCGGTTGAGCTTGGCGAGCTCGCGATTGCACTCGGCCGCCGTCTTGTAAAAATCGCGCCGGCTTTTCGCCTCGAAGAGCTTCTTGTCGCAGTCGGCCCGCTTCTCCCACTGCTTCTTGTGGTAATCGCCGGGGTCGGCCATCGCCGCTCCGCCCAGCCCAAAGGGGGCCACCACAGCCATTGCGGCCGCTGCCAGGGTAATGCGCTTCATATCGCTCTCCGTTGGTCGGTCTCGGACTTCAACGGACTGATTAGGCCGGAGTTGCCTGAAACTTGCTTGAGCAACGGAGCGCAGCAGGGCTACACGAAAAGAGCGGGCGCCCTTTCGAGCGCCCGCTCCGGAATCCGCGGCTTACCGAGCAGCCGCGGGCCCGCACTCAACTTCTATCGCTTGGTCAGCACCAGGTTCTCGGCTGCCCGACGCAGGGTCGGCGAACGCCCAGGATGTTGTACACGACGTTCCACATCTGGTCGTAATAGCCATCGGGAACCCTGTCCGGCATCGCATTGGCGCTGCTCGAAACCGCCAGGGCCATCACGGCGAATGTCAGCTTGATCTTCTTCATGGCACCCTCCCTTGTCGATGCCATTAATTTTGCCGAAACAGATTTATAACGACTTGATATTTAATCCATTTCGGTGGCGATGCGGATCGGCGCCACTTCGCGCTGTCCTACTCGGCAATTTTATGGTCCACGCTGGCGGGTGAGCTGCAATTCCCCGGCCACGCGCCGTTACTCCCTCGCCTACCCGCTAAGGTCACACCGGACAGGCAAAAAGGCGCCGCTCTCCATGAACTTAGTGACCTTAAGGCCCAAACGCTCGCGCCAATGGTCGAAGCTTTTCGCAACCAGCTGCGGCCCTTCGGTCTGGGCTATGTACTTGGAATGCCGAGGCTGGCGATGCTGATCTCAATGCCCGGATGGGACGGCGGAAGGTCGAACATCACGCGTCAGGCGAACAAGGTCGTCAGCCAATAAAAGAACGCACTGACCGCGGCTGCGGCGGGAATGGTCACTATCCAGGCGGTGACGACGCTGCGCGCCATGCCCCAGCGCACCGCCGATGCCCGCCGCGCCGCGCCGACGCCGATGATGCAGCCGGTGATTGTGTGCGTCGTCGACACCGGGATGCCGAGCGCGGTGGCGCCGAACAGCATGATCGCCCCGCCGGTTTCCGCAGAGAACCCCTGGTGCGGCGTCAGCTTGGTAATCTTCGAGCCCATGGTGTGAACGATCCGCCAACCGCCCATCAGCGTTCCCAGGCCCATCACCGTCTGGGCTGAAATCACGACCCAGAAGGGCACATAGAATTCGCCCTCGAGATAGCCGGTGCTGAACAGCAGGACAGCAATGATGCCCATCGTCTTCTGCGCATCGTTCGCGCCATGCCCGATCGAATAGGCCGCCGAGGAAACCAGCTGCAGCCGCCTGAATATCGTGTCGGCGGTCCGGGCGCTGGCGGGCAGAAACAGCCAGCTGGTGACGATCACCAGGATGATCGCCGCGATCATGCCCAAGATCGGCGCAGCGAAGATGGCGACGCTGGTCTTGATCACACCCGAGGCAACGACGGCGTCGAGGCCGCCCTTGGAAATTCCGGCCCCGAGCAGACCGCCGACCAGCGCATGGCTGCTCGACGAGGGCAGGCCGAGGTACCAGGTCAGCGCATTCCAGAATATCGCCCCGATCAAGGCCCCGAAAATCACGCCCGGGTCGACCACCAGCGGATCGATGATGCCCTTGCCGATCGTCTCGGCGACGTGGAGACCGATGAACAGGAAGGCGATGAAGTTGAAGAAAGCGGCCCAGGCGACTGCCTGTGGCGGAGTCAGCACCTTGGTGGCGACGATGGTGGCGATCGAATTGGCCGCGTCGTGCAACCCGTTGAGGAAATCGAACGCCAGCGCAATCAGGATCAGCCCCAGCAGCAGCGGGAGTGCGATGTCATGCATTCGCCCCGGTCCCGTTCAGGCGTGGTCGATGACGATGCCGTCGATGACGTTGGCCACGTCCTCGAAGGCGTCGACGATCCGCTCGAGATGCTTGAAGATCTCACGCTGGACGATGAAGTCGATTGCGCTACCGTCACGGTGCGACTGGAAAGCAGCCTTCAATCCCGCGGAATGAATTTCGTCCGCATGGCCTTCCATCCGCACCAGCCGCTCCGTCAGCTCGTGCAAGCGGCCGCCGTTGGCGCCGACGTTGCGCAGCAGCGGCATGGCTTCGGCTACCAGCCGGGCGCAATCGACGATGATTGCCGCCATGTCCTTCATTTCCTGGCCGAACTCCTTGACCTCATAGAGCTCGATAGCGGAAGCCGCGGCCTGCATCTCGTCAATCGAATCGTCCATGGCGTTGATCAGGGCAGTGATCGCGCTGCGGTCGAACGGCGTCAGGAAGGTCTGCCGTACCGTCTTCAGCACCTCGCGGATGATCTGGTCGGCGTCATGCTCGCGTTCGAAGATCTCGAGCGCATTCTCATGCATCGCGGGTCCGCCCTGGACCAACCGGCCGATCGCGTCGGCGGCACCGGTCACAGCGGCCGAATGAGCTTCGAACAGCTCGAAAAAGCCGCCGGTCTTCGGCATCAGGCGTTGCAACCAGGCAAACATCGGACCTACTTTCGATTTTTCGGCGACGACGCCGAGCATGGTGGCCCGCCGCGTCGCCTGGTTGAATTCACTGGCGTTGAAGGTGCGGATGAGGTCGCGCAGGTCCGGTTCCTCGACCGCATTGGCGGCGTCACCCAGCGTGAACCAGCGCCGGTCGCGCTCCTCCTTTTCCTTCCAATCCTTGAGCTCCTCGCTGACGGCCAGCGGAAACACCTCCACATCAGCCATCAGCGAGGCGCCGCTGCCCTTGCGCTTGCGGTAGCGATAGGTGCCGAGCGGGGTCGGGCAGACCGCGCCGCGCACCCCCGCCTCCTCCTCCGCCTCCTGGGCGGCGGCGGCGTGGGGCGACACGTTATTACCAAAATTGCCCTTTGGGATGACCCAACGCCGGCTCTCGCGGGACGTGACCAGCAGCACCTGGACCGGAGCGTTCAGGCCTCGGCCAACACTGCGGTACGGCAATGCTGCGATCTGGCGAATGGCGAGCCCCCTGAACCGCGGCAGGATGGCCGCGTCACAGGGCCCGGAACTAGTGCGGCGCTACATCGCCTGCAAGAAAAATGACGGATTTGTTACGACCCATCAGACGTTACCCCACCGCCTCACCCTCCGGCGCTCCGCGCCCCAGCTTGTCCGGCAGAGCTTCGCCCTTGGGCGTGAACTCGAGGCTGACCGAGTTGATGCAGTATCGCTGGCCGGTGGGCGGCGGGCCGTCGGGGAACACATGGCCCTGGTGCGCGCCGCAGCGGGCGCAGACGATCTCGGTGCGCGTCATGCCGTAGCTGCTGTCGTCGAGATATTTCAGATGGCCGTCGGCAAAGGGGGAGGTGAAGCTCGGCCAGCCGGTGCCGCTCTCGAACTTGGCGCCGCCGCTGAACAAAGGCAGGCCGCACAGACGGCAGGTGAAGGTCCCTTCGCGCTTCTCGTGCAGAAACACGCCGCAGAACGGGGCTTCGGTACCATGCTCGAGCAGCACCTTGCGCTCCTCCCCGTCGAGGTCCGCGGCCAGTTCCCGAAACTGCTCGTCAGTTGGTGGGGTGAGATCAAAGTCGTTCATCGCCGCATCTCCTTCCTGGTCGATGGAATAGGACCGCTGGTGGAATTTCCCAACCCGGGCGGCGAAATTGGTGCCACGGCCCAACTCCACTCCCTCATCCAAGGCAAAAACGGCTCGAATCCGTCATTGGCACGGGCCTTGCTTCTAATTCGGCATGAGCAACCTGACTGCCAGCCACAAGGAAATGACCATGACCAACCAGACCCCGCTTCCACTGCGCCACGACACCATCCTCGGCGTGTGCGAGGCGGTCGGCCAGGACTTCGGCTTCAACCCGCTGTGGCTCCGGCTGGCCTTCATCGCGCCGATCTTCGTCGCCCCCGTCGCTGCCGTCTCCGCCTATCTCGGCCTGGGCGTGCTCGTCGCCGGAACCCGCTTCTTCGCCGCCGACAAACCCGCCTCGCAGCAGGTGGTCGATGTGGACGCGGTCGAAATTGTCGAAGTGGACGCAGTCCTTCCGATGGCAGCGTAAAGAGGAATTTGGGGACATCTTATTGGGCGTCCCCAAATTGCCTTATCCACAGTTTTCGCGCCCAAATCTGCTCGCCAAGCGTGAAAACGTGCCAATTTGAGCCGTTTTTTAACCTCGCTCACCAAAAGATGAAGCCGGCCTAAACCCCGTCTTTACGTAACCGCGATAGAAAGACTGCCTAGGGTTCCTCGCAAGAACCGTTGCGTGGATGAGGAGAAACGAGGGATGGCGACCAATCAGGCACTCGACCGGACGGCCGTGACCGCTGCCCAGGCGCAGCTGGCGCGGGTCGAAGCCGAGGGCTGTGTGGATCATCCCCACCGCAACGCGCTGCTGGTCGCCAGCGGCCCGGCGGCAAACCGCGACCTCGCCGACTGCGTCCACCTCTTCTGCTCGCTGTACGGCCGCTATCCCGGCCTGATTGAGATCGCGCTAGGCCATTGCGTTGCCGGCCCGGTGCGCAATTGGCTGCGTGAAGCATCGGACGCCTATGAACGCGAGCGACTCTACCTGGTCCGCCTGACTGCCTCGGTCGGCCCCCTGCCCTCGACTCCCGGCGCTGCCGAGACCGAGGCGACCCTGGTCGGCCAGCGGCACGCGATCGAAACCCTTGCCAAGTCCGAGCGCCGCGGCTGCGCGCTCGGCGCGGCGACCGCCCTGCTGGCCGACTGGCCCGCGGTCCGCGCCGTGTTCGACCGCGCCGCCGACCGCATCGGCATGCAGAAGCCGGCCCTGATCCTGCCCGACCAGGACTCGATCGTCCGAGTCATTGCCGACGGGACCGATGGCATGGCGAGCGAGCGAGCGCTGGGCTTCGGCGGTGAGCAGCTGCTGCTCCAGAACCGCGGACTGTTCGATCTCCTGGAAGCCCGCGCCGCGGCCCGGACCGACTTCTAACCATCCTTGCACTGCAGGACGCCGCCTCATAGGGCGGTGTCCATGCGCTTCGAGGGCACCTCAAATTATATTGCGACCGACGATCTCAAGGTCGCGGTCAACGCCGCCGTCCAGCTCCGGCGTCCATTGCTCGTCAAGGGCGAGCCCGGCACCGGCAAGACGGTGCTGGCCCATGAGATCGCCGAGGCGCTTGGCGCGCCCCTGATCGAGTGGCACATCAAGTCGACCACCCGCGCCGTCCAGGGCCTCTATGAATATGACGCGGTCGCCCGGCTCCGCGACGGCCAGCTCGGCGACCAGCGGGTCCATGACATCCGCAACTATATCAAGCCCGGCAAGCTGTGGGACGCCTTCACCTCGCCGGAGCTGCCCGTCCTGCTGATCGACGAAATCGACAAGGCCGACATCGAATTTCCCAACGACCTCCTCCAGGAGCTCGATCGGATGGAATTCCATGTCTACGAAACCGGTGAGACGGTGAAGGCGATCGACCGCCCGGTCGTGGTCATCACGTCCAATAATGAGAAGGAGCTGCCCGACGCCTTCCTGCGTCGCTGCTTCTTCCACTATATCCGCTTCCCAGACCGCGACACGATGACCGACATCATCGAGGTTCACTTCCCCGGCATCCAGAAACTTCTGGTCAGCCGGGCCCTCGATATTTTCTATGATGTTCGTGAAGTGCCTGGCCTGAAGAAGAAGCCGTCGACCAGCGAGCTGCTCGACTGGCTCAAACTCCTGCTGCACGAAGATATGCCCCTGCAAATCCTGCAGGACCGCGATCCAGTCAAGGCGATCCCGCCGCTCCATGGCGCGCTGCTCAAGAATGAGCAGGACGTCATGCTATTCGAACGACTGGCCTTCATGGCTCGGCGCAGGGGCTGAGCATGAGCGAGGATCCCAAGCGGCGGCGGCTGGCCACCCGCCTGATCCACCCGGATCGCTACGCCTCGACCCGGTTCGACGCTCTGGCGGTGCCGACCTGGCGCGGCTCCACGATTGCATTCGACAGCCTCGACGATTTCCACGACCGGAGCGATCCAGAGCAGTATCGCTACGGCCTCTATGGCACGCCGACCACCCGCGACCTGGCGCTGCGTATCGCCGCGATCGAGAATGCCGAGCACTGCCTGATCGTGCCCAGCGGCCAGGCGGCGCTCTTCCTCCCCTATCTCGCCCTGTGCCAGGCGGGCGATCATGTGCTGCTGCCGGAAAGCGCCTACGGCCCCAACACCGAGCTTGCCGCCGGACCGCTCAAGGCGCTCGGCATCGAGGTCGAGCATTATGACCCGCTGATCGGTGGCGGCATCGCCGACCTGATCCGCGACAACACAAGGCTGATCTGGACCGAGAGCCCCGGCTCGATCACCATGGAGGTGCAGGATGTCCCGGCGATCTGCGCCGCCGCTCGTGAGCGGGGCGTGCCGGTGGCGATCGACAACACCTATGGTGCGGGCATGCTGTTCGACGCCTTCGCCGCCGGCGTCGACATCAGCGCCCAGGCGCTGACCAAATATCAAGGCGGGCACAGCGACCTGCTGCTCGGCTCGATCGCCACCCGCGACGCGAAGCTCGACCGGCGCCTGCGCGAGGCGCAGCGGCTGACCGGCATGGGCGTTTCGCCCGACGATTGCTCGCTGGTGTTGCGCGGGCTGAAGACCCTCGATGTCCGGCTGAAGCGGTTCGAAGAATCGGCGCTGGCCGTCGCCCGCTGGCTAGAGCAGCGCGACGAGGTCACCGCCCTGCTCCACCCCGCCTTCCCGGACTGCCCCGGCCACGACATGTGGAAGCGCGACTGGACCGGCTCGGCCAGCATCTTCTCGCTGATCCTCGGCAACTGGACCCGCGCCCAGGTCGAGCGGTTCGTCGATGCGCTGGAGCTCTTCAGGATCGGCTACAGCTGGGGCGGCGCCAACAGCCTGGTCATCTGCTACCGCGACCTGAAGCGCCCGACGCCGGAGACCGGCCCGCTGCTGGTGCGGCTCAACATCGGCCTCGAGGACCCGGAGGACCTGATCGAGGATCTGGAACAGGCGTTTCGAAGCGCTGACTAGCAAGGGGCCAACAGGCGCAATGTTTGGGCGTCCAAGGGGGAATATTGCATGAGCGTCCAAGTTGAATGGTTGGCCCTTGCGATCTTGTCCGCGGCCCCGACCGTTGCCGGATCGCAGGCAAAGCCTGACCGGCCAGTTGCGTGGTCGGATTCCATCGGCGAGGCGACGGCACTCCGGGCCTCCATCACGGTCCCAAAGCAGGCCGGCACGTTGCCACGGCTCCAGACGCGCGACCTAGGCGACAACGGCGTTGACCTAGTCGCCCAATATGCATCTCCCGACGAGCAGGTCTTCGGCACCATCTTCATCTACAAGCCGACGCTTCCCGATAGCGGCCTGGCCTTCCTGGCCACTGACGAGGCAATTCGTCGGCGCTTTGGCGAAGGCGCCAAAACGCTCGACGATCGGCTGGTCAGGGTTGGCGGCGTGGCCAAGGCCGGGCGGCGCGTGATCTACGCCAGCTCGGATGCCCGGCTGGGCTCTTCGGCGCTCATCGTCGTCCAGGCCGGCGGCTGGATGGTCAAAATCCGAGTATCCGGCCCCACCGATCGCGCGGAGGAAATCTCCATCAACCTCGACGCGCTGGCCGCCGGCCTGAAATTTGGCAAAGGCAGCGAGCCGCTTCCCGCTCACATCATCCAAACCGAGCCGTGCGGCGGCGCATCGGCCCCGGCCAATAGTGGGCTGGTCAAACCTCAGAGCGCGGATGCAGCGGCCATAGCCATCATGGCCATTCCCGTCTTCATCGACGAAAATGGACGGGCGGTAGCGGACCTAACCGAGCGGGTGCCGGACCGACTTTGCCTCGCCGAATCCAGCTCGGATGGCAAGGTTCCCTTGCTGACCTTCCGGACCGTCAAATCGACTGCTGCCGGCATATTTGAGCCGAAGATTTTCCAGCTTTATGGGGACGCGGGGCAGATCATCGAGGTCACCCGGGCCCTCAAAGGCTCCAATGAAAACTATGCGCTGCGCCACGGCATTGGCCGCCTGATAGTATATGGCGGATTCGCGAGCGAACCGAGCGCCGACCAATTGTCGATGATCCGGCGGCTGAGCGACCAGCTTCCAGTGATTGCGATCATCCAAGCGTATGGAGGCGGCACCAACACGGAGATCTTCTGCAATTCATTTGCGGAAGGCTGCGCGAAGGAAAAATAGGGTGCTTACTCGTCCCTGTAGGCCAGTTCGAAATTGCCCCAGCGCCGGCCCTTGAAATAAATCGGCACGAAGATGTTCTTCACCGGGATATATTTGTCGCCCAGCTCCATTCGGTAAGTGGCGAGCATCGACGGCTTCTCGCTCTCGCAGGCCTTGCGGGTAATCTCGTCCATGAAGATCCGGCGGTTGCGGCAGTTGGCGTCATTCCACAGTGGATCCGGTCCCGGCGTCTGGCAACGCTCGCTGAGATGGGTTGGCAAATAGCCGTCGAGGTTGGTGATGGCCGAACCGATGATCCGCGACTCCCGCGCCTTGAACTGGTCAAGGATCGGCCGGACATATTGGTCGGCAAAATCGGCGAAGCAATTATTGTACTGCGGCGGGTTGGAGCCCTCGATCAGCTCGTAATTGCGGTCGTGAACTTGCTCCATGCCGATCTCACCGCGATCGATCGCATGCTCGACCGTGTTGGTGATCGTCCGCATCGCTTCCTGGGCGAGCAGGATCATCGGCGTATCGTCGATTTCGGCGCCGGAGTTGGCGAGGGTGTCGAGCATGTTGTTCGACAGCATTTCGAGGTGCGACAGGCGTTTCTGGGCCTTGATCAGCTGGCCGCCATTGTCGCGGGCGTCGCCG
>JALYNQ010000073.1 GCA_030773115.1 Pseudomonadota bacterium
CCGCTGCCCGACGCGATCTTCGGCGAAGCGCGCCGCAACAGCGCGGGTGTCGACCTGACCGATCCGCTCGTGCGCGAACCATTGCTCACGCATCTTCAAGCGCTTGAGAGGCGAAGTTGGCGCGCGGCCTTAACAATTGGATCGAAGCGCAAGAGCAAGCCGGTTACCGTACCGTTCGACCACCGGATCACCGTCGGCGAAGTCTTCGAAGCAACCGCCGCAGACGTCGATCGCATGGTCCGCGCCGGCCATGGTGCGCAAGTCGATTGGGATGCGCTCGGCGGCGAAGCGCGCGCCCGGCTGCTCGAACGCACGGCTGACCTCTACGAAGGGCATGCTGAGGAATTCTTCTCGCTGTGCATCCGCGAAGCCGGCAAGACTTTGCCCGACGCCATCTTGGAAGTGCGCGAGGCCGTCGATTTCCTGCGCTTCTATGCCTCTGAGGCGCGCCGTCAGTTCACCAAGCCGATGCCGCTGCCGGGCCCAACCGGCGAGCAGAACGAGCTGCGCCTCCACGGCCGCGGAGTGTTCGCCAGCATATCGCCGTGGAATTTTCCGCTCGCTATCTTCACAGGCCTGGTTTCGGCGCCGCTGGCTGCGGGCAATGCGGTAATCGCCAAGCCGGCCGGGCAAACGCCGCTGATCGGCGCGCTCGCGGTCGAGCTGATGCACCGGGCGGGCATCCCCAAGGACGTCGTCCAGCTCGCGCCCGGCGAAGGAAGGGTCGTCGGCGGAACGCTGACCGCGCATCCGCTGCTCGCGGGAGTCGTTTTCACCGGCTCGACCGGGACCGCGCGCATGATCAACCGCACGCTGGCTGAGCGCGACGGCGCGATCGTGCCGCTGATTGCAGAGACCGGCGGCCAGAATGCGATGATTGTCGACAGCTCGGCCTTGCCCGAGCAGGTGACGCGCGACGTCATGGCGTCATCGTTCCAGTCGGCCGGCCAGCGCTGCTCGGCGCTGCGCGTGCTGTTCGTCCAGGACGATGTCGCCGACACTATGTTGGCGATGATCGCCGGCGCGATGCAGACGCTCAGGATCGGCGACCCGCGCCGGCTCGACGTCGATGTCGGCCCGGTGATCGACGCCGAGGCCAAGGCCGCGCTCGACGCGCACCTCGCCGACTTGGAGCGCAGCGGCAAGGTCCTCGCCCGGATCGCCCTCCCGCCGGAAGCCAAGCATGGCACCTTCGTTACCCCCGCGATGGTTGAGATCAAGTCGCTCTCGGACTTGGATCGCGAGCATTTCGGCCCGATTCTCCACGTCGTCCGCTTCGGATCAGGCGACCTCGGCAAGGTGATCGACGACATCAACGCCACCGGCTACGGCCTGACCCTGGGCCTGCAGAGCCGGATCGACACCACCCGCAAATTCGTCGAGGCCCGCGCCCGCGTCGGCAACCTCTACGTCAACCGCAACGAGATCGGCGCGGTGGTCGAAAGCCAGCCGTTCGGCGGGGAAGGGCTGTCGGGCACCGGTCCCAAGGCTGGCGGGCCCCACTATGTCGCGCGCTTCGCCACCGAGCGCGTCACCTGCATCGACACCACCGCCGCCGGCGGCAACGCCTCACTGATGGCCGCGATCGAGGGCTGAGGCGGGGATCATCGCCACGACCTGTTCCAGCAGCGATGCCAAGGCCTCGGGGCGGATCGGCTTTTGCATATAGCCCGCGACGGCCAGCCCATGCTCACGCGCCAGCATCGCCGAACTCTCGACGACGGCCTGGTCGCAAGCCGAAACGATGATCAGATTGCCCAGATAGCCGATCGACGAGAGGTATCGCAGCAGCTCCACGCCATCGCGGCCAGGCATGGCGAGGTCAAGCGCGATCATGTCCGGCTGGCCGGCATTGACCTTGGCTTCAAATTCTTCGGACGTGGTTGCCAGGTCGACGGTCCATCCGGCTTCATCGGCGACCGAAGCGATATATTCAGCCATCAGCGGTTGGTCGTCGACGATTAGCAGGGTCGGCGCCGCATGCGTTCGCGCGCCAACCAGCGGGGGCGTTGTCGAATAAAGCGAAGATTGTGCGGATGCCCCCAAGACTACGTCACTCCGTCATTTCCCCGACCTGAATAGTTTTGGGCCGCAATTGGTTCCCCTCGAAATGTCCCGTGCTGAAACAGGCCCAACAAGACGCTGGAGCATTGCGGCCAATCTTGTCGTTATTGAAGGTGCGGGATGGTCCCTCGGGGGACATTGAACGCATCTCGCCGAAGCGGTCGGGCCAGCGCCTGACCGCTTCGTTATTTCCGGGTTGGCGGTTGATCCGGCCGGACCGAGCGGTCTATCCGGCCGAATTCTCCTTGTCTTCCGTCAGCCGAACGGCCGCAACTGCGTTAGTGGGCTTGGATCCCCACAGCGCATAGAATAGCACATAGAGCTCGCAGGCGACGGTCAGCCAGAAGCTGTTCTGCAGGCCATATGAGTCCGCCAGCCAGCCCTGCACCACCACCAGCGCGCCGCCGGCGATGGCCATGATCAGCAGGCCCGAAGCCTCCTCGGTTAGTGGGCCGAGTCCCTTGATGCCCATCGCGAATATCGCCGGGAACATGATCGAGTGGCACAGCCCAACGAGGATCAGGCACCACATCGCGAGCGGCCCTTCCAAGGTGGCGGCCCCGATCATCACCAGGAAGGCAGCCGAGGCATAGACCGCTAGCACCTTGTCCGCCGGAAAAACGCGCATGATGAAGGCCCCGGCGAACCGGCCTACCATCATCCCGCCCCACATCAGCACAAGGTAGTTGGCAGCTTCCGCGGGGGTGATTCCGGCGATGTCGGGCAGAATCGCAAAGTTGATGAAGAGGTTGGCCACGCCGATCTCGGCAATCAGGTAGATGAAGATCGCAGGCACGCCGAAGACGAGGTTGCGATGCTTCCACAGCGACAGATGCTTGCGCTCCTCGGCATTGGCGCGGCGCGTATCTTCACCCAAGGTCGGCAGCTTCGCGCGCCAGATGACGACCGCGAGGATCGCCAGTACCACCGCAACCATGATGTAGGGCAGCTGGGTCGCCTGTGCGTCGGCCAGCCTTTCCGCCTGGGTGAGCTGGGTTCCTTCGAGCGAAGTGCCCCCGGTTGTCCGGCTCAGAATTAGATAGCCCCCGAAGTAGGGCGCGAAGAAGGTTCCCATCGAGTTGAACGCTTGCACCAGCGTGAGCCGCGATTCCGACGATTCGGGGGGGCCGATCACCGCGACATAGGGGTTGGCCGCAACCTGCAGCAGCGCGATGCCGCAAGCGATCACGAACAGTGCGATCAGCGTAACTTCGTACGATGGGATCCGCGCCGCCGGGACCATTCCCAACGCGCCGATCGCCATGATTACCAGCCCGATAACGATCGCCTTCTTGTAGCCGACCCGCTCGATGAGGAAGGCCGACGGCACCGAGGCAACACCGTAGGCGATGAACCAGACCGATTCGATCAGCGTCGTCTGAGTGTAGTTGAGCTCGAACACGCTTCGCAGGTGGGGCAGCAGCGTGTTGTTGATAACGGTAATGAATCCCCACATGAAGAAGAGGCTGGCGAGCAGCGCCAGCGCCGGGCGGTAACTTGCCCCAGCGACACTGTCCTGGATATTTGATTGACGGACCGGAGTTGTCGCCACGAGCCCTGTCTCCTGCTAAAATTGGTTTTTTGTTTTTGTCTGAGTATATCGACACAATTCTGCCGTCAACGGACGCATTGGCGGGCGCGCTGGATTGTGCCGGCACGGGGACAAGGTAAGGGCGGGGAATGGCGAAAGCTCAATTGAACCAGGATCGTCTCGATCCACCTGCCCGGCGCAAGTCCCTTCGGTTGCACGGTACTGTCGCGCGCGACCTCGGTATCTCGATCGTTTCCGGCCAACATCGGCCCGGAGACATCCTCGAAGGCGAGATTGAGGCAAGCTATCGGCTGAAAGTCTCACGCACGGCATATCGAGAAGCCATCCGCATCCTTGCCGCCAAAGGCTTGGTGGAGGCGCGACCGAAAACTGGCACGCGGGTCAATCCGCGCGAGAAATGGCATTTGCTAGACCCGGACGTGCTGTCGTGGATCTTCATGAACGAGCCGGACGAACATCTTCTGCACAGTCTGTTCGAGCTCAGAAGGGTGGTAGAGCCTGCCGCAGCACAGCTGGCGGCGGAGCGTCGTACACAGGCCCACATCGAGTCCCTGCACGCTGCGGTCGAGGCAATGGCGGAGCACACGCTCGCCACGGACGCTGGCAGACAGGCCGATCAGGATTTTCATGCCACGTTGCTCGATGCCTCTGGCAATCCGTTCCTGGTCAGCTTGAGCAGGGGCGTTGGTGCTGCCGTCGCCTGGACGACGATCTTCAAGCAACGCATCGGCCCGTTGCAGCGCGACCCGGTTCCCGACCATCGGCGGGTATATGAAGCGATCGCTGCCGGTGATTCCGACGCTGCGCACGCCGCAATGACTCGATTGGTTGACCTTGCACTGCTTGATACGACAGGCGCGCAGCCTACCAAGGCACGCCGGAACCGGCGAGCCTAGCCACGAGCGGCTCTATCAGGAGCAGCACCCGCTGTGATTTGTATGAGTTATTGACGGGCGCGACAGTTTCTGCTGATCGAGCTTCATAGGGAGCGGAGCCGCCACGGATATGACGCATCGGATTGTGCAACTGATTGCGCCGCACGGATCGAGGCAAGTTGTCGCAATCGATTCCGACAGGGTTGCGCGATGCCTCGGGGGGGTCTCAGGCACCTACGAGCTGGCTTTAGCGGCAATTGATCAAGGGGTTACGCTCGCCGAGGCCGTGGCGGAGCGCCTGACGGCGGAAATCGTCGACCTGAACCTTGCCGATGCCGAAGGTCGGCTGCTGGCGCCGATCGACCATCCTGATCCCGCCCACCTCTATTTGACAGGGACCGGCCTGACGCACCTCGGCTCGGCCGAAGGGCGCGACGAGATGCACAAGGCAGCGGCGGCCGGCGCGATAACGGACTCAATGCGCATGTTCCTGATGGGCGTTGACGCCGGCAAGCCTCAGGACGGTTGCCTGGGCTGCCAACCCGAGTGGTTTTACAAGGGCGACGGCAGCTGTCTCGTCGCCCCGGGCGCGGACCTTTGCTCGCCCGACTTCGCGCTCGACGGCGGCGAGGAGCCTGAGCTCGCCGGCATCTATGTTGTCGATCGCGAAGGCAACCCGAGACGGCTGGGATTCGCGCTCGCCAACGAATTCTCGGATCATGTGACAGAGCGCGGCAATTATCTCTGGCTGGCCCACTCCAAGCTCCGTCCTGCGTCGATCGGAGCCGAGCTCCTTCTCGGCGAACTCCCCCAGAACGTGCGCGGAATGAGCCGAATCCTCCGCGACGGCGCGACCATCTGGGAGAAACCGTTCCTCTCGGGCGAAGCGAATATGTCGCACAGCATCGCCAACCTCGAGCACCACCATTTCAAATATGGTCTGTGTCGGCGGCCCGGCGACGTTCATGTGCACTTTTTCGGCACTGCCACGCTCTCCTTTGCCGACGGCGTGAGCCCACAGCCGGGCGACGTATTTGAGATCAGCGCAGAGCCGTTCCAGCTCCCTCTGCGCAATCGGCTCGTGAGGGCAGGGGAGTGCCCTGTCGTGCTTCGCCCTCTGTGATTTTTTCCCGTCACAGGCACCCTCGACTGCCCGACATTGCGTTGTATATACTCATACAAATAAGAGAGTGCTAGGGAGGATTGGATGGTGGCTTGCTCATTGGCGGCGTTTTTGCTTGCAGCCGCGGCTGTCCCCGGGGCACCGACCCCGACTATGACGCGCGCACCTTTTGGACAAGCGCCTGACGGCGAGGCGGTCGAAGCGATCACGCTTTCGAACGCCCGCGGGATGCAGGCCCGGATCATCACCTATGGAGCCACGCTGCAGGCGCTGCTCGTTCCCGATCGCAACGGCAAGCTGGCCGACGTTACGACCGGCTATCCGACCATGGACGGCTACATCGCCAAGAGCGAGTTCTTCGGAGCGTCCATTGGCCGGTTCGCCAACCGCATCGCCGCCGGCCGCTTCACACTTGACGGCAAAACCTATCAGGCGCCGCTCAACAATGGCCCCAATTCGCTCCACGGCGGCAGCAAGGGATTCGACAAGGTCAACTGGAAGATCCTCGAGGCGAAGCAGGGCAGCGTATCGCTTCGCTATGTCAGTCCGCACATGGACCAGGGCTATCCCGGAACGATGACGGTCACGGCCATCTACACGCTCGAGCCGGACAACACGCTGCGCGTCGACTATCGCGCGACGACCGACCGGCCGACGATCGTCAATCTGACCAACCACGCCTACTGGAATCTGGCGGGGGAGGGCTCGCCGGAAGGCGCGATGGGGCACATCCTCACCATCCCCGCGGACCATTTCACGCCCGTCGACAAGACCCTGATTCCCACCGGCGAATTCCGCCCGGTCGAGGGCACGGTGTTCGACTTCCGCCGGCCGACGCCGATCGGGGCGCGGGTGCGCGCGAACGATCAGCAGATCCTGTTCGGTCAGGGCTATGATCACAATTGGGTGATCGACCGTAAGGTTGCGAAGGAGCCGCGTCTTCTCGCGCGCGTCGAGGAGCCAAGGTCCGGGCGCGTGCTCGACGTCCTCTCGAACCAGCCGGGAATTCAATTCTATTCGGGCAACTTCCTGGACGCCACGATCGTCGGCAAGGCCGGCCAGCTCTATCGCCAGGGCGACGCGATCGCGCTGGAGCCGCAGAAGTTCCCCGACACTCCCAACAAGCCTGAATTCGGATCGGCGCGGCTGGAACCAGGTGCGACCTATCACCACACCATCCTGTTCCGCTTCTCGGTGGCCGGAGAGGCGGGCGCTCCTGGCACCGTCGCCGGTGAGCGAGGGATGCAATGACGGAAGTTAGCGCGGTGAATCGAGGCGCGGAGGTTCGGGCGTTCAATCCCGCAACCGGCGAGTTGATGCAACCTGCCTTTCCAGCCGCGAGCCAGAAGGAGCTGGACGGGGCCTGCCGCTTGGCCTGGGAAGCTTTCGATCTCTATCGCGCGCTGCAGCCTGAGCGCAGGGCTGGGTTCCTGGAAGCCATTGCCGACAATATCCTCGGGCTCGGGGACGAGCTAGTCGAGCGGGTCATGGCGGAAACCGGGCTGCCGCGGCCGCGGGTCGAGGGCGAGCGCGGGCGCACCGTCGGCCAGCTGCGCCTGTTCGCGCAGGTAGTTCGTGAGGGGCGCTATCTCGATCTGAGGATCGATCCCGCACTGCCCGACCGCACGCCGGCTCCGCGTCCCGATCTCCGCCTACGCAAGATTCCCCTGGGCCCGGTCGCCGTGTTTGGCGCATCTAATTTTCCGCTCGCCTTCTCGGTTGCGGGGGGCGACACCGCCTCGGCGCTGGCGGCAGGCTGTCCCGTTGTCGTCAAGGCACATCCGGCCCACCCCGGCACCTCCGCGCTGGTCGGCGGCGCGATCCGCGAGGCCGTCCAGCAGTGCGAGCTGCCGGAAGGCGTCTTTTCCCTGCTGTTCGACGACGGTTACGAGATCGGCCAGGCGCTGGTCGCCGATCCGCGCATCAAGGCGGTCGGCTTCACCGGCTCGCGCCGCGGCGGCCTAGCACTGGTGAAGATCGCCCAGCAGCGGGCTGAGCCGATTCCAGTCTATGCGGAAATGAGCTCGATCAACCCGGTTCTTCTCTTTCCGGGGGCACTCGCCGAGCGGGGCGAGGCGATTGCGCAAAACTTCGTCGGTTCGATGCTGATGGGCGCCGGTCAATTTTGTACCAGCCCTGGTTTACTATTCGCGATCGAAGGTGAAGGGCTGAGCCAGTTCGTCGAAGCAGCTGGAAGAGCCGTTGCGAACGCGGCTGCAGCGACCATGCTGACGCCGGCTATCCATCAGGCCTATGAGGCTGGTGTCGCCGTCTGGGCCAATCACCCGCAAGTGAGGACGGAAGCGCGCTCGCAGCCCGGCGAACAATATCAATGTGCCGCAGGCTTGTTCAGCACCAGCGCCAAAGCCTTTCTGGAGGATCGAGAGCTGTGGGAGGAGGTCTTTGGTTCCTCCGCCCTGCTTGTCCGCTGCAGCGACCGGGCCGAGCTGGCGAGAGTCCTTGATAACCTCGAAGGCCAGCTGACGGCGTCGCTCCACATCACAGCAACGGATCATGACGAGGTGCGCGGGCTGCTTCCGCTGATCGAGCACAAGGTCGGGCGGATCATCGTCAACGGCTTCGGCACCGGCGTCGAGGTTGCGCCGGCTATGGTTCACGGCGGGCCTTTCCCGGCCACGTCGGACAATCGGTCGACCTCGGTCGGGACCATGGCGATCGACCGATTCCTCCGGCCCGTTTGCTACCAGGATGTGCCGGATGATCTGCTGCCCGCCGAGCTCAGGCAGTCGAATCCGCTCGGCTACGACCGACTGGTCGACGGCAACCCTGTTGGCGGCGGCTGACCTCCGCGGCCTGGCGACGGAGAATCGGATAAGGTAGGAGCATCGGGTGCCCGAAGGCAGCGCCTGGAACGGAAATCGGCTCCTTCAGGTTCGGCGCGCAACGCTCGTTTTCCTGTTGTGGACGGCCGTTGGAGTCTTCCTGGCCGTCCCCGAGACGCTCAAGAGCTTTTCATGGCACCCGCTGGTCGCGAAACTCACAGACGTTTGGGCATGGGCGCTACTAACCCCCGCGCTCCTGTTGATCGACCGCAAGCTCGCCTCTAGCGACCCGAGTATCGCGCGTTCGTTGCTGCTGTTCCTGCTCCTGAGTATCCCCTTCACGCTCATTCACACTTATCTTTCCGGCCTCCTTCTCTATCCATTTCCGCAAATGCCGTGGAACCCGCTGCGCAACAGCGATGTCGCGGTCTATTACTTCCTCGGGGGCTGGGGCACCTATTGCGCGCTCGTGAGCATTTTACTGGCCCTCAGATTCTATAACCGCTTCCTGACCGGCCAGCTTCAATTGGAACGTGTTGAAAAAAGCCTTCTCGAATCGCGGCTGAGCGCATTGCGTCTGCATCTCGAGCCGCATTTCCTGTTCAATACGCTCAACGCGATTTCGTCCGAAGTGGGCACCAATCCGGCACTGGCCAGGAACATGATCGGCGACTTGGGAGCGCTGCTGCGCCGATCCCTGGACTCCAAGGACAGCATGGAAATAACCTTGGCGGAGGAATTGGCGCTGCTCGAGCATTATCTTGCCATTCAACGAGTCCGCTTTGGCGACAGGATCGACATCCAGATCGACGTGGAGCCGGCCACGCTTTCGGCAATGGTGCCGCCGATGCTACTGCAGCCCCTGGTCGAAAACGCGTTCCGTCACGGAATCGAGGGACGTTTGTCGGGCGGCATGATGGTTGTTTCCGTAGCGAGGGCCGGAGATAGCTTGCGACTGCAAGTCGTCGATAATGGCGTAGGCATATCGCGGCGCTGGCGCTTGGAAGGCGCAACCGGTCACGGATTGCGAGTTACGCTCGAGCGACTGAAGGCGCTTTATCCCGGCTCAGGTGACGAATGTCTGACGCTTCGGCGCTGCAAGACCGGAGGAACCGAAGTCACGATTGAGATTCCCCTGCACCGGACGAGAGTTGGATCGCATGAAGCGATCGCGTGAATCCATCCGCGCCCTCGTGGTGGACGACGAAGCGCCGGCGCGTAAGCGCCTCACCGACATGTTGGCGAGGGATCGGGACGTCGGCAAAATCCTTGAGGCCCGGAACGGAGTGGCCGCGGTCGCGATCATTCAGGAGGAACGGCCGGACGTCGTTTTTCTCGACGTGCAAATGCCGGGAGTCGATGGCTTTGGGGTGATCGAAGCCCTGGGTGCCGACAATATGCCGCTAACCGTCTTCGTCACTGGCCACGACCGTTTTGCGATCCAGGCATTCGAGGCAGACGCCATAGATTATCTCCTCAAGCCGTTCGCCGATACGCGCTACGAACAGATGATGGAGCGAGTGAAGAAGCGCTTGCACGAAGCTGGAGGCGGGGCGACCGGCTCAAATCTGCTTGGGTCGGAATTGCTTCAACTGGCTTCAAGACGCTTCAAGCCGGGCCAAATTTGGCAATGGATGGTGGTCAAGACCAAGGACAGCACTCGACTTGTGATGACGGAGGATATCGACTGGATCGAAGCCGCTGGCGTCTACGTCACGCTACACGTTGCGAACAACGAATTTCTCTACCGCGCCAGCCTGGCTGAAGTCGCAACCCGTCTCGACCCGCTTCAATTCGTCCGTATCCATCGATCCAGCGTAGTGAATCTCAGATCCATCGCTTTCCTCGAACGCCGTTCCCATAGGGAATTCGAGGTGGCGCTGAAGAGCGGCGCGCGACTAATGCTCAGCCGCAGCTATCGGGAGCATGTCGAAACCATGCTCGGACAGTCACTTTGATCGGAGCCTGTCAAGCAGATCACGGAGTGGCGTTGTAAGGGCGCGGGGCGCTGGGTCCAGGTGCCCGCGCATGCTCTACTCCTGGCGGCCGGTTGGACGCTTGTGAGTTCGTGACCGTCTGAGAAGTACGAGCACGGCATTTTCTGCGGCGTTTCGCAGGAAGCAACCAAGCGCGCTCGCCATTCTGAATTCTCCGAAATGTTACGAACCGGACTCAGGCATTGTGGGACGGCTTCTGGTTCATGTTAGCTGGATAAATACTCAGACAAATAGTCAATAAATCGGCTATTTCCAGTGGGTTGCGTTGCCGCAAATCGTAGACATCGAGCGAAAATTGTGGCGTTAGCGCTAACACAGAACGCCCTGGTGGGAATCTTCCCAAAAAGAGGAAGACAGGGGCGGGAGGGGATAAAACCGCCGAGTTGCGGCGGTCGGAATCGACTCTCCAAACCCACATTGATTTTGCCCGGCGCCCTCTTTTTGCGCCGTGCTGGGAAAAGGGGAGTGGTCTTGATGAATGACATGAACTCGGGTTTGGGCATGCTGGCCGCCAAGCTCTTTACCGGAGTGTCGATTATGGCGCTGGCTGTTGCTCCAGCTTTCGCCCAAGATGCTGCTGCGCCGGCCCCCACCGAAGACGAACAGGCTGAGTCCGCACCGGCATCCGAAACGGAAGGCACAATCGTCGTCACTGGGCGCCGTCGCGCGCTTGAAGCCGCCGATCAGCGCAAGAAGAATGCCGACTCGATCATCGATTCCGTCGTCGCCGATGACGCCGGCAAGCTGCCCGACAATTCGATCACCGAAGTGCTCCAGCGCGTCCAGGGTGTGACCATCGTCCGCTTTTCGGCGCTCAACGATCCCGACCACTTCTCCGCCGAAGGTTCCGGAATTCAGGTGCGCGGTCTCAGCGGCGTCGCGTCGCGCCTCAACGGCCGCGAAATCTTCAGCACCAACGGCGGCCGCGCGCTGAGTTGGGGCGACGTCACGCCGGAGCTGATGGCCGCGGTCGACGTTTACAAGTCCCCGACCGCCGATCTTATCGAGGGCGGTACAGGAGGCCAGGTTGACCTCAGGACCAAGCTTCCGTTTGACTACAAGAACGACGGACCGCACGTGGCCGCGACCTTGGAGGCGAGCCGCGGCGATCTTTACAAGAAGACGGACCTTGCCGGATCCATCCTTCTCACCAATCGCTGGTCGACCGGCATCGGTGACATTGGTGTCCTGGTCGACGTTGCCAGGAGCCGGTTGTCGTCAGAGTCCAACTTCTTCCGCACGGAGCCCTATTTCCGCACGAAGCTGCTGGACGGGGCCGGAAACTTGCTTCCCGATGACTTTTTCATCCCGGGCGGCTACGATTTCGGCGACGAGAATTTCCAGCGCTACCGCACCGGGATCTACGGAGCGCTGCAATGGGCTCCCAGCGACGACCTGCAGTTCACCCAGACATTCTTCCGGTCCAAGTACAAGAATAATCAGACCAGTTTCGGCGCCTTTGCCGCGCTGGGTCCCGGCGATTCGACAGCTTTAGCGGTCGATCCCGACGAGGCCTTGTTCGACGAAAACAACGCGCTTCTTGCCAGTGATAACGTGTTCGTCCGGAGCCAGGGCACGTTCCTCGCCAATGACGGCGGCCTCAACTCCGGCGGCAACGGCTTCTCTGGCACGAGCGAGACGACCACGCGCGATCTATCGACAAGCTTTACCTGGAATCCTGGGCAGGGGCCGCTGAGGATTTCGGGCGCCTATCAGAACGTCAAGTCGACATCGAAGTCGGACGGAATCAATATCTTCCGAGACGTAAGCTTCCCGACCGCCTACGGCATCGACCTGACCAGCGGTCTGCCGGAGGTCACGCTGCCCGACAGCGCATTTGATACCTTCGCCGATCCGGCGAGCTATTTCTGGTCGGCATCGATGCCGCATACCGAGCATAACCGCGGGAAATTGAAAACGGCCCAGCTCGACACAGACTATGAGCTCGGGGAAGGCTTCTTCAAATCGATCAAGGTTGGAGCCCGCTGGGCGGATCGTAAGGAGCGCGATCTCAACAATGGCTTCAGCTGGTCGGCGCTGGGTCGCGGCTGGAACGGCGATCCGCAGATGACCTACGCGAATGCGGCCCCCGGAGATGTCGGCATCCATGAGTTCGACAACTTCTTCCACGGCGACGTGGCGATTCCGAACATGTATTTCCCGTCGCTCGACCTATTGCGTCGGAGCAGAGGGGAAGGTCGCAATGAGCTGCACAGTCCACCTGCTGCCGGATTCTGCGGCCCGGCGTTCGCAAGCGATCTTTGGTGGAATTGCTCGGCGGCGGGCCCGGCTGATCAGACCGGTTACGGCGGACCTGGGATCAGGCCGACCGGCTTTGTACTTCCGCAAGATGAAACGACGTTCAGGACCAAAACCCTGGCCGGTTATGCAATGGTCCGGTTCGGGCGCGATTATGCGCCGGGAACGATCGGTATATCGGGCAATGTCGGCGCGCGGATCGTCCGCGTGACGAACGAGAGCCATGGCTTCATCGTGACAAACGGGGGTACCTTTACACGCGACGGCGTTACAGAAACGCTCCTCGGGACTAACAACGACGCGTGCGCTGCCGGAATTCCGGGAACCTGCCCTGACCCACGCGGCGGCAAAGCCAGCTTCACCCGCATTCTTCCCGCGTTGAATCTCGCGCTGGAGCCGAACGAGACGATGAAGGCGCGATTTGCCTATAATATCACCATGGACCTGCCGACCTTCAACGCCTTGCGCGGGTCGGGGAACATCAGCATCGTCAGGGTCCGTGATCCCAACTGTCCGGCGGTTGGTGCCTGCCCACTTCCAGATATCTTCGCGGGTTTCACTGCGGAAACCGGCAATCCTTTCCTGAAGCCGACCATGTCGAACAATCTCGACCTGTCGTTCGAATGGTATCCCAAGGCTGGCACGACCTTCCATGTAGCCGCTTTCTACAAGCGGATCACCAATTTGCCCGTCTACACCGTGGTCGAGCGGGACGTTGTTCTCCACTTTGACGATCCCGCCACCCCGGCAATCGAGGACAGAACGGAAACGGCGACAGTTCCGGCGAACGATTACCGGAATGCCGACAAGGCGGCCACGGTGAAAGGTCTTGAAGTTGGCGGCCGCGCCTTCTTTGACATGCTTCCGGGCCTGCTTTCAGGGCTTGGTGTCGAGGCGAACTACACGTTCATCGACAGCAAGAATCCGGGCGACTCCTATCTCGATATCTTCGGACGCCGGCACAACGACATTCCTCTCCAGGGACTGTCGAAGCATAACTACAACCTGATGCTGCTGTACGAAAAGAATCCGTTCTCACTGCGCGTCGCCTATTCTTGGCGGTCCAAATATCTGCAGACGACGACTGGCAACGGCACAAGCCCCGAGTATGATTATTACCCGACGCCAGGTGTCGAGGATAATCGGGACGACACGCCGGGAAGCAACAGGCTCAAGATCAGTTTGCCGGTCTACGGCGATGCTTACGGGCAGTTGGATGTCGGCGGCACTTACCACGTCAACAAGCATCTCGACTTGTCGATCCAGGCCAACAACATCACCAATTCCGTGCAAAGGACGCTGATGGGCGGTTATCCGGGCGGCAAGCTCTATACGCGCAGCTGGTTCCAGAGTGATCGTCGGATCGTATTCGGCGCTGCTGTGAGATTCTAGGAGGAACTTTCGCCGGCCGCCCACACCCCTCTCGGGCGGCCGGTCTTTTTCTTCCTGCCCGTCTTTCGAGGGGACAATCCAACAAAATGGCCGGATTCATTTGTCTGAGTATTGCATCCGTCGCATCACATGATTAGTCCGACCAAAGGCGCACGTCAGAAGTCGCACTCATGCACTGTCGAGGCAAGTGGCCCGGCGGGCGTCCGGGCTGCATCGGGGAGCAAAAATGACGATCGAACTCAGTTTGAAATTCACCGCCCGGCTGTTCACCGGAATAGCTATGGCGGTTGCCGTATCGGCCGCACCCGCATCCGCGCAGCGGATCGAGGCGATCGCAGCTGTCGACACGCGCAGTACCGGTCCGGTGATCGAGCCGGCCGTCTATGGCCAATTCGCGGAGCATCTGGGGCGCAGTGTCTACGAGGGCATCTGGGTGGGCGAGAACTCGCCGATCCCCAACACGCGCGGCTACCGCAACGACGTCCTCAACGCGCTCAGGAAGATCAAGGTCCCGGTGATCCGCTGGCCGGGCGGCTGCTTCGCCGACGAATATCACTGGCGCGACGGCATCGGCCCGAGGGACAAGAGGCCCGTCCGTATCAACACCCACTGGGGCTGGGTTCCCGAAGACAATGCGTTCGGGACGCATGAGTTCATGGACTTCACCGAGCTGCTCGGGGCCGAGGCCTATATCGCCGGCAATATGGGCAGCAGCCCGCCGCAGGAGATGGCCAATTGGGTGGAGTATATGACGTCGGACCTGCCGACGACGCTCGCCAACGAACGTCGCGCGAATGGTCGGGCGAAACCGTGGAAGGTCAAATATTTCGGCGTCGGCAATGAGACTTGGGGCTGTGGCGGTCACATGACGCCGGAATATTCGGCCGACCTCCACAAGCGCTACCAAACCTTCGTAAAGGCACCGGGCCACAGTCCGATCATCAAGGTTGCCAGCGGCGCCAACGGTGACAACGAAAATTGGACTGAGGTGATGCTGGCCCGGTCGAAGGACCAGATGAACGCCATCAGCCTGCATTATTACACGCTGCCCACTGGAGACTGGGGCAAGAAAGGTCCGGCGACAGGTTTCGATGAGAGCGCCTGGGCGGCGACCCTAAACAGGGCGATCTTCCTCGACGACATTATCACGCGCCATTCGAAGATCATGGACAAATATGATCCGGAGAAGAAGATCGCACTCTACGTTGACGAGTGGGGGACATGGTATGACGAGGAGCCCGGAACCAAGGGCGGGTTCCTGTACCAGCAGAGTAGCCTCCGCGACGCCCATGTCGCCGCGCTGACGCTCAATATCTTCCACCGGCATACGGACCGGGTGAAGCTCGCCACCATCGCCCAGATGGTCAACGTGCTTCAGGCGATGGTCCTGACCGATGGGCCGCGCATGCTGCTCACCCCGACCTATCACGTGTTCGATATGTACCAGCCCTTCCAGGGCGCGACTCCGCTTCGTGCGAGCGTCAACGGGCCCGACTACAAGTATGGCGACGTCACTATTCCAACAGTCGACGTGTCGGCCGCCCGCGGTACCGACGGCAAGCTCTACCTGGCGCTCGTCAACAGCGATCCGAACAACTCGGCCCGCTTAACAACGAGCATCGCCGGCGTGTCTGCGAAGGGCGCGACGGGCCGTATCATCACGGGCCCGGCGATGGACACGCACAATACATTCGACAAGCCGAACAGGATCCAGCCGGCGCCCTACCGCGGCAAAGTATCCGGCGGGAAACTGGTATTCGATCTGCCGTCGAAATCGGTCGTGGTGGTACAGGTCCAATAAGGTCGCCGAAGACCAATATGTGGGGTGGCACTTGAAGGACGTACATTGGGGCTCAAGCACCGAGCCGCGTCTCGACCTGCTGGATTCCCTTCGCGGCTTCGCGCTGATGGGCCTCTTTCTGGTCCACTCGGTCGAGCTGTACGAGTTATTCTGGCTGCACGGCGATTACGGCGCGGTCTTCACCTGGACTTTCGGCCTGTTCTCAGGAAAATCCTATGCACTGATGTCATTGTGCTTCGGCGTCAGCTTCTACCTGATCATGCGGGGCGCGGCGCGACGTGGCCAGGATTTCCGCGGTCGTTTTGCATGGCGGTTGACGATCCTGCTCGCCATGGGACTGCTGCACGGCCTGGTCTATCGCGGTGACATCCTGCAGATCTTCGCGATCCTTGGATTTGCGATGCTGCTACTCGACCGGATCGCGAGCAACCGCGCGCTCCTTATCATGGCGGGAATCTGCTTCCTTCAGCTCCCGCTCCTCCTGCGTGCGTGGGCGGCGTCTGAGAGAGTGGGCTGGGGCTTAGCGGTGCCGCTCTACATCGAGGATCAGAGCCTCGCGATTCTTGCGGACGGCACCTTTACCCAGGCGGTGGGCGCAGCCGCAACTGGTGGTTTCATCGCCAAATGGTCGTACTTCATCGAAGCCGGACGTGTCGTGCAAATGTTGGGTTTGTTCATGGTCGGGCTGGTCCTCGGCCGCATCGGCTTCTTTGCCGAGCCTGACCGGTTCAAGCGGGAACGAAGGCTGCTGCTTTTCCTCTCGCTGGTGCTCTCGCCCATTCTCTATTTCTACGCCTACGGCCTGCTCGAGTCGGCTGTCGCCGATGGTCCGGTGCGGCAGAACCTTCGCTCGGCGCTCGACAATTGGACGGGGCTCGCGATTGCCGCCGCGCAGCTGATGCTGTTCATCGGGCTGTTTCAAACCGCGGCCCGGCCGCTGGTGCGGATCTTCGCCGCGCCGGGACGGATGACCCTGACGCTCTACGTCGGACAATCGCTGATATTCGTGCCGATCTACTACGGCTTTGGGCTTGGCTTGCACGACGACCTCAGCGCAGCTCAATCACTCGGCATCGGCATTGTTGCCTTCGCCATCCAGACGGTCGGCGCCCACATCTGGTTTCGGCACTTCCATTATGGCCCGCTCGAATGGGTCTGGCGGGCGGCCACGCGGACCAGCTTCAAGGTACCGTTCGTCAAAGCTCCAGCGCTGGCCACTACCTAGCCACTGCCACTTGCCCTTTCGGCGCCCGTCGCTAGATTAACTCAGACAAATAGGTGGAGATGACTGTGTTGCGAATGCTGAGCGTGGCCTGCGCTGTCATCGCTGCCCTTTGGATATCGGCCGCTGCGGCACCGGCCATGGCGGAGACACGGAGCCTGTCGCAGGACTGGCTGTTCCAGAAGGGCGAGAGCAAGGGCGCCGAGAGTCCCGCTTTCAACGACAGCTCCTGGCGCAAAGTGGTCGTGCCGCACGACTGGTCAATCATGGACAAGGCTGACGGCAGCCCGCCGTTCGATCCCAACGCGATCGCCGGCCAGGATTCGGGCTATCTCTCCGGCGGGATCGGCTGGTACCGCCGCCATCTGAATCTGACCGCCACTGAGGCCGCCAAGGTGGTGCGGCTGAATTTTGAAGCCATCTACATGGACGCCGACGTCTGGGTGAACGGCCAGCATCTGGCCAAGCATCATTACGGCTATACCGCCTTCTCAGTTGACCTGACGGGTAAGGTCCGGGCGGGCGACAACGTCATCGCCGTTCGGGCAAATCATCCCGACCCCTCGTCGCGCTGGTATGCCGGATCGGGCATCATCCGGCCGGTCGCGCTCGAGATCCTCGAACGCGTGCATATTGATCCCGACAGCATCTTCATCACGACCCCCGTCGCAACTGAAGAGCGGGGTGTCGTTTCGGCAAAGTCGGCGGTGGTCAACCGGTCGGACAAGACCCAGCCCGTCGTCCTGTTGACACGCGTGATGTCGAGCCAAGGTGGGACCGTCGTCGAAGCGCGGCAGAGCTATTCGATTGCCCCAGGTAAGCGCGTCGATGCCGCCCCAGCGCTCGAGCTTTCGCGTCCGCTCCTGTGGTCGCCGGATTCGCCCAACCTCTACACGCTTGTGCAGCAGGTACGAATTGGCGAAGCAATCGTCGACGAGCGGCGCACCCGCTTGGGCATTCGCATCGTGACATTCGATGCACAGAACGGAATGCGCATCAACGGCGAGCCGATCGAGATGCGCGGCGGCAATTTCCACCATGACAATTACATGATTGGCGCGGCGGGCGCTCCGGATGCCGACCGGCGCAAGGTCACATTGATGAAGGCGGCCGGCTACAACGCTATCCGCAGCGCGCACAATCCCGCGAGCCAGGCGACGCTCGACGCCGCTGACGAGCTCGGCATGCTGGTCATCAACGAGGCGTTCGATGCCTGGAACAAGAGCAAGCGGGCGCAGGACTACGCCCTATTCTTCGCGACCGACTGGCAAAAGGACGTCGACAGCCTCGTCATCAGCGGCCGCAACCATCCGAGCGTCGTGCTGTGGAGCATCGGCAACGAGATCCCCGAGACAGGCACGCCCCAAGGCGTCGAAACCGCCAAGCGACTCGCGGCTCGCGTGCGGTTGCTCGATCCGACGCGCCCCATCACCCAGGCGATCAACAACGACCAGCCGCTCAGCACCAATCAGGCGGCGGTGCTCGATGTAGTGGGCTACAACTATCATTCCGAGCTGTTCACCAAGGACCACGAGAAGCTGCCCGACAAGGTGATGTACACTGCGGAATCCCTGCCCAAGGACGCTTTCTCCTATTGGCGCGAGGTGGAAACAAAGCCGTGGGTGGTCGGCGACTTCGTCTGGACGGCCGTTGATTATCTGGGCGAATCCGGCATCGGGTGGATGGGCTACAGCCAGGACTGGCAGAAGCTCGGCCCCTATCCCTGGCATCTGGCCTACTCCGGCGAAATCGACGCGACCGGACGAAAGCGGCCCGCGGCCTATTACCGTCAGGTGCTGTGGAAGACCGGCATCGACCCGATCGTAGCATTCGTGAGGCAACCGAAGGGAACCGAGGATCTCCCCGATCGTCACCTGTTCCCGATCGTTCCCCCGCACCTCGACTGGTCGCTCGACGACGTCCACCCCAGCTGGACCTGGACGGGACAGGAGGGCAAGCCGCTTGAGGTCGCCATCTATTCCGAGTTCCCGGAAGTCGAGCTGTTCCTCAACGGCAAGAGCCTTGGCCGCAAGGCCGTGGGGATCGAGACGGAGTACAAGGCGGCGTATAGCGTCCCCTATGCGCCGGGCCAGATCGTCGCTGTCGGTTATCGCGACGGGCGCGAGGCCGGACGCTGGTCATTGAAGACTGCCGGATCGCCAGTGCAGGCCGTGGCGTCGGTGGACCGGCAGCAGGTCACTGCCAATGGCGAAGACCTTGCTTACGTCACCGTCGAGCTGGTCGACGCGAGCGGCACGCGCGTATACGCTCAGGACGGCGATCGAAACGTTCGCGTGACAGTTTCCGGAGCAGGGGCGCTGGCCGGTTTCGGGAACGGCAACCCGCGCGATGCTTCAAGCCTGCAATCGGGCCAACGCAAGACCTTCCATGGTCGGGCCGTCGCGGCCGTCCGCGCAGGAATCGAGGCCGGCCCCATTGTCGTGGCCATCGAAGCTGAGGGCCTGCCCGCGCGCCAAATTCAGATCAACGCCGTCAGCGGCGCGACAATGCAGCCGTGACTGCGGCGTCAGGTGCTGCGGATCATTCACACTGCACTTGCTCCTTGGGACACTCGCGATAGATCAACTCAGACAAGAAAATGGAGGGGCGATTCTCATGTGCGGTCAAAGGGGTGAGGAATGCTGACGAGACGCGAGGCGCTGCTGACCGGGTCGGCAGCGGCCCTGGCGAGCGGGGCGGTTCCAGCGCGCTCTGCCACATCAGGTCCGTTCACCGCCAACTGGCAATCTCTGGCGGCCAGTTACCGTCATCCCGACTGGTTTCGGGACGCCAAGCTCGGCCTATGGGCTCACTGGGGCCCGCAATGCCAGCCGGAGTTCGGCGACTGGTATGCGCGCCTGCTGTACCAACAGGGGCGTCAGCCATGGGAGGGACCGGGCGACAGGGCTTACGAGCACCATCTGAAGAATTACGGCCATCCGAGCCTCACGGGCTTCATCGACATCATCGGCCAGTGGAAGGCGCAGAACTGGGAGCCCGAGTATCTCGTCCGCAAATATGCCGCGGCCGGCGCTCGATACTTCGTCGGCATGGCCAGCCACCACGACAATCTCGACCTGTTCGCGAGCAAGCATCACGAATGGAACAGCACTCGGGTCGGGCCGAAGAAGGATATTCTCGCCGGCTGGGAGAAAGCCGCCCGCGATGCGGGCCTGAGGTTTGGCATTTCGAACCATTCCGGCCATGCTTGGCACTGGTATCAGCCGGCCTATGGCTATGACGCGGAAGGGCCGATGCGCGGGCGCCGCTACGACGCCTATTGGCTGCGCAAGCACCACGGCGAAGGCAAATATTGGGAGGGGCTCGACCCGCAGGAGCTCTACACGGGACCTTATTACGTCCCGCCCAAGGGCATCACCTCGGCCCAGGCAATGTTGGACTGGCACAACAAGCGTGATGGCCAGTGGCTCGAGGGCCTACCCACCGGCAACATCCGCTTCGTCGAGAAATGGCTGAAACGGCAGAAGCAGATCGTCGAGGACTATAAGCCCGACCTGATGTTCATGGATCACGCGGGCGTCCCGTTCGGCGATTATGGGCTGGAGGCGGTCGCTCATTATTATAACGCGGCCGTCGGTTGGCACGGATCGCCCGATGTGGTCATGACCGGCGGGGTACTGGACAAGTTCGCCCGGCGCGCGATCACCTGGAACGTCGAGCGCGGCGTGCTCGATGAAATTCTCGAAGTGCCGTGGCAGACCTGCACCTGCATTGGGTCGTGGCACTATTCGCGGCACACTTACGACAACAACTTCTACAAGAGCGCCAAGCAGGTGGCGCAAATCCTCGCCGACGTCGTGTCGAAGAATGGCACGCTGCTGCTCAGCGTCCCGGTTCGCGGCGACGGCACGATCGACGAGAAAGAAGGGGCGATCGTCGACCAGTTCACTGCCTGGACCCAGCGCAACGGCGAGGCGATCTTCGCCACGCGTCCCTGGCGCAAATATGGCGAAGGCCCGACCAAGCCACCTCCGGCCGGCGCCTTCGGCGAGGACAAGCAGAAACCCCTCACCGCCGAGGACGTGCGATTTACGAAGAAGGGCGACACGCTTTACGCCATTTTCCTCGATTGGCCGCAGCGCGAAACTGCGATCCAATCGCTAGGCGGCAACGTGCTTACCGATACGGTCATCGAGCGCGTGGATCTCCTCGGAGGCGGCGAGTTGAAGTTCCGCCGCGATCCGGATGCGCTGCGGCTGACGCTCCCTCCGCCCGAGAAGGGCGCCTTCATACCGGCCCTGCGGATCAGTGGGCGAGGCCTGACCTAGATTCAAACGGTACCAGGCTTACGCGCAGCAGGGGCGGCGGTGATCCTGACCCGCTGAACCTCTTTTATTGGCGGCCGGCGGGGCGGCTTGACAAGCCGGCCTGACTCGCTATGCGCGTTCCAGCGTATTAACACGTTGGAACAAACACGATGATCGCCACCCAACTCCCAACCGTCACGCCAACCCGTGATCTCTCCGCGCTGACGGACGAGTTGTCCGAGGCCTTGCTGACGCCGAAAAGCCGCGAGGAGATGGGTCGGCTGCTTGCCGATCTATGCACGCCGGCCGAAGTGCGGACGCTGGCTGAACGCTGGCATGTCGCCCGCCTGCTCGACGAGCGTGATCTGACCTACCGTGAGATCCACGACGGCACGGGGGTGAGCACGACGACCATCGTGCGGGTGGGGCGATTCCTAAGGCAGGAACCCCATCACGGCTATCGTCTGGCCCTCGACAGGCTGCGGGGCGGCGATGCTGGCTGACCGCACCCGCCTTCACATTGCGATCCAGAAGTCGGGGCGGCTTGCGGATGCCAGCCGCCAGCTGCTGAAGGACGCAGGTCTGCGCATCCAGAACGGCAAGAACAGCCTGACCGCGCGGGTCGAGAATTTCGCCGCCGAGCTGATGTTCGTGCGCGACGACGACATCCCGACCTTTGTCAGCGACGGCGTCTGCGAGTTCGGGATCGTCGGTCAGAACGTGATCGAGGAGTTCGCCCTCGGACGCGACGAGCCGGGTTACGACGTGCTGGCGGAGCTAGCCTTCGGCCGCTGCAGCTTGAAGATCGCCGCGCCTGAGGCGGTGCCATACACAGGGGTGCAATCGCTCGCCGGAGCGCGCATCGCTACCACCTATCCGCGGCTGCTTGAGCGGTTTCTCGAGGAACGGGGAATATCTGCCGACATCGTCAAGATGAACGGCGCGGTGGAGCTCGC
>JALYNQ010000074.1 GCA_030773115.1 Pseudomonadota bacterium
GCGTTGAGCGCCCCGGCCAGACGGTCGAACGGATCGTCGGTCCCGTGGCTTTGGATGCGGGTTTGAAGGTCGCCGGACGCGACCCGGGCAGCAGCGTTCGCCATCGCCTCGACGCGGCTGGTCATGAACTTGAGGAGGATCATGCTCCCGAGAAAGGCGATCGGGATTGCGAGCAGCAAGGCACTCGCCAGAGTAGTGATGAGCGCTTCGCGAAGTCGTCCGCGGTCGTCCATCACACGCCCCATCAGCAGCCGGTGGCCCTCAGGAAGGTGCACGATGCTGAAGCCGATGGTCTCGGGGCGATCTTGGCCGCGGCGGTAGAGAAGCAGCTCTTTCCACCGCTCTTCGCCCGGGCTGATCGGCGGCCAGGCCGACAGGTTGCCGGCGATCGGCGTCCCACGCGAATCGACCAGCAGATAGGCTTCATGGGCCGCGGCGCCGCTCGCCACGGTCTCGGCGATGAACTCCGCAAGCTGCGGAACGCCGCCCTCGCGATGCTCGGCCTCGAGCAGGTTGAAATGCTCCGCGACCACCTCGCGCGCGTCGGCCACCAGCAGGCGATCAGTCTGGTGGTAGATGAACACGAACAGCGGAATCGCGCTGAGCAGGGTAAGTGCAAGATAGAGCGCGATGAAGCGCGGGCCCGTCGAATAGCGGAGCCGGCGTGCCAGGTCCGGGCTCACCGATTCTCGCTGATCATGTATCCCGCACCGCGCACCGTATGCAGCAGGGGCAGGTCGAAGTCCTGGTCGATCTTTTTGCGCAGGCGGCTGATGTGGACGTCGATGACGTTGGTTCCAGGGTCGAAATGATAATCCCACACGCCCTCGAGCAGCATGGTGCGCGTCACGACCTGGTCGCGGTGGCGAAGCAGATGCTCGAGCAGCCGGAACTCGCGCGGCTGAAGATCGATCTTTCGACCCGAGCGCTCAACCTTATGGGCGAGCAGGTCGATCCTGAGGTCGCCGCATTCGAGCACGGTCATCGGCGCGTCGCCGGCGCCTTCGCCGCGGCGCTGCAGCGCCTCCACGCGCGCCAGCAACTCGGCGAAACTGAACGGCTTGATCAGATAATCGTCCGACCCGGACTTGAGGCCCTTCACCCGCTCGTCGAGCGAGCCGAGCGCGGACAGGATGATGACCGGAGTCCGGACCTCGGCGGCCCGCATTGCCTTCAGCACGGACAGGCCGTCCATACCGGGAAGCATCCGGTCGAGGATGATCACCGCATAGTCGTTGTCGGTCGCATGGAAGAGCCCGTCACGGCCGTCGGCGGCGCGGTCGACGACATAGCCGGCCTCGTCCAGACCCTTTGCGATATAGTCAGCGGTGGCCTCATCATCCTCCACGAGCAGAATCTTCTTGCTCACCTGATCACCTCCCGAGCGATGCCTAACAGAAACGCCTGCGTCATGCGCGCGGAACACGAAATGTCAGCTCGCGAGGGCCGCGGTCGGCGTGGATGACCACGCTTTGGCCAGAAGCATGATCGAGAGCAAACGCCATCGACCTGGCATCGGCCACCGCATGGCCGTCGACTTCCTCGATCAGGTCCCCAGGTCGAAGTCCGGCATGCGCCGCGGGCTTTCCGTCGGCGATGCTTGTGACGATCAGCCCGCTTGCCTCGTTCGGGAAGCGCAGCTCGTCCGCAAGTTCCCGGTCGAGCGGCCGCACGGTGACGCCCAGTGAGCGGACCAGCGATGCAGAGGCGCTTTGCTCGCGTCGGAGCTGGGCATCACGGGCTGATTGATAGACGGCGAGCAACAACAGCGCCGCCAGCAAGAGCAGCAACCCTCTAGCCCGATGAACCCACCGTCCAACCAGTCTCACTCAATCACCTCCATGACGTTTATCTGAGACCGGCAGGCTTTCAGGGAGACGTTCGGCGCATGAATTTTTGTCCATGCGCGAGCCCTGGATGACCGAAGTTTCATGCTCCGGTCACTCCCCGGCTGGACGACGGATGCTTAGCTGACGCCGTCACTCGATGGAGGAGCGCATGGCCAGTCGTCCGAAGGCAAGCCCGGGTCCCTGGTTCCGGGGGAGAGCGACCCCGGCGTTCAGCTGGGCGGTTGCACTGCTGGCGCTGCTGATTGCCGCTACGGCGGCCTATTCCTGGATGCAGAGCAGGCCTGAGGTGCAGGACCTTTATGCCTCGAGCTATCGCAGGGACGCGTCGATTGTGTTCATGTCGGGAGATGCCGGCCTGCCCCGCTGGAGCCTGGGCAAGCAGGTCGCCCAGCGGCTCGCCGCCGAGGAGTATTCGGTGACGGCGGTAGACAGTCTTTCCGCCTTTTCGAAACGCCGCTCGCCTCAGCAGGCTGGGGGGATCCTGGCGGCGGCGATGCGTGAGGCGATCCGGCGCAATCCCAACGCTCCGATCGTCCTGATCGGTCAATCCTTCGGCTCCGACATCATCCCGATCGCGGTGGCGCATCTGCCGGCGGACCTGCGTTCAAGGATCGCCCGGATCATTCTGACCGTGCCGGGGACCCAAGCTTATCTGCAGGTTTCCCCGGCTGAAATGCTGGGGACCGCCAGGCCCGACCTGCCGATCCTGCCGTTCGTCCGCCAGCTTCCGCCGGTGCCGCTGACCTGCATCTATGGCATCCAGGAACCCGACAGCCTCTGCCGGGCCATCTCGGGGCCGAACATCCGCATCGTGGCGCTGGCCGGCGGACATGGCCTCCACCGCGATGTCGACGCGGTCTCCGCCATCGTCGAGCGCGCGCTTCGCGGACCGCCCGCGGGAATGACCAAAGCTTAACCTGCTCGCGACCTGCCGGACACGAAGGGAGCGATAGACCGGCATGCGAAAAGAGGCATTTGCAATGACGCACCGGCTCATCAATTCAGCGATCCGCTTCGCGCCCGCGGCCCTGCTCGCAGTGGCACTGTGGCTGCTGTCGCGGGAACTGCGCGCGATCAGCGGCGCGGGGCTCTGGCACAGCCTTGCCGGGATCGAGCCGCGGCAGTGGGCGCTGGCGCTGATTGCAACCGTCGCCGGCTATGCGGTCCTCACCTTCTACGATCTGCTCGGCCTGCGGGTGATCGGGTCGCGGCTCCGCTGGCGGCATGCGGCCAGGGGCGCATTCCTGAGCTTTGCGGTCAGCCATAATGTCGGTGTGTCGTGGCTGAGCGGCGGCGCGATGCGGCAGCGGGTCTACGGCCCGCTCGGCCTCGGCCTGGCCGACGTCGCCCGGCTGACCGTGTTCAACAGCGTCACCTTCTTCGTCGGCGCGATGCTGCTTTGCGGCCTCTGCCTGATCGCCGAGCCGCACATATTGGCGCCGCTCGTGCCGCTGTCCGCCGATGCGGTTCGTCTGGGGGGCGTGGCGCTGGTTCTGATGGTCGCTGCCTATTTCGGATTGTGCGCGCGGCGGCGGCAGCCGGTCGGCTGGGGCAGGGCAAACCTTCCGGTCCCGTCGCCGGCCACGGCGGTGCAGCAGGCCATCCTCTCGTCGGCGGACCTGATCCTCGCCGCCACGGCGCTGTTCGTGCTGCTGCCGGCCTCGGCGGACATCGGCTTTGCCCAGCTGCTGGGCGTCTATGTCGTCGCCCTGGGCGTGAGCGTTCTGACCCATGTCCCCGGCGCGCTCGGCGTGCTCGAGACGCTGATCCTCCTGTGCCTTCCCGACGTGCCGAGGGAGCAGCTGCTGGCCGCCCTGATCGGCTACCGGCTCGTCTATTATCTCCTTCCCCTCGCACTCGCCCTGACCGTCGAGTTCGGCCAGACATTGACGGGGAAGCTCAAGAGCTTTCTCGGTGTCGTCCGTGCCTCGAGCTACACGGTGCCGCTGATCGCCGCCGCGGCGAGTTTCGCCGCCGGGATCTTCCTGCTGATGCCCGCCGGCGAGCCGGCCTCGGAACTGCGCATGTTCCGCGCGCTCGAGCCGCTGCCGCTTCTGGAGCTGTCCAATCTCGCCGCCAGCATGGCGGGGCTGGGTCTCGTCATTCTGTCCGGCGCGCTCTGCCGCCGCTACGACAGCGCTCGCGACGTCAGCGTGCTGCTGCTGATCGGCGGCGCGATCAGCGTCGCGATCCTTGAGCAGAGTGCCAGGCATGCGCTTCCACTGGCGCTCGCGGCGATGCTCCTGCTGGCGAGTGCGGATGCCTTCTATCGCCGCGGATCCCTGCTTCGCAACGCACTCACTCCAATGTGGCTCGGGATCGGCCTCTCGGCGGTGGCACTGTCGATCTGGGCGGGGCTCCGCATCTATTCGAACGTCGCCTACTCGAATGAGCTGTGGTGGCAGTTCACCGACGACGGAGGGGCCCCGCGGTTCCTGCGCGCCTCGCTGCTGCTGAGCCTCCTTGGACTCGCGCTGTTCGCTCAGCGGCTTCTCGGGTCCGCGCGAAAACGCCGGATCGCCGAGGAACCCGATAACGCGACCCGGCAGCTGATCGCCGCTTCTCCCGACAGTTCCGCCAATCTCGCGCTGCTCGGCGACAAGCGCTTCCTGCGCTCGGCGAGCGGCAGCAGCTTTCTCATGTATCAGGTCGAGGGGCGCAGCTGGATCGTCATGGGCGATCCCGTTGGCGAACGGTCGGAGTGGCCGGGCCTGATCTGGTCGTTCCGCGACCAGGTCGACCGTTCGGGCGGGCGCCCGGTCTTTTACGAGGTGTCCGGCGAGAGCCTGGCGCTCTTCGCCGACGCGGGCCTCGTCCCGCACAAGATCGGCGAGGAGGCCGTGGTCGACCTTGCCGCCCTCGAGCTGGGCGCGCCCGCGGCGAAGTCGTTCCGCGCCGACCTGCGCCGCGGCGAGCGGGACGGCCTCGGCTTCGAGATCGTGCCGCCGGACCGGCTGGCGCCGCTGCTGCCCGAGCTCGCCGAGGTTTCGGCCGAATGGATGGAGTCGAAGCACGCATCGGAGAAGGGCTTTTCGCTCGGGCGGTTCGACCCCGACTATCTGCTGCAATTCGACTGCGCGATCGTTCGGCATGGCGCCGAGATCGTCGCCTTCGCGAACATCTGGCGGGGCGCGACGCTGAGCGAGGCGTCGCCGGATCTGATGCGCCACCGGCGATCGGCCCCGCGCGTCACCATGCCTTTTCTCATCCTGCACATGATGCTTGAGGCGAAGGCCGAGGGTTTCGCCTGGTTCAACCTTGGCATGGCGCCGCTGGCCGGACTTGCCCGCCATCGCCTCGCCCCCCGCTCGCAATGGATCGGCCGGCTCGTCTTCGACCATGGCGGGCGGATCTACGGCTTCGCCGGCCTGAGGCATTTCAAGGAGCAGTTCCACCCGGTCTGGCGTCCGCGCTATCTCGCCTGCCGGCCCGGGCTTTTGCCGCTGCTGCTGTCGCTGGCGGACTGCACGCGGCTCATCTCCCGAGCAAACCGGCAACCGCCACGGCGACCCCGTTCGCTCCTCGAGCCGCCACACCCAAAGGACCCGATTGAGATCCCAACGGGGATGGCACTCGCAATTCAATGAAAGGAGAAGTCAAATGAAGTCGATTACGAAGCTTACAACTGCAATGCTGGTGGCGCTGGCGATCCTCCCAGCCGGCGCGTCGGCCGACTCGATTCCGTTTGTCAGTATGCGCGGAATCACCAACTGGGCGGCGGTCGGCGATAACACGCTTTATCTCCAGGCGCGCGACGATCAGTGGTACCGCGCGGAACTTGCCGGACCGTGCTTCGGACTGTCATCAGCTTTCGCCATAGGGGTCCGCACTTTCGGCGACGACACCCTCGATGATTCCTCGAGCATCATTGTCGATGGTCAGCGCTGTCCGATCCTGTCGGTGACCCGGGTTGCCGGGCCCCCGAGTTCGCCCAAGCACAAGCACAGCTAACAGGCGATAATCAGCGCGGGGCGTGGCAGTTGGCCGACGGAAGCGGCTTGGCCGCCCCGCCGAACAGATAGCAAACAAAATTGCAAAGAGCGCTCATCATGGACCCCATCGCCAAACGACAAACAGAAGACGAACTGCTGACCAAGGTTCCGGCGGTGACGCTGGGCTTCTGGGCCATCAAGATCCTCGCGACCACGCTGGGCGAGACGGGTGGCGACAGCGTCACCATGACCTTGAACTTCGGCTACCTGGGAGGCTCGGCGATCTTCCTGCTCGTTCTGCTGTTGCTCGTTTACTGGCAGATTGCGGCCAGGCGCTTTCACCCGTTCCTCTACTGGGCGACGATCATCGCCTCGACGACCGCCGGTACGGCCATGGCCGACTTCGCCACAAGGTCGCTTGGCATCGGCTATGCCGGCGGGTCGGCACTGTTGTTGGTCCTGGTCCTGTGGTCCCTGCTGGCGTGGCGCCGAACCCTCGGATCGGTCAATGTGGACACCGTCTACGAGCCTCGCGCCGAGGGCTTCTATTGGCTCACCATCACCTCCGCCCAGACATTGGGCACCGCGCTCGGTGACTGGCTCGCCGACACCGGCGGGCTAGGCTACGGCGGGGCGGCGTTGGTGTTCGGCGCCACCCTGGCAGTGCTGGCCGCGCTCTACTACCGAACCGCGGTCAGTCGTGTCCTGCTCTTCTGGTCCGCGTTCATTCTGACCAGGCCGCTCGGCGCGGCCGTCGGCGACTTCCTCGACAAGCCGATCAGGGAGGGCGGATTGGCGTTCAGCCGGCCGGTCGCGTCATTGGTCCTGACTGCGATGATCGTCGCTCTAGTCCTGGTCCTGCCGCAACGTGCCGGAAGGCACAGCGGAAGCCCCAAGATTCGGCGTGACTCCGATCAGGTGCGGATCGGACGACGGCCAACGATCAGCGGCAGAGGCGAATCCGTGAAACGATCCGCGGTCGAACGCCAGCCGTGATTCATGACCGCTCGTTCATCTGCCATCCACCGTTGGCCCATCGCCAATGCTTCAAGAGCCTTGCCTCGAATGGAGGCGAACGATGGCGCAGGAAGCTGCCGGGACCAAAGCTGCGACGGTGCTTGTGCTGCAGGGAGGCGGTGCGCTCGGCTCCTATCAGGCCGGCGTCTATGAAACGCTCGAGCAGAGTTCGATCGGCCTCGACTGGGTCGCGGGAATCTCCATCGGCGCCATCAACGCCGCGATCATTGCCGGGAACGCGCCGGCTGACCGGCTCTCGCGCCTCAGGCAGTTCTGGTGCGAGGCAACCGCCCGCGCCTTGCCGGTGCCGACTGCCATCGCCGCCGCGGGCGGCTCCTGGCTCAATGAGGCTGCGGCGGCCTGGACCGCGCTGGCCGGAGTCCCGGGCTTCTTCGCTCCGCGCCTGATGCCGCCAGCGCTGCAGGACCCGGGATCGGCCGGCGCCGTCAGCTTCTACGACCCGTCGGGACTGCGCGCTTCCCTGGCGCGCCTCGTCGACTTCGGCAGGATCAACGATGGACCACTGCGCCTCAGCGTCGGAGCGGTCAACGTCGAGACCGGCAATTTCACCTATTTCGACAGCGCCCAGCAGCCGATCCGGGCGGAGCACATCATGGCCTCCGCCGCGCTTCCGCCCGCGTTCCCGCCCGTCGAGATCGAAGGTCAGCACTACTGGGACGGGGGCCTTGTCTCGAACACACCGCTTCAGTTCGTTCTCGATGCGGCGGCTGATCGGGACCTCCTGATCTTTCAGGTCGATCTGTTCAACGCCCGCGGGGCCGTGCCGCGCACCCTGTTCGACGCGCTCGAGCGGGAAAAGGACATCCGCTATTCGAGCCGGACCCGGCTCAATACCGATCGCGCGGTCGAGGACCATCGGTTGAGAAGCGCCCTTCGGACGCTGCTCGAGCGGCTGCCTCCCGCCGAACGGACCAGTCCCGAAGCGCTCCTGCTGCGCACGGCCGCCACCGATGCATCCAGGGCCATAGCTCATCTCATCTATCGGCGCCGTGCCTATGACGGCCATGCCAAGGACTATCTGTTCACCCGGCCGGCAATGATTGCTCACTGGACGGCCGGACGCGAGGACGTCGAGCGAACGCTGGCGCATCCTGAATGGCAGACGCACGCGCTGCGCGCCGGGACCACGGTCTACGACCTGGTAGAGGGGGCCGGTCAGCAGGAGCTCATCCGATAATCCGCTGGTTGCCGCCGCCCGCCACCCCCGGCGCGGCCCAACAGGCGCACGCTTCGCGATCAACTCACAAACTGGAGGACGAAATGAGCAGCACGAGAAAGACCGCGTTGGTGACCGGCTCAACCAGCGGGATCGGACTTGCCGTCGCCCGGCGCCTCGCCGCCGACGGATTCAATGTGGTGATCAACGGCTTTGGTCCGCCCGACGAGATCGAGGCGGAGCGTCAGGCCATCGAACGGGATCATCAGGTCCAGTCCCATTATGACGGCGCCGACATGACCGATCACGCGGCGATCGCCGCCATGATCCGAAATACCGAGCAGCGCTTCGGCTCGCTCGACGTGCTGGTGAACAATGCCGGCATTCAGCATGTATCTCCGATCGAGGAGTTCCCCGTCGAGCAGTGGGACCGCATCATCGCGATCAACCTGTCCGCCGCGTTTCACGCGATGCGCGCCGCCGTGCCCGGAATGAAGCGGCGGGGCTGGGGCCGGATCCTGTCCACGGCATCGGCCCATTCGAAGGTGGCCTCGCCGTTCAAGGCCGCCTACGTCGCCGCCAAGCACGGACTGGTCGGCCTCACCAAGACCGTTGCCCTGGAAGTTGCCCGCAACGGCATTACCGCCAATTGCATCAGTCCGGGCTATGTCTGGACGCCGCTCGTCGAGAAGCAGATCCCGGCCACGATGACCGCCAGGGGACTGACCCGTGAGCAGGTTATCAATGACGTCATCCTGGCGGCTCAGCCGACGCGGCAATTCGTTACGACGGAGCAGATCGCCGCTCTGGCATCCTACCTGTGCTCCGAGGCCGCGGCGCAGGTGACAGGCGCCAATTTCTCAATCGATGGAGGTTGGACCGCCGAATGACGGCTTCGCGACGGGTGCGCTGCGCTCATGTCCGCCTTCGACCCATTGCGGACTTTCAACGAGTGGAATTGTCCAGGCTTCTACAACGAGTAGATGCCTGTCCCGCTGAGTCTTACATCACGCATCTTTCCCGCGTGCCGGATACGCACGCTTTGTCCCGGCGGACCTTTGATGAGCAGGCGCCGCAACTGACCATCGCGCCAGTGCAGATCGACGATCAGCCCGCCTCGTGCGCGGACCCCCAGGATCGACCCTTCTGGCCAAGCCTTTGGCAGCGCCGGCAGCAGGATCAGCTCGCCGCCCCAGCTCTGAACCAACATTTCGATGATCCCCGCAGCGCCTCCGAAATTGCCGTCGATCTGAAAGGGCGGGTGCGAATCGAACATGTTGGGATAGGTTCGCTGCGGCCCGAGCAGACCGAGGAGGATGCTGTAGGCCCGCTCGGCATTGGCCATCCGCGCCCACAGGCACAAGCGCCAGGCCGTCGCCCAACCCGTCGATTTGTCGCCACGGGTGTTGAGCGTGACCTCGGCCGCCCTGATGAAATCTGGATGGTCGCGGACGTTGAGCTGACTGCTCGGATAAACCGCATAGAGATGGGACACGTGCCGGTGCTGCTGCTCCGGCGCTTCGGCATCCCAATCTTCCAGCCATTCCTGAAGCTGGCCCAATTTCCCGATCCGATCGGGCGCAAGCCGCCTTCGCGCCGCCGAGAGCTGCTGGAGCACCTGGGCGTCCTGTGCGAGCCTCTTGCCGGCATCGATCGTCCGGTCGAACAGATCCCGCAAGATCTGCCGGTCCATGGCGGGGCCTGCGCAGACCGCCGATCCAAACGGATGCTGGTTTTCGGGCGAGATCGATGGTGAGGTGACAAGCCCCCTGCCGTCCGGATCCTCGACCAAAGTGTCGAGGAAGAAGAGTGACGCCCCTTTCATGAGCGGATACAGCCGCCGCAGGAAAATCTCGTCGCGGCTATAGTCCCAATGATCCCACAGCGTCGTGCACAGCCAGGCGCCGCCCAGCGGCCAAAGGCCCCATTCCGGACCGTCGATCGGAGCTGCGGCGCGCCACAAATCGGTGTTGTGATGTGTGACCCAGCCACGCGCGCGATACATGGTTTTGGCGGTCCGGGCACCAGTGACCGATAGCTCTTCGACCATCCGCAACAACGGCTCGACACAAATACCGAGATTGGCCGGATCGGCCGGCCAGTAGTTCATCTCGGTATTGATGTTGATCGTATATTTGCTGCCCCATGGAGGATTGGTGCCGTCATTCCAAATCCCTTGCAGATTGGCGGGCTGAGTGCCGGGCCGGGACGAAGAGATCAGAAGGCAGCGGGCATATTGCAGGTAGAGTGCGGCAAGGGCCGGGTCTCCGCCGGTCTCGGCTGCGCGGATGCGCTCGTCGGTCGGCAATTCCGCTGCGCTCGTTCGACCGAGATCGATCGACATGGTGTTGAATAGTGCTCGATGTGCCTGGACATGGTCGCGCTTTATCGCCGCATAGTTTTTCCGCGCCCCCGCCTCGGTTTGCCGTCGGACTGCCGCCACAGGGTCCCCGCCAACATCCTGAGAATTGACGTAGCTAGTCCCCGCGGCGATGAGCATTGTCGCATGGGTGCCGCCACGTAGCCGCAGGCCGGTGCCGCTCGCCTCGACCTTCCCGTCGCTGAGCAGCTGCATCCGGATCGCATAACTCAGCCGACCAGCGACATTTTCGCCGTCTTCGTTACGGCCGGTTATGAGAACCGCATCCGCGCCGTCGGGACGGACCTGCACGTCGCGGCTTTGCGAATCCTCCTCCTCGCGCATGCCCCAATCCACTGCCGAGATGGCCGCGGGCTCGGTCGCGGCTCCGGTGTAATCAGGCGCGGCGTGCCGCGTCTGTCTCGGCCCTCGATATTTCACGTCCAGGTCGATGGTTCCGGTCGGACCCTCGAGCCGCATCACGATGAGCTGATCGACCGGGGACGCGAAGACTTCACGGCTGACCCAGCCCCCGCCGGTTCGGTAGCGGGTCAAGGCAATCGCATTCTCGAGATCGAGGCTCCGCTCATAGGTGATCGGTCGTCCGGCGTTTGCGAAATCGATCAGCAGGTCGCCGAGCGTCCCGTAGGACATCTGGCGCAGCGGTTTCGCCATCATCTTGGCGCCAGCGAGGTTGGCGGCCTCCTTGAACTTGCCATCCGCGATCAGGCGGCGAACCTCAGGAAGCGCGGCGAAAGCGTCGGGATTGTCGGGCACATAAGGGGATCCCGCCCACAAAGTGTCTTCGTTGAGCTGGAGCCGTTCCTGGACAGGCCTGCCGAATACCATCGCACCGAGCCTGCCATTGCCAACGGGGAGCGCTTCCTCCCAATGGCTCGCTGGCTGCCGGTACCACAGTCGGGCGTCCCCTGGGGCATGGCGCTTACGCCGCGCAAAAGCCGGCTGAGCGACGAGCGGAAAGGCAGCTCCGACCGCCACGAATGCACGGCGGGTCATCCGCGCTATGCGGTCGGCTAAGGGGATCGAAAGTTCCTCCATCGACCGCAGCAGTAGCAACAAAGATTCGGCGATAAAAGTTGAGGCGTTGTGTCCGCTATCCACCTATTGCGGACCTTAGCGCCGACGACAGTCAGTCTGTGGCAGCGTATCGCAGGCGTATCGCAAACAGCTCGATTTATGCTTAGAAAGCTCAATGTCGCCGCAGCAAAATCACCAAAAACCGCGAAAAACTGCTACAGTTCATGCAATCGCACTGCAGAGGTCAGGGGTTCGATTCCCCTCAGCTCCACCAGCCCCGGTCGTTGATAAACAAGCAAAAATCCCGTCACGCGGCCAAGGTTTCGTTTGAGCCCGTATCATTTCCGTATCGTAGGTGGGCCGTGGTCAGCTTGGCGAGCTCGTCGAAATAGGCGTCAATCTCGGCAATCGCATCCCGGAGATAGCTCGGCGAAAGGTGTTCGTAGTTCTTGGCCGTCGTCCCCTGCGGCCGGTGGCCGGCAAGCATCTGCCGCTGCTCCGACGGCACACCTCGCTCAGCGAGCCAGGTCAGCATCAGCTGCGACAGGCCCTCGCCAGCTTGAAGTCAAACATCGGCCGTGCCGTCGCGAAATTGCCCCCGCATGAGGAATTCCTGCGTGGGTTTTGCGGATAGCGGCGATGAAAATCTCAATCGCATAACCTCCACTCGGCAGCCGCGGCCGGCCATCATTTTCCGATGCCGCTGGTCCTGGTGCGGATGCGTGCGAGGAAGTTGTGCGAGGCCAGGAACAAGGTCCGGCCGTCCTCGCCGAAGCTGCAATTGGCGACGGCCGTGCCGGTATCGATCCGCCCCAGCCGCACACCAGTCGGCGTGAAAATATGCACTCCACCGGGCCCGGTCGCGAAGATATTGCCGGCGCGGTCGATTGCCATCCCGTCGGGCAGGCCCTTGAGCCCCTGTTTCACCATTGCGGTCATGTCGGCGAATGTGCGCTTGCCCGACGCCAAGCCATCGGCAGCGACGTCATAGGCGTGGATGATCGCCCGCTCCGGGTCCGAAACCGCGACGTAGAGCGTCCGTCCGTCGGGCGACAGGACGATGCCGTTGGGGAAGGACAGGCTGTCGTCGAGTAGGTCCACCTCGCCTGACGGCCGAAGCCGATAGACACCGTTGAACGGCAACTCCTTGTGCCGCGAGTCATTGAGGCCTTCGAGGCCGTAAGGCGGGTCGGTGAAATAGATCGATCCGTCGGCGGCCAGCGCGAGATCGTTCGGCGAGTTGAATCGCTTGCCCTGGTAGTGCGTCGCCAGCAGCGTCTTGGCCTTGGTGCTGAGCTCCAGCCGCGCGACCGCGCGATTGCCGTGATCGCCCATGAGGATGGTGTTGCCCGGACCGCGGATCAGCCCGTTCGACCCGGGCTCGCGGAAGATGTCGGTCGGCGGACCGGTATAGCCCGAGGGCTCGAGGAACACCGAAAGGCCGTCCCGCTCCGACCAGCGGTACATCCGGTTTGCGGGAACGTCGCTGAGCAGGAGATTGCGGCCCTCGCGGATCCAGACGGGGCCCTCGCTCCAGCGGAAGCCTTCGGTGAGCCGCTCGATGCGCGCATTGGGCGGGATCAGAGCATCGAGCGCTGCAGATTCACGATGGACCGCGCCGACGGCAGGGAAGCTGGTGGTCGGTGGCATCGTCGCGCAAGCTCCGGTCAAGAGCGCCAGAAGGCCAATGACAATGTGCTTCAACGCAGCAGCTCCCCGGCGGTTGGTGTGATGATCGCCGCCGCGGGTCTGGTTCCTTCGGCGGGGTCGGCGATGCGGAAGCTGGCGCGGCCGCGGATGTCGGCGGAGGACGAGCCGACCATCAGCTCGATCGCCCCCGGCTCGACCCGCCATTTGCCGGCGTCCCAAAAGGCGAACTGCTCCGGGCGAAGGGTGAAGGTGATGCGCCTGGCCTGGCCCGGCTTCAGCGAGATGCGCCGGAAGCCGCGCAGCTCCTTGACCGGTCGCGCGACGCTCGCGACCGGATCGCGCATGTAGAGCTGGACCACCTCGTCGCCCGGCACTTGGCCGGTGTTGCGGATTGTCACACTGACCCGCAGTTCGTCGCCCGAGCGCAGCTCCGGGCTGGACAGCCGAAGGTCGGAATAGGTGAAGCTGGTGTAGCTGAGGCCGTGGCCGAACGAGAAGGTCGGGGTGATCGGCAGGTCGCGGTAGCGGGCCGTGTCCTTGGCTAGGTCCGGATCGGCCGGCCGGCCGCTCGGCAAATGGTTGTACACATGGGGAAGGGCGCCAGTGCTTCGCGGGAAGCTCGCGGGAAGCTTGCCGCCCGGGTTGGCCCGGCCGGTCAAAATATCGGCGATCGCCGGGCCTGCTTCGACCCCCAGGAACCAGGTCTCGAGGATCGCAGGCGCGCGCTTTGCGAGCTCATTGATCGCCAGCGGCCGGCCGTTCGCCAGGATGACGACGACCGGCTTGCCAGTGTCGAGCACGGCGTCGGCAAGCGCCTGTTGCGCCCCGGGGAGGCTGATGTCCGACCGGCTCCTCGCCTCGCCGCTGAGATCGAAATCCTCGCCAACGACGAGAAGCACGAGGTCAGCCGTACGTGCGGCGGCGACCGCAGCCGGGATGCCCGACGCGTCGTCATTGGCGGGCGAGGCGCCGCGCTCGAAGATGATCTCCGACTTGGGCAGCGCCGCCCTCAGCGCCGGCAGCAGCGGCCGCACGTCATCGACCCGGCCCTGGGCGCGCCAGGAGCCGAGCTGCGAATTGCTATCCTCGGCAAGCGCACCGACTACCGCAATTCGCCGGGCGCTTCGGGCGATCGGCAGCAATCCGCCGTCGTTCTTCAAAAGGACGATCGAGCGCGCCGCTGCTTCGCGCGCTTCCTTTCGGTGCTCCGCCGAAAGCATTACGCTGCTCTCGCGCCTTGCATCGTTGCGGGCATAGGGCCGGTCGAATAGTCCGATTTTCTCCTTGGCGGTCAGCACCCGCCGGACCGCATCGTCAAGCTGGCGCAGCAGCGACGGATCGCCATCGAGCGCCGCCTGGAGGCTTGCCGAATAGGCCAGGCCAGCCATGTCCATGTCGACCGAGGCGGCGAGGGCCTGCGCGGATGCCTCGACGTCATTGGCGGCGGTGCCGTGGTTCTTGAGCTCGGGAATCGCGTTCCAGTCGCTGACCACCAGGCCCTGATAGCCCCAGCCGCCGCGCAGGAGAGAGCTGGCCAGCGCCTTGTTCGCGGTCATCGGCACTCCGCCGATATCGTTGAACGAGATCATGAACGAGCCCGCGCCGGCATCCGCCGCGGCTCGAAACGGCGGCAGGTAGACCTCGTTGAGCGTTCGCTCGGAAATATCCGCGCTGTCATAGTCGCGCCCGCCGGTGGCGGCACCATAAGCAGCGAAATGCTTGGCTGTAGCGAGGATGCTGTCCGGAGCGGCGAGCGAGCGGCCCTGGTAGCCGCGCACCTGCGCCGCGGCCATGACCGAATTGAGATAGGGGTCCTCGCCGCCACCCTCGACGATCCGCCCCCAGCGGGGATCGCGGGCGACGTCGATCATCGGCGCGAAGGTCCAGTGGAGGCCGCTTGCCGACGCCTCCACGGCGGCGACCCGCGCCGCCTGTTCGGCGACCTCCGGGTCCCAGCTGCTGGCCATCGCCAGCGGCACCGGGAAGATCGTGCGATAGCCGTGGACCACATCCATCGCGAACAGCAATGGGATACCGAGCCGCGACTGCTCGACCGCGATCTGCTGCAATTTGCGGAGCGGCTCGGCGCCGGCGACGTGCAGATAGGAACCGACCCCGCCGCGGCGAACGCGCTCGAGCTCGGCGTCGTTGAGCTTCGAATTGAGGGACTTGCTCCGGCCGCCGGGGATCTGGTTGAGCTGGCCGATCTTTTCCTGAAGGGTCATCCGCGAAAGAAGCTGCTCGACCCTCGGCGAGGCTGGTTGCGCGCCGGCTGCGGCGCCGCCCAGTGCGAGCGCTAACAATGCCGTCGTGATGAGCCCCTGTCGCATTTCCAGTGCATGCGCGATGCAGCGCAATCAGATCAAGTGTCGCGCCGGTTGTAATTGTCGCCCAGCTCCAACACAGTCGCGCGATGGGCACCGGGGACGGTTTCAAACTGCAGGAATTGCGGCCGGCGGAGCTTCCGCCGCCGCCATCCTCATTTCGCAAGATCATCGGACCCGGAATCGTCGCTGCCGGAGTCGGCCTGGCGTCGGGCGAGTTCATTCTTTACCCGTTCATCGCCAGCCAGGTCGGCCTCGCTTTCGTCTGGGCCGCGGCCGTCGGCCTCGCCACCCAGTTCTTTATCAACATGGAGATCGAGCGCTACACGCTGGCTACCGGCGAAACGGTGCTCACGGGCTTCAGCCGGCTCGGCCGCCACTGGGGACTGGTGTTCGTGCTGCTGGCACTTGCGGCGAACCTGTGGCCGGGCTGGGTGACCAGCGCGGCGACGCTGGTCACTTATCTCGTCGGCGGCAGCGTCCGATGGATCGCGGTCGTCATGCTGGTGGCGATCGGCCTCATCCTGACGCTGTCGCCGGTCGTCTACCGCGCACTCGAACGGACGCAGATGCTGAAGGTCGCGGCGGTGGCGGTCCTGGTCGCGGTGGCCTCGCTGCTTGCGATACCGGGCGATCTCTGGCGCCAGACGCCGGCGCTCGTCGCCGATGCGCGGCTGCCGGCCAGCGAGCTGGGCTGGGCCCTGCTGCTCGGAGCGCTGGCCTACGCCGGCGCCGGCGGCGCCCAGAATCTTTGCCAGTCGAACTGGATCAGGGACAAGGGGCTCGGGATGGGCGTGCATGCGCCGCGAATAGTGAGCCCGCTGACCGGCGAACCGGTCGCGCATAGCGGCACCGGCTGGAGTTTCGAGGTGAATGACGAGAACCTGTCGCGTTGGCGCGGCTGGTGGCGGCTGGCCAATGTTGAGCAGCTGTCGACTTTCGTCGCGATCAGCTTCATCACCATCCTGTTCACCTCGGTGCTGGCCTTTGCGACGCTCGGCGGGATCGAGGGCCTGCCGCGCGACATCGGCTTCCTCAGGATCGAGGGCGATGCCCTGTCGGCGTCGGTCGGCGGTTGGTTCGGTCGGCTGTTCTGGGCGATCGGCGCCTTCTCGCTGTTCGCCGCGGCGCTCGGCATCGTCGACTTCACCAGCCGATTGGGCGCCGACGTCATCCGCACCATTTACTGGCACGGCGGCAAGGAAAGCATCGCTTACGCCGTCTTCGTCTGGGCGATGGTTCTGACCGGGACCCTGATCCTCGCCGCCGGCTTCGACCAGCCGTTGGTCCTGCTGGTCATCGCAGGCTGCGTCGCCGCATTCATGATGTTCATCTATTCAGCGCTGCTCATCGTCCTTAGCCGGCGAATGCTGCCGGCCGCGATCCGCCCCGCCGGCTACCGGACCGCCGCGCTGGTCTGGGCAGTGGTGCTGTTCGGCCTGCTGTCGGCCGTCACCATCGCCGAGCAGGCGCGCAAGCTCTGGGTTAGCTGATGAAGGTCCGCGCTGGGCGCTGGCGGGTCGTCCGCCCCACACCTCGCGAATAATCTCTTCCTGCGACACGATCCGGCCGCGGTTCCTGCATAACAATTCAAGGGTTCGAGCAGCTTGGCAGAACTCGGTCTTTTAGGCGGAGCTTCACCCCATGAGCTGCCGCCACTGGGCCAGTGCGGCCGAGCGGCGAAGCTTGAGAGTCTGTCGATCGATGAGTTGGCGTTCCGAATTGAATTGGTTGTGGACGTTGGCGTGAACCCAGGCGAACTTCTGTAAAGTCTTCATTCTTCGGTACCTGAGTATCGACCGCTCTCGTCGTCGGAAGGAGAGATGGCTGCTCTCCACCCGGTTGCTGGCCCAACGGCCGACGTCCTGCTTGGCCTGGTTTCCGAGCTCGTTCATCGCCGTCTTTTGGAGCGAAGGCCATCGATGGTGATGGCCTCAGGCGAGCCGTAGCGCTTGAGCGCTTTCTTCATCAACCTCAGTGCAGCTGCCTTGTCGCGGTCCTTGGTGACGAAGCTCTCGAGGATCTCTCCCTCACGGTCGACCGCCTGCCACAGGCAATTGCATCTCGCCATTGATCTTCACGTACATCTCATCGAGGTGCCACCGCCACTGGCGGCAGCCTCGCCGTTCATCCGCTGGCGGCGGATGTCCGCGGCGAATATCGTTCATTTGTCTGAGTATTGCATCGGACGCAATCATGTGATTAGTCCAGCCAATGCGCACATCAGAAGGCGCACTCATGCACTGTCGAGGCGAGCGGCCCGGCAGGCGTTCGGGCTGCATCGGGAGCGGAGCTAATTAATGATCGATCTCAGTTTGAAATCTGCCGTCCGGATGTTCGCCGGCGTTGCGCTGGCGGTTGCCTTATCGGCCGCGCCCGCGTCCGCACAGCGGATCGAAGCCACAGCCACCGTCGACACGCGCAGTACCGGTCCTGTGATCGAGCCGGCTGTTTACGGCCAGTTTGCGGAGCATCTCGGCCGCAGTGTTTACGAGGGCATCTGGGTCGGCGAGGATTCGCCGATCCCCAACGTCCGGGGCTATCGCAAGGACGTCCTGGACGCCCTGAAGAAGATCAAGGTCCCGGTCATCCGCTGGCCCGGCGGCTGCTTCGCCGACGAATATCATTGGCGTGACGGCATCGGCCCGAGGGACAAGCGGCCAGTCAGAATTAACACCCACTGGGGCTGGGTGCCCGAAACCAATGCGTTCGGAACGCACGAGTTCATGGACTTCACCGAGCTGCTCGGCGCCGAGGCCTACATCGCCGGCAACATGGGCAGCAGCCCCCCGCAGGAGATGGCCAACTGGGTCGAGTATATGACCTCCGACCTGCCGACGACCCTGGCCAACGAGCGCCGCGCCAACGGCCGCGAGAAGCCGTGGAAGGTCAAATATATCGGGGTCGGCAACGAGACATGGGGTTGCGGCGGCAACATGACGCCGGAATATTCCGCCGACCTCCACAAGCGCTACCAGACCTTCATCAAGACGCCCGCCGACAAGCCGATCATCAAGGTCGCGAGTGGCGGCATTGATGACAATGCTCGCTGGACGGAGGTTTTTGCTGCGAAAGCCAAGGACCAGATGAACGCGATCAGCCTGCATTATTACACGGTGCCGGAGAACTGGTCGAAACATGGCCCAGCAACCGGTTTCGACGAATCGGCCTGGGCGGTAACGCTCCGCAAAGCACGCGACATTGACGACTTCCTAGCGCGGCACTCGGCGATCTTGGACAAATATGATCCCGAAAAGAAGATCGCGCTCTATGTCGACGAATGGGGCACGTGGTACGACGAAGAGCCGGGCACCAAGAGCGGCTTCCTCTTTCAGCAGAACAGCCTTCGCGACGCCCACGTAGCAGCCCTGACGCTCAACATCTTCCATCGCCACACGGATCGGGTGAAGCTTGCCGCCATCGCGCAGATGGTGAACGTGCTCCAGGCGATGATCCTGACCGACGGCGCGAAGATGCTGCTGACGCCGACCTATCACGTCTTCGACATGTACCAGCCGTTCCAGGGCGCGACGCCGCTTGCGGCAAGCGTCACCGGGCCGAACTACACGCATGGCGGCGTGACCATCCCCACGGTGGACGTCTCCGCCGCCCGCGGCACCGATGGCAAGGTCTATCTGGCGCTGGTCAATTCTGACCCGAACAAGGCCGCGAGAGTCTCGGCCGGCATCGCGGGCGTGCCGGCAAAGACGGCGACGGGGCGTATCCTGACCGGGCCGGAAATCGACACCCACAACACTTTCGACCGGCCGAACACGATCAAGCCGGCCCCGTTCCGCGGACGTGTTTCCGGTGGAAAGCTGGTGTTCGACCTGCCTTCGAAATCGGTCGTGGTCGTACGGATCGACTGACAAGCGGAGTTGGGGATGAGGATGAAGCCGCTGAAGGGGTGCTGTCAGAGTAACTCGCACAATCTCCTATTGGCAGAGCTCCCTGCGGGTCCGGGGTGCGGCGCAGTTCGTCCTGTCGAAGAGTAGTAAGGGGAAGCATCATGCGGCGTGGGCCGAATTCGCCAGGAATTGTCATATCCGGGCTGGTGTCATGCGCGGCCTTGACGCTGATTCCATGCGCGGCGCCGGCATCTGCGCTGAATCGGGACGGTCCGGTGGCGAGCGCGTCCAGGGGCATGTCGACCGCGACCTGGACGCCGGATAACGGCAACGGCACCTTCACCAATCCCTTGTTTTATGACGAATTTTCAGATCCGGACCTGATCCGCGTCGGCGACTGGTTCTACCTGACCGGCACCACCATGCACACCATGCCGGGCCTGCCGATCCTGCGCTCAAAGGACTTGGTCAACTGGGAATTCGTCGCCTACGCCCTCGACAAGCTCGACCTCGGCCCGGCTTACCGGCTGGAGGACGGCCGGAATATCTACGGCCAGGGTATTTGGGCGCCGTCCTTCCGCTACCATGACGGCAAATTCTACATCTTCACGAACGTCAACGGCCAGAAGACCCAGATGTTTACCGCGACCGATCCGAAGGGGCCGTGGACGCGCACGCCGATGAAGCGCAGCTTTCACGACCCGTCCGTCCTGTTCGACGACGGCAAGGCCTATATCGTCTGGGATCACCAGGCGATGCACCTGGCCCAACTTACGGACGACCTGACCGACATCGTACCGGGCACCGAGCGCGTCCTGTTCGCCAAGGACGCCGGGATGGGCGAGGGCGCGCACTTCTACAAGATCGACGGCAAGTACTACATCATCAGCGCGAATTACGCCGGCGGGTTTCGCATGCCCGCGGCACGGGCGGATCACGTGCTGGGGCCCTACGAGGTCCATCAATCGATCAGCTCGCACGAGGACTTCGGCATGGCCTCGAGCATACGCTTGGGTAAGCGCGAACCGCCGTTCACGTTCTGGGGGCCTGTTCCTGCCGCCAAACATGACCTGGCGATGCACCAGGGGGGTATCGTCCAGACGCCCGAGGGCGAATGGTGGGGCTTCTCGATGATGGATTTCAATTCCGTCGGCCGCCTGCTCAGCCTGTCTCCGATCACCTGGCAGGACGGTTGGCCCTATTTCGGCCTGCCAGGCAATCTGACGCGAAGCCCAAGGACCTGGGTGAAGCCGAAGACCGCCACGCCGCAGCCGGTGAGCGTGCCCTTTCGGCGCAGCGACGATTTTTCGGCTCAGCAGCTCCAGCCCCTGTGGCAGTGGAACCACGTCCCGGTCGACGGCAAGTGGTCGTTGTCGGAACGACCGGGCTTCCTGCGGCTTCACGCCATGCCGGCGACCTCGTTCTACGACGCGCGCAATACCCTGACGCAGCGGGCGATTGGGCCGATGTCGGCACCGACCGTCCTGCTCGATGTATCGAACCTGAGGCCAGGCGACACGGCGGGACTGGGGCTGCTCAATCTCCCCTATGCGACTTTGGGCGTCGAAAAAGGCACCGACGGACTCACCGTCATCTCCTATGACCAGCTCCCCGACCAGTCGGTGCGGGTGAAGATGGCCGGAACGCGCATCTGGCTTCGGGCCGACTGCGATTTTCTCACCGAACGGGCTCGCTTCAGCTATTCGTTCGACGGCGTCACCTTTACCCCCATCGGCGAGGAGGTCGCGCTGATCTACCAGACCTTCACCTTTCAGGGCGTTCGCTACGGATTGTTCAACTACAACACGACCGGTGCCGAGGGCGGTTTTGCCGATTTCGACAGTATCGACGTCCATCAGCCGCAGACCCGCGGCCTCATGCGGCCCATTCCCTACGGCCGATCGGTCCGGTTGACGTCGTTTCGCACGACGACCGGACTGGCGGCCAGCGGTGAGCGCCTGTTGTCGGGCGTCCCGACGCGGTTCGAGATCGTCGACCGCCGGTTGGGCCGCGTCGCTCTGCGATCGGGCCGACGCTTTGTCACGGTTGGTGAGGATGGAGGGGTGACGCTTGGGGTCGGCCGGTCCGGCCGTGCGCAAAACTTCCAATGGATCGAGACACCGACGGGCGAACTGGTGCTGATGTCATTGGCCACCAACCGCTTCCTGCGCATCGATCCGAAGACCTGGGATGTCCGGGCCGACAGTCCCGGCCCCATGCCCGACGACAGCGACGGCGCGCGCTTTGTCTGGTCGGAATAAAAACGTCAGCGGAATCTTTCAAATCGTGGAGGACCGCCAGCATTCACATGATGAAGGGATTCGAAATGAACACCAGACGCATGGCGCAGCTCGTGTTAAGCGGCTTGCTGGGTGCCGCCGCCTGCGGCAATAGCTGGGCTCAAAAGGCTGAAGGCCTGGCCAGCACCCCGCAAATGGGCTGGAACAGCTGGAACAAATTTGCCTGCGATATCGACGAGCGCCTGATCCGCGAGACCGCCGATGCCATGGTCAAGCAGGGCTTGAAGGACGCCGGCTACCAGTACGTGAACATTGACGATTGCTGGCAGGGCCAACGCGACGCCGACGGCAACATCCATCCCGACCCCAAGCGCTTCCCATCCGGCATGAAGGCGCTGGCGGACTATGTGCATGGCAAGGGACTCAAGCTGGGCATCTACTCGGACGCCGGCGCAACCACCTGCGGCGGCCGTCCCGGCAGCCGCGGCCACGAGTATCAGGATGCACGGACCTATGCGAGCTGGGGCATCGATTACGTCAAGTACGACTGGTGCAACACCCCGGGGATGACCGCCGAACCGGCCTACACCACGATGCGCGACGCGATCGCCAAGGCGGGCCGTCCGATGCTGTTCAGCATATGCGAATGGGGCATGAGCAAGCCGTGGGAGTGGGCCGCCCAGGTCGGCCATTCGTGGCGCACCACGCCCGATATCTATAATTGCTTCGACTGCGAATTCAGTCCCGGTCTCTCGACTGGTCTGGGCGTGCTGCGCATCCTCGACAGGCAGGCAGGCCTGCGCAATTTCGCAGGGCCCGGCCACTGGAACGATATGGACATGCTCGAAGTGGGCAACGGCATGAGCGAGGATGAAGACCGCGCCCATCTGTCGATCTGGGCCATGATGGCGTCGCCCCTCATCCTGGGCAACGACCTGCGTTCCATGTCCGAGTCGACCCGCCGCATCCTGACCAACCCCGGCGTGATCGCGGTGAACCAGGACAAGCTGGGTGTGCAGGCGCTGCGCGTCCTGGCCGACGGTCCACTGGAGATCTATGCCAAGCCGCTCGACGGCGGCCAATGGGCACTGATGTTCCTGAACCGCTCCAACCAGGCTGCCGACGTTCACCATGACTGGAAGAAACAGGTCCTGACCGATGACCTGAGCAAGCGGTCGGTCGATTTCAAGCAGACCGTCTACCGCTGGTCCGATCTGTGGAGCAAGAAGACAGGCGACACCAGCACCAAACTGCAAGCGCGGCTGGCGCCGCACAGCGTGCTGATGCTGCTCCTGACCGGCCCTGCGAAACCATAGGGCGGATGAGGATGGAAGGGCGACGGCCAATTAGCGGACACAATAACTGCGCCGGACAATGGCGCGATAATCCACATGGGATATTATCAATGCGCCTCGCCAACCTGCTGCACTGCATCGCTCTCTGCTGGGCGGCCCTCGCTTGTGGGGCCGCGCCTGCGGCCGAACCGCCGCCCGGCGCCAATCCGGTGCTGCGCGACCGCTTCACCGCCGACCCCGCGCCGCTGGTCTTGGGCGACACGGTCTACCTCTACGTCGGCCGCGACGAGGCCAAGGGCAACGACTTCTTCCTCATGAAGGAGTGGCTGGCATATTCGTCCAAGGACCTGCGCCACTGGACCGCCCACGGCTCCATCATGAAGCCCACTGACTTCAAGTGGGCGGTGGGCGACGCCTGGGCCGCGCAGGTGGTGCGGCGCAACGGCCGCTTCTACCTCTATGCCACCGTGCAGCACGACGACACGCAGCCCGGCAAGGCCATCGGCGTCGCGGTGGCCGACCATCCGCTGGGCCCGTTCAAGGATGCGCGCGGCTCGGCGCTGGTCACCGACGCCACGACGCCCAGCCCCTACGGTTGGAACGACATCGACCCCACCGTCTTCATCGACGACGACGGCACAGCCCGGCTGGCCTGGGGCAACCCGGTGCTCTACCTGGCCCGGCTCAAGCCGAACATGACCGAGCTGGACGGCCCCATCGAGAAGATCGCGCTGCCCAACTACACCGAGGGGCCGTGGCTGTCCAAGCGCAAGGGCATGTACTACATGACCTACGCATCGATGGCGCACCAGAACGTCTGGGAGCGCCTGTCCTATGTCACCGCGCCGAGCCCGCGCGGGCCCTGGACCTACCAGGGCGAGCTGACCGGCCAGACGCGCAATAGCTACACCATCCATGCGGGCCTCATCGACGACTTCAAGGGCCAGTCCTACCTAGCCTATCACAACGGCGAGCTGACCCTGCCCGATGGCCAGACCGGCGCCGGCAACCGCCGCTCCGTCACGATGGACTACCTTTACTACGACGCCGACGGCCGCATGTGGCCCGTCACGCAGACCGAGGCCGGCATCAGCACGCCGCCTCGGCCACCCGCCGGCAAGGTGCCCGCGCCAGCGGACCCGGGCCGCTCCGACCCCCGCGTGGCCGTCCAACAATTCGCCCAGGGCTATCCCGAAACCTGGCCGGGCCGCCCGGCGCTGGCCTCGGTCACCCGGCCTTTCGACCAGGCCCCCGAGCCCGTGGGCTTCAACCGCGACGGCGGCGCCAGCCGCCTGGTGCAGACCTTCGTGCCGCGCGCCGACATCGCACTGGGCCGGCTCAGCCTCTACGCCGGCGACGGCCACGGCACCGACGCCGCCCACCCATTGCGGCTGTCGCTGCGCGACGTGGAGGCCGGCACCGAAATGCTCGGCGCCGGACAGGGCCTCGCCATCGCCTACCGGCCGCAAGGGGCCGGCCTGCTGAGCTTCGACTTCAGCGCCCATCCGCCCGTCGTGCTGCAGGCCGGTCGCCGCTACGCGCTGGCGCTGCAGGGCCAGAAGGAAGCGCTGACGCTCTATCTGCGCGCCAGCCGTGGCGACGTCTATGCCCACGGAGAGGCCAGCCTCGACGACCGGCCGCTAAAGGACCCGCAGGGCCGCCCCATAGACTTCGCGTTCGCGCTCTACGCGCTCCAGACGCGCTGAGCCGGCCGCAGGCCCGTCGGTTGCCTGATCAGCCTGTCTCCCATCATCTGGAAGGATCGAGGAAATGCAGATCGCCGACTATCTGGCGGAGGACCACGGTGCCGATCACGATTGATCGGACCGCCGGGCGGGCTAGGGTCGGCGGGATGATCCGCGCGCTTCTCCTGCTCCTCGCCTGTGCCCTGGTTCCTTCGGGAGCCTCGGCGCAATCCGCAATTGTCCCGCCCCAGCCGGTCCTCGCCAGCGCCGACATGCGCGCCGCAATCGACCTCAACGGGCCGTGGAAGTGGTCGATCGACCCGTATCGCGACGGACTTTCGGATTTCCGCGGCGGCGAGGTGATGGCTGGCCGGCGCCGCTATGAAGAGATCGACACCACCGCGGCGATGCGAGCCGATCCAAAGGCGATGTATGAGTATGACGTCGACCGCTCGCCCGTGGTTCACCTGCCGCAGTCCTTCGTCACCCACACGCCCGATATGCGCCGGTACAAGGGCCTGGTCTGGTACCAACGCGATTTCACCTCACACCCCAAGCCCGTTG
>JALYNQ010000075.1 GCA_030773115.1 Pseudomonadota bacterium
GCTTCGCCGTTCGACGCGGCGAAGCCGAGTCCGGTCAGTGCCTGGACGATGGAAATGCTTCCCTCTGGCACTGTCATCGTCGGCAATGCCCCGCCAGCAGCGCCCTCGTCAAAGGTCTGCCGCGCCGTTTCGGCAGCTGCGTCGGCCGCCTCGCGGCCGTGCAGCAGCGCCGTCGCTTCATTGGCCAGCATGATCTTGGCCTCGTTGATCTCCTGGCCCTCGAGCTTGCCCAGCTCGTCGATCCGCTCCAGCGGTAGGTCGGTGAATAGCTTGAGGAATTTGACCACGTCGGCATCCGCGGTGTTCCGCCAGAACTGCCAATAGTCATAAGCCGGCAGCTGGTCGGCATTGAGCCACACCGCTCCGCTCGCCGTCTTGCCCATCTTCGCCCCGTCCGCGGTGGTAATCAGAGGCGTGGTGACGCCGAACAGCTCGATCCCGTCCATCCGGCGGGCGAGGTCGACGCCGTTGACGATGTTGCCCCATTGGTCGGACCCGCCCAGCTGTAGCCGGCATGCGTGACGCAGAGAAAGCTCGCGGAAGTCAAAGGCCTGGAGGATCATGTAGTTGAACTCCAAGAAAGTCAGCGGCTGCTCGCGGTCCAGTCGGAGCTTGACCGAATCGAAGGTCAGCATGCGGTTGACCGTGAAATGAGGACCGACGGTGCGCAGCAGGTCGATGTAGGCCAGCCGGTCGAGCCAATCGGCATTGTCGACCATGATCGCATCGGTCGGACCGTCCCCGAACGTCAGGAAATGCTCGAACACCTTGCGGATCGACGCGATATTGGCCTGGATTTCCTCGTGACTGAGCAGCTTGCGGCTTTCATCCTTGCCCGAGGGATCGCCGATCTTGGTCGTCCCGCCGCCCATCAGCACGATCGGCTTGTGCCCCGCCTGCTGCAGCCGGCGGAGCATCATGATCTGCACCAGACTGCCCACGTGGAGAGACGGCGCGGTGGCGTCGAAGCCGATATAGCCCGGCACGACCTGGCTTGACGCCAAAGCGTCGAGTCCGGCGGCGTCGGTCGCCTGGTGGATATAACCGCGCTCGTCGAGCAGGCGTAGGAGGGAGGACTGATATTCGGTCATTGCAGCCCGCTTAGCGCTTGTCGGGCCGGTTGCAACAGGCCGTCGCTCACGCAATAGCGTTGTTCGTGCCTTCGCTCGTCCGCCATCCCGACACCCCGCCCGGCGCCATCCAGGCCGTAGATGCGGAACTGCAGCGGGTACCGGGTGGGGCGGTAGCGACGTTCCGGGCGATCGGTGATGTTTCGCGCCTGGTTGTTCCGCCGCCTGCCGCGCCCGAGCGCACGACCGGGCTGTGGCAGAGCACATGCTTCGAGCTGTTCGTTGCCCACGGCGGCACCGGCTATCGCGAATATAATCTGTCGCCATCGGGCGCTTGGGCAGCCTATGAATTCGACGACCATCGCACCGGCATGCGTGACGTCTCAGCTGCGATAAAAATAGAAACATCGATCGATACCAAAGGTTTGACATTGATTGCCAAGATCGAGTCTCAACTCCCGAATCCTGCCCATATCGGCTTGACGGCGGTGGTCTTGGAAGCCGATGCGGTGACCCGTTACTGGGCCACGGCCTTCGCGCCGGGCGAGCCCGATTTTCACGCCGCCGCGGTGCGGTCACTGATCTTTGACGGAGTAAGCGCAGAATGATGCTCGGGGTCGAACGGCTGCTGGTGGACCGCGAGCTGCGCGCCCCGCTTGAAGGTAAGCGAGTCGCGCTGATCGCCCATCCTGCCTCGGTCACCGGCGACCTCACGCACAGCCTCGACGCGCTTGCGGCCACCGGGCTGCGCCTCACCGCGGCGTTCGGACCCCAGCACGGGCTGCGCGGCGACAAGCAGGACAATATGGTCGAGAGCCTCGACTTTATCGATCCGGAGCATGAGATCCCAGTGTTCAGCCTCTACGGCGAGGTGCGGCGTCCAAGCGGCCAGTCGATGTCGACTTTCGACACCGTGCTGGTCGACCTGCAGGACCTGGGTTGCCGCATCTACACCTTCATCACGACCCTGCTCTACATGCTGGAAGCCGCCGCCGAGCATAAGAAGAGCGTTTGGGTGCTCGACCGGCCCAATCCCGCCGGCCGTCCGATCGAGGGGCTCACATTGCGCCCCGGCTGGGAGAGCTTCGTCGGTGCCGGTCCGATCCCGATGCGTCACGGCCTGACCCTCGGCGAATTGGGCAAATGGTTCGTCGATCATTTCAAACTCGATGTCGATTATCGGGTGATCGAGATGGAGGGCTATCGCCCCGACGACAGGCCGGGCTTCGGTTGGCCCGATGACCGTGTCTGGGTTAATCCGTCCCCCAACGCGCCCAACCTCAACATGGCCCGCTGCTACGCCGGCACGGTCATGCTGGAAGGAGCGACGCTCAGCGAGGGCAGGGGTACCACCCGGCCTTTGGAATTGTTCGGCGCGCCGGACATCGAAGCACGAGCAGTGATGAAGATCATGCGCGACCTCGCGCCGCACTGGCTCGAGGGCTGCATCCTGCGCGACATCTGGTTCGAGCCGACCTTCCACAAGCATGTCGGCCAGCTGTGCAGCGGCGTGCACATCCATGCTGAAGGCCAGGCCTATAGCCATGAATTGTTCAAGCCCTGGCGGCTTCAGGCGCTGGCCTTCAAGGCGATCCGCAGGATGTTCCCGGAATATGATCTGTGGCGCGATTTCCCCTACGAATATGCGTTCGGGAAGCTGCCGATCGACGTGATCAACGGATCGCCCTTGCTGCGCGAGTGGGTCGACAACGACAATGGCGAACCGGGGGACCTCGACCAGATGGCGGCCCTGGATGAAGAGGCCTGGGCCGAGGAGCGAAAGCCATATCTGCTCTACTAATTGTCGTTGGTCGATTTCAATTTGCAGCGAATTGAACGAAGAGTGTAGTAGCGGCCCTTCCTGGATGGAGGTGCCTTATGTTGGCCAGCCTGCTTCTCTTCGCATCTGCCATATCGATCAACGGGGCCGCACCGGATCCGATGCAATCGGTCCAATCCAAAAACGGCGAGTTCATCTTCAGCAAATATCCGCCGCGCGCCCTGGCCGCAGGCGAGCAGGGCGCGGTCCGCTTCCGGGCCGACGTCGACGCCAAGGGCAATGTGCTGGCCTGCAAAGTGACAGAAGGCAGCGGTTTCGAGCGTCTCGACCGCGAAACCTGCGACCTGATCGTCAATCACGCGACATTCAAGCCGACGCTCGACAGCGACGGGAAGGCGCGCGAAGCCGTCCACGACGGGTTCGTGAACTGGCGGATTCCCGGCGTCGCGCCAGCAGCCAAGGTTGCATCGATTGGCGGCAAGTCGCCCGACGAGGTGGTGTGCAAGCGGATCACCAAGACCGGCTCGCTGGTATCGCACAGCCGGCTCTGCCTGACACGGCGCGAATGGGTCCGCTACGCCGAGGAGAACCAGGATCGCTACGGCGAGGCGCAGGGCCGGCTCGGCAGCAGCCGCGAGGATCAGCCGACCTTCCCGGGTAATTGAGCGCTAGCGCTTCCGGCTGAGCTCGCGCATCGCCTCCTCCAGGCCGTCGAGCGTCAGCGCGTACATCCGATCATTCATCAGCCGCTTCAGGATCGCGGTAGAGGCGCTGTGGCCCCAATAGGCCGCTGGCGTCGGGTTGATCCAGGCTGCCGACGAATAGGCGTTTGTCAGGCGCTTGAGCCACACCGCGCCTGCCTCCTCGTTGAAATGCTCGATCGATCCGCCGGCATGCGTGATTTCATACGGGCTCATCGATGCGTCACCGACGATCACCAGCTTATGGTCGGGGCCGAACTTGTGGATTATGTCATGGGTCGGCGTCTTCTCGACATGGCGCCGCCGATTGTCCTTCCACACGCCCTCGTAGATGCAATTGTGGAAGTAGAAGTGCTCGAGATGCTTGAACTCGGCGCGGCAGGCGGAGAACAGCTCCTCGCAAAGCTGGACATGACCGTCCATTGACCCGCCAATGTCGAGGAACAGCAGGATCTTGACTGCATTGTGCCGTTCCGGCCGCAGCTTGACGTCGAGCCATCCGCGCCGCGCGGTGCCGTCGATCGTTCCGTCCAGGTCCAGCTCCTCCGCCGCGCCCTCGCGGGCGAAGCGGCGGAGGCGGCGTAACGCGACCTTAATGTTGCGCGTGCCGAGTTCCTGGGTGCCGTCGAGGTCACGGAATTCGCGTTTCTCCCATACCTTGATCGCCCGGCCCTGTCGGCCCGGCCCGCCGATCCTGACTCCTTCGGGGTTGTATCCGCCATGGCCGAAGGGAGAGGTGCCGCCGGTGCCGATCCATTTGTTGCCGCCCTGATGCCGACCCTGCTGCTCGGCCAGCCGGTCCTTCAGCGCCTGCATGATCTCGTCCCACGATCCGAGGCTCTTGATCGCTTCCATCTGCTCGGGGGTAAGATAGGCCTCCGCCACCAGGCGCAGCCATTCCTCGGGAATTTCCGCATGAATCCCATCGCCGGTGGGAATGAGGCCCTTGAACACCTCGCTGAAGACGCGGTCGAAGCGGTCGAGTTGGCCTTCGTCATGAACGAAGGTCGCGCGGGCGAGATAATAGAATTGTTCCGGCTCGGCAGCGATGACCTCGGCGTCGAGCGCTTCGAGGAGCAGCAAATGCTCCTTTAAGGAAGCCGGAATGCCGCCCCGGCGCAGCGCCTCGACAAAGGAGATGAACATTGGGCCGCCTTAATCCGCCTCCGTGGTTAACGAAAGAGTAGGACCAATATGGATACTCCAAGGTCATGGCCACGTTCGGGATTGAACAGGTTACGGAGAATGCGATTCGCGCGGTGGCGCGGGATTGCGGTTCCTTGTCGATCGAGTGCAGCGACGTTGCCGGCTATGTCGAGGGCGTCGCGGAGCGGCTCA
>JALYNQ010000076.1 GCA_030773115.1 Pseudomonadota bacterium
CGTTCGACTCGCGAACCGAGAAGGATAAACAATAAAAAAAACAACGGGGACATGCCCTCCCCCAGCCCCTCCCGCTCCGGCGGGAGGGTAGTGGACCTCCTCGCCATGGAGCCGCACGAGCGGGCCGCGGCGGGCATGTTCCTCGGCTTCCAATATCCGGTCGAAATCCCCGGCGTCTCCTACCTCCAGTTCCTGCGCGAAAGCCTCAACTCGCAGCGCCGATCGCGCGGCGAGAAGGAGCTCAGCGGCGCCGAATTCATCCGCCTGTCGAAGGACAAGGCGGCGCTGCTCGGCATGGACGCGGAGATGCTCAAGCGCCCGGTCAATGTCGGCTTTTCCGGCGGCGAGAAGAAGCGCGCCGAAATGGTCCAGATGGGCATCATGGACCCCCGCCTCGCGATCCTCGACGAGACCGACAGCGGCCTCGACATCGACGCGCTGAAAGCGGTCGGCCACGGCATCAATTCGATCATGCGCGCGCCGGATAAGAGCGTGCTGCTGATCACCCATTACCAGCGGCTGCTCGACTATGTGACGCCGGACCAGGTGCATGTGTTGTCACGAGGCAAGATCGTGCGTTCGGGCGGGCCCGAGCTGGCGCACGAACTTGAGCGTGAGGGATATCAGGAGGTGGCGGCGTGAGGGCGATCTCCCAAATCCTCCCCGGAACGGGGAGGGGGACCATGCGGAGCATGGTGGAGGGGCCGCGCAGCCTCGGAGGTGGTCTCGACCCCTCCGTCAGCGCTTCGCGCTGCCACCTCCCCGTTCCGGGGAGGATTGCATGACCGTCCTCCCGACCCGCAAGCTGGAGGCCTATCGCTACGCCGACATCGATGCCTTGGCGTCGGTATGGGACGAGCTCACACCACCGCAGCGGGTCGAGATTGCTGCGCAGCAAGAGCTGCAGCAAATCTGGCTGCCGAGCGGCGACGAGGTCGACGTCCGCCGCGTCGAAATGGTGTTGGAAGCGGGTGCGGTCGCGCGCATTTTCGCGCTCAACAACGCATCGCGCTACGGGCGCTACGAACTCAATGTGACAATGCACGAAGGCGCCGACTTCGCATTCTACGGCGCCAACATCGGCGGCGAGGATTCCACGCTGGAGATAGTCACCACGCTGCGCCACATCGCCCCGGGCGCGACCTCGCACCAGACCATCCGCAGCGTGCTCGGCGACAAGGCGACCGGAAGCTTCCTCGGCAAGATCGAGGTCGCGCGCGAGGGCCAGCAGACCGACGCCGAGCAATCGGTGAAGGCGATGCTGCTCGACCGCGGCGCGACCGCCAATGCCAAGCCGGAGCTGGAGATTTTCGCCGACGATGTGAAATGCGCCCATGGCGCGACGGTCGGCGAGTTGGACAAGAACCAGCTCTACTATGCCGCGGCGCGCGGCCTCGATCCGGTTAGCGCGCGTGCGCTGCTGCTCGAAGGCTTCGTTGCCGGCCTATGGGACGAGATCGAGGGCGACGACCAAGGCATCGCCGAGCTGGCGCGGGCATCATTGAGGGAGGTGGCGTCATGATCCTCCCTGTTGCGCAGCAATGGGGAGGAGGACCGCTCGAAGAGCGGTGGAGGGGCCCCTCCGTCACGGCTTCGCCGTGCCACCTCCCCACGCGCTTTGCGCGCAGGGAGGAGCGGCTATGAACATCCAGACCCCCCTCAACTCCGCCCTCGCGCTGCGCGACCAGTTCCCGGCGATCCCGCCCGGCTGGCACTATCTCGACAGCGCCGCGACAGCGCAGAAGCCGCAGGCGGTGATCGACGCGATTACGCGCGCCTACGGTCATGATTATGCAACCGTGCATCGCGGCGTTTACGAACGCTCGGCAGCGATGACCGCCAGCTTCGAGGCGGCGCGCGCCGCGACCGCCGCGTTGATCGGCGGCCAAGAGCATGAGGTCGTCTTCACTCGCGGCGCGACCGAGGCGATCAACCTGGTCGCGCAAAGCTGGGGGCTGGCCAATCTCAAGGCCGGCGACCGCATCCTGCTCAGCCAGCTCGAGCATCATTCGAACATCGTGCCGTGGCAACTGCTGGCCGAACGAGTTGGCGCGGTGATCGACGTCTGCCCACTCGACCCCGAGGGCCGCATCGACCTCAGCGCCGCGGAGGAACTCCTCACCGAGCGGCACAAGATCGTGGCTTTCGCCCATGTGTCGAACGTGCTCGGCTCGATCCTCGACGTGAAGCGTGCGGCGGAAATCGCGCACAGGGTGGGCGCGAAACTGCTCCTCGACGGCTGCCAGGCCGCGCCCCGCATCCCGGTCGATGTCGCCGCCATCGACGCCGATTACTACGTCTTCTCGGCGCACAAGATATACGGCCCGACCGGGATCGGTGCGCTGTGGGCGCGCAAGGAAATCCTCGACGCAATGCCGCCCTGGCACGGCGGCGGAGCGATGATCGACCGGGTCACCTTCGAGAAAACCACCTACTTGCCCGCGCCATCGCGGTTTGAGGCGGGCACGCCGCACGTGGTTGGCGCGATCGGCTTCCACGCCGCGATCGATTGGACCCAGGGCATCGGCCTCGACGCGCTGCATGCGCATGAGAGCGCGCTGGTCATGGAGTGCCGGGCGGCACTGCGAGAAATTCCCGGCATTACGATCTTCGGGCCGGAGGACAGCGCCGGCATCGTCAGCTTTGCTATGGACGGCGTTCACCCGCACGACATCGGCACCATTCTCGACGATTCCGGAGTGGCGGTTCGCGCCGGTCACCATTGTGCGCAGCCGTTGATGGACTATCTCGGCGTTCCGGCCACGGCCCGCGCCAGCTTCGCCGCGCACAGCGACGCAAGCGACATCGAGGCACTGGTCGCGGGACTGCATAAAGTGAAACGGATTTTCAGATGACGATGGGCGAGGAAAAGAAAATCGAGCTGGAGGAGGTCGACGGCGTCGACACTCCGCCGCGCGCCCGCGTCACGCCGGAATTCGAGCGCAAGCGCGACTATCTCACCGGCTTCCTCGCCGAGAAGAAGCCCGAGCCCGAGCTGGCCGGCCCTGGCGGCGAGTTGCAGGAAGCGGTGATCGAGGCGCTGAAGTCGATCTACGATCCGGAAATCCCGGTCGACATATACGAGCTAGGCCTGATCTACGACGTGGCGATCAGTGAGGATGGCGATGCGGTCGTCACCATGACCCTGACCACGCCGCACTGCCCGGTTGCCGAATCGATGCCGGGCGAGGTCGAGCTGCGCGTCCTGTCCGTCCCCGGCATCCGCGACGCCGAGGTCAAGCTGGTGTGGGATCCGCCGTGGGATCCGTCGAAGATGAGCGACGAGGCGCGCCTCGAACTGGGAATGTTGTGATGAACAAGGAATCGAAAGTCCGCGCGCGCCCCGCCGCCATCACTCTGACCCCGGCCGCCGAGGCGCGCGTCGCCGAGCTGATGGCCAATGCGCCCGAGGGAGCGATCGGGGTCAAGCTATCGACCCCGCGCCGTGGCTGCTCCGGGCTTGCTTACTCGGTCGACTATGTGACGATGGAAAATGCGTTCGACGAGAGGATCGAGACGCCGGGAGGCAATTTCTATGTCGATGGTGCGTCGATCCTCTACCTGATCGGCAGCAGGATGGACTGGCGCGAGGATGATTTCGCCGCCGGCTTCGTGTTCGACAATCCCAATGCCAAGGGCGCCTGCGGCTGCGGCGAGAGCTTCACGGTCTAGGAGCGAACTGCTAGACTGTGCAGGAAAGGGGAAGATCATGCGGATACTCTTCCCGGTTGCGATCATCGCCCTTGCGGCCGGCCATGCAGTCGCCGCGCAAAAGCCGGCACTGATCCCGCCTGACTGCCCGAAGGTGACAAGTCATATGGCCAACGGCAGCGCCTGGCGGAACGATCCGGCCAAGCCGAAGAAACTGACTGAGCTACCTCCGGCCGACGCTTATGCCGCGGTCTATCGAACCGACGAGCGCGGTTGCGTGTTGCCAGTCAAATATCGCGACACGCGCCGCTGACGCGTCAGAACCCGAGGCTGTAGCGGATCGCCGCGCCCAGGTCGGGATCGGCGGTCGCGACATGTCCCGGCTGGCGCCGCGCGAAAATATTCGCCCCAAGCCAGCCCCGGCCCAGCGAAGTTGAATAGCTCAGCTCCGCGTCGATCTCCCGTCCTGACGGCTTGAAGCTCAGAAACTCCATGCTGCTGGTCGCGGTCGCGGTCGCATAATCATAGCCGGTCGGCAGCAATAGCGACATGCCGCCGCTTTCCACGCGCAATGGCTGGGCAATCCGCAGCCCTAGCCGGTCGCGGTCCTTAAACAGGCCGTATTTGGCAAGATCGAACGAATAGGCTCCGGTCTGGAACTTGCCGCTGGCAAAATCGGTCCAGCCACGCCGGCCCATCAGCGTCGCCGACCAGCCGCCGCCGAGATTGCGGCGCGCCTCAAGGTCGAGGAAGAGGCTCGATGAACCCTTGCCGCCGTAGAGCGAACCGAGCCTGCCGCCGAGCAGCGTATCGTCCTCCTCCAGCCGGCTGAGGCCGATCGAGCCCCAAGTCTTGCCACCGAACCGACTGTCGAGCGTGAGGCTGGTCCAGCGATAGGTCTCGTCCTTGGCGTCGGTCCGGATGTTGCGCCAGGTCCTGCCCTGTTCGGTGGCGATGGTCAGTCCGGCGAAACCGAGGTCGCGGCGCACCGCCATGCTGGTCCCGCGCTTGGCCTGGAAGCCGGGATCGCCGCTGATGTCGCGGGCAATCAGGAATGCGCCCGGTTTGGCGTTGGTAAGCTGCCGCTCGATCGCCTTGGCGCCCTGGCCGATACCGAAGCTGGCCCTGGTCTTGCCGTCGATGCGGGCGAGCGCCGAGCCGGCGACGATGCGCGAGCGGCGAGCATCGTCGGGTCCGACCCCGAGCCGCATCACGTCAATCACACCGGGCAGCCCGGGCCGCTCGGCAACGCTCATGGCGATGGATACCGGGCCGGCCTGCGCCGCCGAGCCCTTGACATGGCCGGTCAGCGAACGCTCGAGCGGGCGCCGCGCCTCGGCCTGGCGCAAGCCCCTGGCCAGATTCATGACGAACGCTCGATCGTAACCGTCGAGGATGATCGCGCCCATCATGCCTGCCTGGCTGCCGTCGCCGGCAACCTCGGGCATGTCGCCGGAAACCTCGGGGTCCGTGACCTTCGTCTCGGTGCCGGCGAAGCTGGTCTGGCCGACCGGCTGGAAGGCGCGGGCGATGTTGAGCCGGCCCTGGCCGAATATGCTATCGTCCCCCGCCGCTCCGAGATCGTCGGCGGTGCGGAACAGCAGATCGACGATCTGCGCTGCGGTCAGGTTGGGGAATGCCTGTGCGACCAGCGCCACCGCACCGGTGATGACCGGTGCCGAGAAACTGGTGCCCGAATAGAGGAAGCCGGCGCCCGTATGATCGATGGTCCGCACCCGATAGCCGAGCGCAGCGAGGTACCAGTTCTGGCCCTGTCCGGCGCGGTTGGAGAAATTCGACAGCATATCGAGGTTGGTGCCGCCCGCGCCGTTATCGGCGCCGACCGATCCGGCGATGATCACCCGGCCGGGGAAGTTCTGGGCCGGGACGAGGGCGAAGGGATCGGCATTGCCGCCCTTGGCCGGATCGTCGCCGTCGTTACCGGCGGAGATCACAAGGATGATTCCGGCGTTCACCGCTCGCTGCATCGCCGACATCAGCGTGTTCCCGGGCTGGGAGCCGCCCAGCGACAGGTTGATGACCCTGGCACCCGCGGTCCGGGCGGCGTCGATGCCCTGGGCAATCGCCCCGTCGAAGAAATCGCAGCCATCCTCGCCCGAGCAGCTACTCGGATCGTCGGCGCGGAAGGACAGGATGGTGGCATCGAACGCCACGCCGACATTTTGCGCATCGTTGCGGGCGGCCGCCGCGGTCGCGGTAACGGCGGTGCCGTGGCCATCCTCGTCGCTGACTCCACGGCTGCCGGCGACGTCGCGACTGGTCGGGTCGATCCGGCCGGCGAATTCGGCGAGGTTGGGATTGATGCCGCTGTCGACCACCGCAATCTTGACGCCACGGCCTGTCGCTCCCTGCTGCCAGGCGGTGACCGCACCCGAGCTCACCGCGCCGTTCGAGCGCTGATATTCGGCGGTGTTGAAATTGGTCGTCGGAGTCGGCGTGGGCGTCGGGGTCGGAGTGGGCGGAGGGGTCGGCGTTGGAGTCGGGTTCAACATCGGCGGGGGCGGCGTCGAATCCACGTCGC
>JALYNQ010000077.1 GCA_030773115.1 Pseudomonadota bacterium
CTCCTCCAGTGGCACCGCTGGCTGGGGACCGCGATCGGCGCTGGTTCGTTGGGGCTGGGCATCTGGGCCTGGCGCCGACCTGACGCGAACCGCGGCACAGCGATGATCATCGGACTGACGCTGATTACGGCGGCGATCGTCGTCCAGGGCTGGTTCGGTGGCGCCCTGGTCCATGGGATCGACCACATGGATTGGTGAGGAGAGCAGGCATGCACGGTGGTCACGGAGAGCATGGCGATATGGACACCAAGATGGTCCGACATCACTATCTGATGCTGGGCGTCAATCTGCTGCTCAGCCTAATCATCATGTATGTCGCTATGTTCGCGATGATCTGGACCTGGGGCGAGTTCGTCCAGAACATCAACTTCCTCTACATGGCGCTGGGGATGTGGGCGCCGATGGCCGCCGTCATGTTGCTGACCATGCGGCCGATGTATCCGAACAGGAAGGTCAATGGGCTGCTATACCTCGGCTTCGCCGCCGTGTTCATCCTGTCGATGATCGGCATCCGCGAGCAGTCGCTGGTCGGCGACCGACAGTTTCTGCGGTCGATGATCCCGCACCACTCCGGCGCGGTGCTGATGTGCGAGAAAGCCAGGATCACCGATCCCGAGATCCAGACCCTCTGTCAGGGGATCGTCAGTTCTCAGACAAGCGAGATCGACCAGATGAAGGCCATATTGGAGCGCAAATGACGTCGGGGCGGCTCAAGAGGAGTAGGAAATGAGGAAAGCATTCTATTGCATGACCGCGCTGGCGCTGGTTTCGGCGCTATCTGCCTGTGGCAGCCGCGAAGAGGCTGCCAACAATGTTGCCGCCGAGAACGATATGAACGCGATGATGGCGGACAGCGGCCCGTTCGCGGATGCGGAAATGAAGATGGATCAGGCGATGACCGCAGCGGTCGGCATCAACACCGCGGATAGCTGGGTCCGCAAGATGATCGAGCATCACAAGGGCGCCATCGAGATGTCGCGCATTCTGCTCGCCCAGAATGTCACCGGGCATGTGGCCGACATGGCGCGGCAGACGATTGACAAGCAGACGGCAGAGGTGGCCGCGTTGGAAAAGCTCATTGCCACCGGCAACCCCGACCCGGCGAGCGGCGCGCTCTACCAGCCGGCCCAGATGGCGATGCACAATGCCATGATGGCCGCGCAGGGTTCCGATGTCTCGGATAGCTGGATCCGCAAGATGCTGGAGCACCATAAGGGCGCGGAGGCCATGTCCGACATCGCTTTGGCCAATGGCGCGACGGGCGCGGTTCGGGCGCAGATCGAAAAGACCAAGGCCGACCAGCAAAAGGACATTGAACATATCGAGGGCATGCTCTCCGGCCAGCAGGCGAGTAGCGAGCCAGCGGCGCCAGCGGCCCCTGCACCGGCTGCCAGAGAGAAAGCACCGGCCACCAAGCCTGCTCCAGCAAAGCCTGCTCCGGCGAAGCCCAAGCCTGCCGAACCCAAGGCGGCCGAGCCCAAGGCTCCTGATCCCACCTGTCTGCCCGAGCATCGAGCGGCGGGTCACTGCTGATCCGCACTCAGGACAAGAGCCGAGGGCAAGGGAGACGTTGACGATGTTGTCAGGACACAGGTTGCTGACGGCGCTCGCCGCCTTCGCCCTCCTCTCGGGCTGCGCACCACGGCCTGAAGCCGCTGCTGCGCCGGGTTCGACTCCAGAGGCTGGCACGGCCAGTTCGATCCTCGCCTGGTCGAGGCCCGCCGTCGGGTCGACCGTCAGCGCGCCTGTCAACGAGCTGGTGCTCCATTTCACGCCGCCGGCAAGGCTTGGCGAGGTGACGGTGACTGGACCTGACGGCGCCATGCCGATGATGGTCACGGCCGTGGGCGAGGTGGAGCATTATTCGCTGCCGCTCACTGCGGATACGCCGGGCGCCTACACGGTCGCCTGGCGGGCTACCCGCCAGGGCCGCGAACATCAGGGCAGCTTCGGCTTCACTATTCGCTAGCAGCCGGCCGTCCCCTACGTTCGGCCAACCCCATCAATGGCCGTGGTGGCTGCGATGATGCCGCCGATGATGGTTGCGGTGATGTCGCCGATGATGCCGCCACCCATCGTCATTGTAGTAGCTGTAGTAGCGGCGCCCATAATAGCCGGGGTAATAGCCCCGTCCGTAATAACTCCGGAACGGGTCGTAGTAGCCGTACCGACCGTAGCGATAGGGATTGGCATAGCCATAGCCGTAGGGCGAGCCGAAGGTGACGACGACGATGCCATGGCCATGATGATGGCGGTGATAGTCCCGGGCCATGGCAGGTGCCGCGCCGAAACCGGCTATCGCGACCGCTGCAAGGGACAGGAGGGATATTCTGTTCATGACGCCTCTCCAATCGAGATCGACGCCCCCAATCGTGTGCATTCCTTGTCTCATAGAGGCATTGAATGGGCACTGAACGCGCCCTCCAGGATGGCCGGCCTCGGCGCGACGCGCTCAGGGATACCACTCTGATCGGCACGCCCGCCCCAGCCGTGGCGCGGCTTGCCAAACCGGGCCGCACCGGCCATCGACACTCTCGGCCCGTCAAACCCTGCAGCTGAATCGCCGATGCGTACCCGCGTCATTGCCCGCAAGACCCACAAGTGGCTCGGCCTGTTCGTCGGAATTCAGGTCGTCATCTGGTCCTTAAGCGGCCTTTACATGACCGCGGTCCATATCGACATCATCCATGGCGATCACCTGATCCGCTCGTCGCCGCCCAAGTCCGCAGACGCTGGCCGACTCATGGACCCGCTTGCCGTCATGGCGTCAAACCAGGCGCAAAGCGTAAGGCTGGCCTGGGTCCGCAACCAGCCGGTCTATGCCGTGAAGGGCGATGCCGGTGAACGGGTCGTCGATGCCAGCAACGGCGCGCAAGTGCCGCCCCTGACGGAGGCGGAAATCAGAGCGATCGCCAGGGCGACCTACACCGGGACTGAACCGATCGCCTCGGCTGCCCTGATCACCGAGATTCCCGGCGAAATCCGCGGCCGCAAGCCGCCGCTGTGGCGGGTCGAGTTCGATCAGTGGAACAAGCCGACGCTCTATTTCTCGCCAACCACCGGCGAGCTGGTCTCCCGCCGCCACGAGCTGTGGCGCATCTTCGACTTCGTCTGGATGTTCCACATCATGGACTATGACGAGCGCGAGAACGTCAACAATCCGCTTCTGCGGGTCTTCACCTGGGGAGCCCTGCTGATGGCCTCCTCGGGAATCTGGCTGCTGTTCTATTCCTTCCATCGCAAGAAGAAGAAAAAGGCGGCGCGGGCATGACGATCAAATCGATCTGGCTCCGCCGCATCCACAAATGGGTCGGGCTCGTCATCGGCCTCCAGTTCCTGCTCTGGGCGATCAGTGGGACGGCCATGGCGCTCCTGCCGATGGATGAGGTCGCCGGCGGGGAGGAATCCGACCATGCCCCTCCTGCGATCCCGGCGGGCGGCAGAGCCTGGCCGAATGTCCAGAAGGCTCTCGCCGGGCAGCCTGTCACCGGGCTTGGCCTGCGCCCGCTGCCGGGCGGTCAGGCGCTGGAAGTCACCACGGGCAACGGAGTTCGCCTGTTCGATGCGGCCGATGGCCGGCCGATCGCGATTGATGGAGAAGCGGCAAAATCGATCGCCAGTGCGGCGCACCCCTCAGGCGCAGCCGCGACCAATGTGGCCGCACTCAAGGAGCTCACCCTGCCGGTGCGCGAGCATGAGCTGCCGATCTGGCAGGTCGATTTCCGCGACGGGGCCAACAGCAGCTATTATGTCTCCGGCACGACCGGCGAGGTTCTCGAGCGCCGCAACGATAGCTGGCGGTGGTGGGACTTCTTCTGGATGCTCCACAACATGGACTATGCCAAACGGACGAGCTTCAACCACCCGCTGATCATCATGGTCGGCTTCGCCATGGCATGGCTCGCGGTCACCGGCTTCTGGCTGCTGTTCCGGACCATGTGGCGGCACGATTTAGCCTGGCTGAATGCGAGGCCCCGGCGCACCGGCGTACATGCCAGAAACGCTCAAGCGAACAGGAACTGAAGGAAGCAGGGGACTGGCTCCCGGTCGAGCCGCTGGAGTAACGGGCCGGCGGATTGATCGGGCGCGTCAGCCACTCAACAGGATCAAGTATCCTCCGGCAGCCATGGCTCGGGCACCGCGGACCAGCCGCTGCACCTGGGATCGAACGGTGGGCGCCTTCACCCGCCATCGGTCCGGTACGGGATCGCCGCTGAGCAACTCGATTGCAATCTCGCGCTGGGTCGCCCCGCTGACGCGCGCGTCATAGACACGGAGCATCAGGACAAAGCGGCGCGCCCTCGCCTCACTCGGATGAAGTACGGCGGAAAACCGGCCTGTATGGTAGAGCGCCAGAAGTCGGCGCAGCGTCTGGAGCGGCCTTTCGGCGCTTACGAAACCGGCGAGGCTATATTCCAGCCGCACTGGACCGACCTTCAAAGTTCCGGCCTCCACATCGATGCGAATTGCGCGGAGGCCGTCGGAGATGAGCAGATGTTCACGCCCATCCGCAGCGGTGACCAAGGTGCAGATCGCATGGCAGCGCTCGAGGTCGAAGATGTCTTCGCCGTCCGCCGGCACTGCACGGACCCCGAGGACGTGCGGGCAGACGTCGGCGCTCCAGACTGGTCGGGCGTCGGGTGCCGTCAGATGTGGCGCCTCGAAAGCATGCAAGCCCCACGACTCCGCCGTCCCAGATGTTTCTTCTGCAATGCGGAATCCTTCAAGCGCGCGCTTGGCCGCTACCCGGTAGTCTGGATTTCGACGAAGCCACTCCCAGGCGAAGAACGAGCGGTCGGCATCGAGCAGCGGTTCATAAGCCGCCGCATCCCGCCAGTCCGGCACATGTCGCTCGCCCGCAACCACGCCGCGAGGAAGGCCGGTTGCATGCGGCTAGGCCATTCACCCATCCGGGGGAATTGCCTCATCAAAACTGACCAGCGCGTCACGCAAGCCGCAGGCGACAAGCTGCGCCCGGCTGACCACGTCATAGGCTGCCCGGGCCCGCTTCACATATTGGCGTGCGGTTTCGACGCTGATCGCGAGGATCGTCGCGATTTCCCAGTCGGTCTTCCCGGCCGTGACGAGCCGCAGGCATTGAAGCTCCCGCCGACTGAGCCGCGGGCCGCAGGGGGCTTCGGCAAAGCCATGGACCCGTCTGGCGGCCCGGAACGCGTGGGCGCCGATCAACTCGGCGCACATCAACCGGCTTTCGGGCAAGGGCCGGCCACGAGAGACTGCGAAGGAACAGGATCCGGACGGCTCACCCGGCACATTGGCGGGAACCGTGAATCCCGGGCCCAGTCCATGATGCCTGCTCCGCTCGAGAATTTCGCGCTGGGCAGCGCTCAGCGGAAGGAGGCTCCCGATCTCGTCCCAGCCGAAGCCCGCGTTCGTCCTGAGGCTCGCCAGGTGAACGGGATCGGCCGATACATCGTGCCGGGTGAGCAGTTCCTCCTCCCAGGCGCCGGGATAGTTATCGAGGCGAATGAGACGGTCCGATCCGGACCGTACGCATCGGTGATGAAGCAGCGCGAAATAGTGGAAGCCAAGCTCCCTGGTAACCTCTTCCAGGAGAAGCTGCAGGTCCCCGGGGCTGGCGCAATGGCCCGCCTGTTCTTCGAACAGATCGGAAAGGCGCGATTGGCCCTTTCTCTTCCCCCTTTTCGACACCGCAGAGCGCACAATGAGTGTCCGGCTCAGTCGGTGCCGCACCTGGCGCTTCGCTGGCGCAGTGCCGCACGGCTCTCGTCGGACATTAGCGGGATCCCCTGCTACGCGTCTTCTTCGCGATGGATGCACGGCCCTCGGTTTATATTTCCTTTATTTGGTGGATATAGTTGGCTTTGCCGGTTAGCACTGTCGCTGCTCGGTCTGGACTTGGTCCGCCGCCCGCGCCGGTTGAGACCCGGAGCGGCGGCGCGAAGAAGGGCGGCTTTGGGCGTCGGCGTCTTGGAACGCGCGCCCTGAAGATCGCGCGGTGCGCCGCGGCGGGGGATGTTCGACAGAATTGACGCGTTTGTGCGTGATGTAAGTGGCGTGGCGTCCGAGGCGGAACTGGCCGGCCTCCTCGAAGAGGTCTTCGCCGAGATGGGCTTCGATTATTTCGCGCTCACTCATCATGTCGACATTCGCCAGGCACCGCAGCCGGCAATCCGGCTGCACAACTATCCCCTGCAATGGGTCGAATATTTCGACGAGCAGAAGCTGGGCCCCTCCGATCCGGTCCATCGCGCCAGCCATCTGACCAGCGTCGGCTTCGCCTGGTCGAAGCTGCCGCACATGATCCATCTGACGCCTCGCGACCGGCTGGTACTCGAGCAGGCAGGTTCCAACGGCATCGGCGACGGCTTCACCGTCCCGGCGCACGTCCCCGGGGAGTCGAACGGCTCATGCTCGTTCGCGACCCGCTCGGGGCAAAAGGTGCTCGACGGGCATCTGCCGATCGCCCAGCTGGTCGGCGCATTCGCGTTCGAGGCGGCCCGGCGACTGTGGCGAATGCGCGCCGGACCGTCTCCTACCCCGCAGCTCACCGACCGCCAGCGGGATTGCGTGGTCTGGGCGGCGCGCGGCAAGTCCGACTGGGAAATCGCGCAGATCCTCGGCATCAGCCATGAAACGGTGATCCAGCATCTGAAGCAGGCGCGCGAGCGCTACGGCGTCACAAAGCGCACCATGCTTACCGTGAGCACATTGTTCGACGGCACGATCAGCTTCATCGACGTCCTGAAGCGCTGACCATCCCCATTTCTGGGAATATCCGGCCCCCGGCCTGATCGCGATCATCAGCCCTGTCACACGACAGGAGCTGAAGAGAAATGATCGTCATCGGCAGTCAGGGCCGCGAGCCTGCGAAGGAACCCCTCCTCCAGGCGATGTTCGAAGCGCGCAAGCAGGTGTTCGTCGATCTATTGAAATGGGACGTGCCGGTGCTCGACGGCCGTTACGAGATCGACCAGTTCGACGACGAGCATGCGATCTACCTGATCGTTGCCGACCAGGCGGGCCGGCACCTCGGCTCGGCGCGGCTGCTTCCGACCTCGAGACCGCACATCCTGGATTCCCTGTTTCCAAGCCTGTGCGCCGGCGAGCCGCCGCGAAGCCCCGACTGTTTCGAGATCACCCGCTTCTGCCTTGGACGAAACCAGAATGCCAGGCAGCGCCTCGAGACGCGCAACCGGCTCGTCTCCGCGCTTGCCCGATATGCGCTCGAGAACGGCATCTCGGTCTACACCGGCGTCGCCGAGCTCAACTGGCTGCAGCAGATCCTCGCCTTCGGCTGGCGCTGCCGGCCACTCGGCCTGCCCCGTACGATCGGCGGCCGCACGCTTGGAGCGCTGCGCATCGACATCGATGCCGAAACCCCTGCCCTGCTCGCGGCCAACGGCATCATCAGCACCGTCTCCGCCGAGCAGACCACCGCCCTCGCCGCCTAACTCATTAGGGAGTCTTCAGTGAATCATCCCCTCAGCCTTGAGCAATCCATCGCCCATTGGACCGAGCAGCTTTTATCGACCGGCTACTGCGTTATTCCCGGCCTGCTTCCGCGAGCGCGGATCGCAACACTGGACGCGGAGCTCAAGCCGGATTTCGAGGAAACTCCCTTCTGCAGGGGCGATTTCTACGGAGGCAGGACCAAGCGGTTTGGCCGGCTCCTGGCCCGCTCGCCGGTCGCCGCGGAGCTTGTCCAGCATGAGCTAGTCCTGGGTGTCGTGCGAGCAGTCCTTTCACCCTGGTGCGATACGGTCCAGCTCAATCTCACCCAGGCGCTCGCGCTTCATCCCGGGGCCCCGCCACAGCTGCCCCATCGCGACCAGGACATGTGGCGCGGAAGCGCCGGCGAGGTCGAATATCTCGTCAACGTCATGTGGCCGTTCACGCGCTACACCGCCGAGAATGGCGCGACGGTCGTCTGGCCCAACAGCCACGGCCGGAAAGCGCTCGATGCCGAACCGCCGGCTGGCGAGTTCGCGGCCGAGCTCGAACCGGGCTCCGCCCTCCTCTTCCTCGGTTCGACGCTGCATGGCGCCGGCGGCAATAGCAGCGACGAGGTCCGGCGCGGCGCAATTGTCAGCTACTGCCTCGGATGGCTGAAGCCTTACGAGAACCAGTGGCTCGCCTATCCGCCCGAGATGGCCCGGACGTTCAGCCCCGAGCTGGCGGCGCTCGTCGGCTACACTCAGCACCGACCCAATCTCGGCAATTTCGAGGGTCAATGCCCTTCCCTGCTTCTCAAGGATCAGGTGCCCGAGAGGATCGGTGCAATCGACGCGCTGCGTCCGGATCAGGCCGAGCTTGTTGCCGAATATGTGCGCAGCCAGGACTGGCCCGGGCGCGTGGCGGCCTGAGACATGGAGATGAGCCCGCCGGGCACCTTCGAGCGCGTCTATGCGGCGATCAAGGACCAGCTGCGAAGGGGCACGTTCCGTCCCGGCGAGCGTCTCGAGCCGGCTGCGTTAGGCGACCAGCTGAATTCGAGCGTGACGCCGATCAGGGATGCGCTACATCGCTTGACTGGAGAGCGACTAGTGGAAGCGCCGCGCCACGAGGGGTTCAGGACACCACTGGTCACCGAAACCACGCTGCGGCACCTCTACGCGTGGCATCTGGATCTGCTCCTGCTGGCGACCGCCAGGCACCACTGGAGGCCGGTGAATGTCGTGGAACGGGATGATTTTCCCACACCTGCGCCAGCCAACCAAATGGACCGGCTGAACGCACTGTTTCTCAAGCTCGCCGAAACCGGCGGCAATCCTGAGCACCTTGTCGCTCTGCGCGCCCTGATCGAACGAATGGAACCTTACCAGCGGTTCGAAGACGAGCTGCTCGACGCAGTTCAGGCGGAGACCGATGCCATCGCGGTCGCGATCTCGGTTGGCGACCGAAGAGCGTTGAGGAAGAGCCTTGTTGCCTATCACCGGAGGCGCGCGCGCCTTGTCCCGGAGCTCATTGTAAGGACGCGGTCAGACTAGGAAACCTGTGCTGCCAGTGTCGGCTGTCTACCCATGCCGGACATCTAGGCTGCGGCAGCTACGCGCCCAACTTGGTCATCGACGGCAATAGCCGCGTTTCTCGAAAGCAGTCGCTAGTTTGATGCGGTCGCGGGTGACATCCGACCATTCAACATCGCCTGAAACAATGCCGGGTTAGTGCGCCGGGCCCGCGCGAGATCCGAACGTCTCTGAGCTCAAGAGGTTATGGACAAACTCGAGCAATCATCCGTCGGTCAGATTATCACCCAGACCCCGCCTCTCAGTCTCGAGTCTCAAGACCCTTTCCCGAAGGACATTCAGCTCGGCTGCCATTCTTTCGACCGGGGTCAAATCAGCATCAGCCAGCGCGACGTTGAGATCGCTAAACCAGCGAGCGATGTGATTCCTCATGATAAAACTCCTTCGTGGACGACAAAGCGATTGAACCTCGAAAACAACATTCATCTCCGGGCTCGGCAATCATCGACCAAGCGGGGATGGCGGGTCTGCATCGCCGGGTAGAACACGGCCGCCGCAAGTGTCGTCGCGCCGAAGACGACCAAGGTGAAGGCTGTGGACGCTTCCATCGGAAGCGCGCCGATCAGCGCCGTTCCGACCGCGGCGCATGACATCTGCAGGAAGCCTAGCAGCGCGGACGCGCTGCCTGCCCGGTCGCCGAACGGCTCGAGCGCCATCGCCGTCCCGACGGGATTGATGATCCCCATGCCCGCCAGGAACAACGTGACCGCCGCCATGAACGGCGCCTGCGTTGGGGCGCCGGCCTGGACGAGCAGCCAAAGCCCGCCCGCCAGCGCAATCAGGAGGCCCGCCATGCCGGTCCGCGGCGCGCCCCAACGCCGAACCAACCGGCCCGTCATCAGCCCACTGCCGAATACGACGAAGACCGTGGCAGCGAAGAAGATGCTCAGGCCCGTTGCGCTCAACCCTAATGCGGTCATCAAGATGGCGGGCGCCGCCCCGAAGAAGCTGTAGAGGCAGCCGATCACCAAACTGACGGCGAGCGCAGGGAAAATGAAGCGGGGGTCGATGGCCAGCTCGACATATGTGCGCGCGATCACGCTTGGGTGTGCCGGGCGACGTCGGTCGTGCGGCAGCGTCTCTCCCGCGCTCAGTAGATAGTGAAACACAACCAGCGCGCCTGCCACAGCCACGAGCAGGAACGTGCTGCGCCATCCGAACGCCAGCGTCATGCCGGTGCCAAGCGCCGGCGAGAAGCCGGGCGCCGCCGCCATCGCGATCATCACCAGCGCCAGCGCGCGGGTCAGTTCCGGCCCGTGATAAAGATCGCGGGCGATTGCGCGAGCCAGGACCGAGGCCGCGCAGGCACCTAGCGCCTGGATCGCGCGGCCTGCGATCAGCACCGGCAGCGAGGGCGCGAGCGCGCAGACGATACTGCCGGCCACGAACACCGCCAGTCCGCCCATAACGAACGGCGCCCGACCCACAGTGTCCGACAGCGGCCCTACGAACAGCTGGCCGACCGCGAAGACGACGAAGAAGCTGCTCAGCGTCCAGGCCATGTCGCGCGGGGCCACGCCGAGCTCGCTCGCCATCGCCGGGAAGGCCGGCAGCATGATGTTGGTGGCGAGCGCACCCAGCGCAGCCAGGCTCGCCAGCAGCGCCAGCCGTCCGGCCGTCAGCGCGTCGCTTGGGTCAGGCGCGACGACCTGGTCTATGCCGATCGGCGTTGCCACGGCTCAGGAATCCGCAGCCGAGGGCACGTCCGCGGCGACCTGGACCACCACCTTGCCGCGCGCGCGTCCGGACTCCACCCGTGCCATCGCCGCGGGCGTCTCATCGAAGCCAAACACGCGGTCGATCACCGGCCGGATCGCACCGGCCTCTACCAGCTTCGCGATTTCGGTGAGCTGCACGCCTTCCGCGCGCATGAACAGGAAGGAGTAATCGACGCCGCGCTGTTTCGCCTTGCGGCGGATCTTGGAACTCGCGAGGCGCAGCACCAGACGGATGATCCAGTTCGCGCCGATTTCGCGGGCGAAGGCGGGATCGGGCGGGCCGGAGATCGAGATGAGCTTGCCGCCCGGCCTGAGCACCGCCAGCGATTTCTCGAGTACGTCCGGCCCGAGCGAGTTCAGGACCACGTCGTAACCGTTCAGCCGCTTGGCGAAATCGCCCTTGCGGTAATCGATGACGACATCCGCGCCGAGGCTTTTGACCAGGTCGATGTTGTCGGTGCCCACGGTGGTCGCGACGCTCGCCCCGAGATGCTTGGCAAGCTGGATGGCGACAGTGCCGACGCCGCCCGAGCCGGCATGGATAAGCACCTTGTCTCCCGGCTTCACCTGTGCGCGCTCGACCAGCACCTGCCACGCAGTCAGCGCAACCAGCGGGAGGGCGGCGGCATCGGTCATGCCGAGGCTCGCGGGCTTGAGCGCCAGGTCTGCTTCAGCGATCGCGATGCGTTCGGCGAAGGTGCCAATGCGGTCTTTGTCGGGGTGGGCGAAGACTTCGTCACCGACCTTGAAACGCCGCACACCGGCGCCGACCGCCACGACGGTGCCGGCGAGGTCGTTGCCGAGGATCAGCGGCATCGTGGCCGGCAAGATTGCTTTGAACTCGCCGTCGCGCAGCTTCAGATCGAGCGGATTGACACTCGCCGCCGCAATTGCGACCACCACGTTGCCCGGACCGGGTAACGGATCGGGGAACTCGCGCAGGGTCAGCGCGCCCTTATATTTGTCGATGGCGTACGCCTTCATGACCGTCTCCCAGTGTCTCAGGGTTGCAGTGCGCCGCGCTCGCGCGGCTCGACGTCGAACACCAGCAGCGTCGAGGTCGCGGTGGCGCACAGCCTGCCCTCGCCGTCGTGGAGCGTAGCTTCAGCGAACGCCACGCGGCGCCCGACCGAGACGGTGCGGCCGGTTGCGCGGACCGTCCCGCTCTGCTGGCTGAGGCCGCGCAGATACGAGACCTTCAGCTCCAGCGTCGTATGCCCGCGGTTGGGGCCGAGCTCGGAATGCACGGCGATGCCGCAGGCACTGTCGAGCAACGTCGCGGCATAACCGCCGTGCACAGCGCCGAGGGGATTGTAGACGCTGCGATCGGGCTTGCCCTCGAATACGACTCGGCCCCGCTCCACCTCGACGAGGTCAAAGCCGAGCGTCTGACCGATCGGTGCCTTCAGCCCGCCCGCCAGCATTGCGCGCAACTGCTCCAGTCCGTCGGGTGCCGTATCGAGCTGATCCGACACCGCGCTCACCAGGGTTCGTGGAAGGGGCGGACCTCGGCGAGGAACGACCAGGCATCGCGCGGTGGGCTACGGAAGTCGTAGAAGAGTTCGATCTGCTGGGTCATCGGGCTGCTCTTGTGGCGGGTTCGAGAAGGCGGCGAACGGTGTCGTCGGCGCCGGGACCCGCGCGGAGCTGGGCGCGATCCGGCGGCACCGCCGCACCGGTCTCGGCGTCAACCAGTGCGAGGACCAGCGGCCGGCAGGTTTCCCGATCGACCATCTCCACCGTGGGTTGGCCGAAGCCGCTCGCGTTCCAGCGGTCGCCCCATTCGCGCAACGCGACGCTGACCTTCCACAGGTCGCGTCCCTTCGCGGTCAGGCGATATTCGTCGCGTGGCGGGCGCTCTTGATAGCGGACGCGCTCGATGATGCCGGTCGCGGCCAGATGCTTCAGGCGTGCGGCGAGCGTCGCCGCGGGGATGCCGGTGCTGGCGCGCAGGTCGTCGTAGCGGTGAAGTCCAAGCGACAGGTCGCGGATTACGAGCAGCGCCCAGCGATCCCCGATCAGTTCGAGTGCCCCTGCGATCGAGCAGCGCATTCCGGCAAAGGATTTCGGCTTCATATTCTCTTGCCTCTTGTGGCTTCAATCATTGAAGTATATCTCTTGAACACAGCATGCAAGTGGCTTCGTGCCGGCATCGAGCCGGTGCCGGCCAGCTCGGAGTATTTGAAATGACCGACACCCATCTCACCGCACCGACCCGCTTCGTCGAGGTCGATGGCGACCGCTTCGCCTATCGCCGCTGGGGCAACGCGAATTCCGGACAGCCACCGCTTTTGTTCTTGCAGCATTTCCGCGGTGGCCTGGATCATTGGGACCCGCTGATGACCGACGGGCTGGCGGCGGGACGCGAAGTGATCCTGTACAACTACCGCGGCTGCGCATCCTCTTCGGGCACCCCGCGCAATCGCATCGAGGACAAGGCCGACGATGCAGCCAAGGCGATCCGCGCGCTGGGGTTGTCAAAGGTCGATGTCGTTGGCTTCTCCCTCGGCGGGATGGTGGCGCAGGATTTCACCCGGCGTCACCGCGATCTGGTGCGGAAGCTCCTGCTGCTTGGCACCCAGCCGCGTGGCGGCAATCCCGATCCTGATCCCAGGATTTTCGAGGCCGCGCCCCGACCAGTTCCGACTGTGGACGACTTCCTGTTCCTGTTCTTCGGCCCATCCGAAGCCGCCAAACAGGCCGGTCGCGATTTCTGGGAGCGTCGTCACCAGCGCGAGGACCAGGACCCGCCGAGTTCAGTTGAACTCATGCAGGCTGAAATCGAAGCAAACACGGTCTTCGTTACGCCACTCGACCCTGAAAAGCCGTTCGCCCATTTGAGTGAGATCACCCAGCCGACCCTCGTCGTCAACGGTGTCAACGATGTCATGATCGCTACGATCAACTCGTGGCATATGGTGCAGAATATCCCGAATGCGCAGCTGATCGTCTATCCCGATGCAGGCCACGGGGCGCAGTTCCAGTATCCCGAGAGGTTTCTGAAGCACGCCATCCAATTCCTCGACGAATGACTGCGCGGCGCCCTACCAGGAGACCAACCATGACTTGGAAACACACACCGACCAAGTTCGTCGATGTCGGCGGGACGAAATTCGCCTACCGAGAGCTCGGCCCTGACACGGGCGTTCCGCTGATCTTCCTCAACCATCTGGCGGCGGAGCTGGACAGGTGGGACCCGCGCGTCGTCGACGGCATTGCCGCCAGGCGCCGCGTGATCGTGTTCGACAACCGCGGGATCGGTGCATCAGAGGGCACAACACCCAATTCGGTGGCAGCGATGGCGCGCGACGCGATCGCCTTCATCCGGGCCCTGGGCTTCGAGCAGGTCGACCTTTTCGGCTTTTCGCTGGGCGGCTTCATCTCCCAGACCATCGCGCTGGAAGAGCCGCGGCTGGTCCGCCGGATCATCCTCGCCGGCACGGGTCCGGCCGCCGGCGTCGGGATCGACAAGGTAACTCGGATCACCATCATCGACATGATCAAGGCCGCGCTGACCCTCAAGCACCCCGAATATTATCTGTTCTTCACCAGCACCCCCAATGGCCGGAGGGCGGCGCGCGACTTTCTGAAGCGGCTGAACGAGCGTCGCGAAAACCGCGACAAGTCGGTTTCGATCACCGCGTTCCGTGCTCAGTTGAGGGCGATCCATGCGTGGGGACGTCATGCGCCCGACGATCTGTCGCGCATTCACCACCCGGTGCTCGTCGCGAATGGCGACCACGACAGGATGGTACCCAGCAGCAATTCGGCCGATCTGGCGCGCCGTCTGCCGAACGCCGAACTCGTAATCTACGACGACGCCGGCCACGGCGGCATCTTCCAGTATCACGAAGCCTTCGTGCCCAAGGCGCTAACGTTCCTGGGGGCTTAGCATCCCAGGAAGAGCCCGGTGCAGAACGGCTGCTCCCGTTCAGGGCCTAGCTGGCAGACGCATGGTTGATGCCGGTGTCGATCCACGCCCGCGTCTGTTCCAGAACTTCATCCGAAAGCGTGCGATCATCGATCGCCCGGGCGAGGATCACCGCCCCCACCATGGCCGCCCAGCTTCCAATCGCTGCGCGTCGCCTCTCTACTGAACCGAGCTCCGGGAGCGATTTACCGATACCGTCGATCTGTGATCGAAGGCCTTCCGTCATGGCGGAACGTGCAGCCGGGGTCTGATGGCGGATGGCCGCGGCAAGGCTCGCCGTAGGGCAGCCACCGGCGCAGTTGTCGCGATGCCGGGGCGAAAGATAGTCATCCACATAAGCGCGAAGGTCGCCCTCTCCGCCTGCGTCCGCGGCAAGGACATGGGCAAGGGTCTGCGCGATCAGATCGTCCTTCGAGCTGAAGTGACCATAGAAGCCGCCATGGGTGAGCCCGGCGGCTTTCATCACTTCCGCCACGCTGACCCCATCGAACCCCTTGTCGCGAAACAGCCGGCTGGCAACCTCCAGAATCCGGCGGCGGTTCTCGGCCATCTGCTCTCGACTGACCTTCATTTCAAAATTCCCCGTCGATCCCATTGACATTTACATGATGACCATCATATTTAGATCAATCATGATGATCGTCATGAATATAGGTCCAAGTGGAGAAAAGAGCAATGACCACCATTCCGTCAGTCCTCATCACCGGCGCCTCCACGGGAATCGGGGCTTCCTATGCCGAGCGGTTCGCGCGCCGTGGGCACGACCTCGTGCTGGTTGCCCGTAACATGGCACGAATGGAGGCATTGGCGACGCGTCTGCGTCAGGAAAATGGCGTGGCGATCGACATCATTCAGGCTGATCTTATGCAGCCTGCCGAGCTTGCAACGGTAGAGACAAGGCTGCGCGATGACGCCCGCATCGGGATCCTCGTCAATAATGCCGGAACGGCCATTGGCGGAACCTTCATCGAGCAAAGCACCGATGACGTCACGCGGATCGTAGCGCTCAACACCACCGCACTTCTGCGGCTTGCCAGCGCCATCGCTCCGCGACTTGCGAAGGCCGGCGAAGGCGCGATCGTCAACATCGGCTCAGTCGTTGGCCTGGCTCCGGAATTCGGTATGACGGTCTACGGCGCAACCAAAGCCTTCGTGCTGTTTCTGTCGCAGGGGCTCAGCCTCGAGCTCGGACCGAAGGGCGTCTACGTCCAGGCCGTGCTTCCCGCCACAACGCGAACCGAAATCTGGGAGCACGTCGGCGCCGACGTCAACACGCTTTCCAACGTGATGGAGGTGGACGATCTGGTGGACGCGGCGCTGGTCGGGTTCGACCGCCGCGAACCGGTGACCATCCCGCCGCTTCCCGATGCCGGGCAATGGGAAGCGCTCCAGGACGCCCGCCAGGCCATGATTCCGAACTTTGGGAACGCGCAATCGGCCGGGCGGTACCGCGCCGTCGCCTGAACATAAGCGAAGCCATTCCGATCAATGACCCCGCCGCGGCGGGGCAAACAAAGGTGACCTAAGATGACAAAAACGCTGTTTGAGCCCTACACTCTGGGCTCGCTGACCCTCTCAAATCGTGTCGTCATGGCGCCCCTGACGCGCAATCGCGCTGGCCCCGGCTTCGTTCCAGGCGATCTTACCGCGGCCTATTACGGCCAGCGAGCTTCCGCCGGCCTGCTGATTTCAGAGGCAACGCAGATATCGCAGCAGGGACAGGGTTATCAGGACACGCCCGGCATCTATTCCCAGGCTCAGATCGACGGCTGGCGCAAGGTCACGTCCGCCGTGCACGCCAAGGGCGGGCGGATCTTCCTGCAGCTCTGGCATGTCGGCCGCGTCAGCCATGTCGACCTCCAGGAGAACGGCGTCGCGCCTGTGGCGCCCTCGGCGATCCGGGCCGAGACCAAGACGTTCCTCAACAATGGCTTCATCGATGTCTCGCAGCCACGCGCGCTCGAACTTGATGAACTGCCTGGCATCGTGGAAGATTTCAGGAAGGCAGCCGCAAACGCCATTGCGGCCGGCTTCGACGGCGTCGAGATTCACGGCGCCAACGGCTATCTACTCGACCAGTTCGCCAAGGACGGCGCCAACGTCCGGACGGACGCATACGGCGGATCGATTGAGAACCGCGCCCGTCTGATGCTCGAAGTCACGGCTGCGGTGGTCAAGGAGATCGGCGCCGCACGCACCGGAATCCGGCTCGCGCCCATATCGCCGGCCAATGGCGTTTCGAGCAGTAATCCTCAAGCGCAATTTGACTATATCGTCGATCAACTCAACGCCTTGGGCATCGTCTACATTCATGTCGTCGAGGGAGCCACGGGCGGACCGCGCGACGTCGCGCCCTTCGACTTCGGATCGCTCCGCCGGCGTTTCAACAACACATATATCGCCAACAATGGCTATGACCTCGACCTCGCGACGTCGCATCTCGCCGAGGGTAAAGCCGACCTGTTCGCCTTCGGTCGGCCGTTTATCGCCAATCCCGATTTAGTGGAGCGACTGCAAGCGGGCGCGCCGCTGGCGCAGATCGATCCTGCCACCATCTATGGCGGTGGCGCCGCCGGCTATACGGACTATCCCGCCATCACAGCGGCAAGCCAGCACTGATCCCCTGGTGCCGAGCGCGGGCGCGGACTCAACGGTGCGGGTGGCGAAAGAACTATGGCAGGATCAACGGCAGTTTTTCCAAGCCGTAGCCTAGAAGCAGCCGGTCGACTATCGGCCAGCTTGAGCCGCTCACTCGTTCAGCTAGTCCGGACAACTTGGTAGGAAAGCGGCCTCTCAGCGGCCATGGTGCCGGTCGATCTGTTGTTTGGTTAGGCGCAGGAAGCGTGCGGCATTGTTGTAGAGGATGTCGCGCTTCTGCTCCTGGGTGAGAAACGACGCGTCCTCGATTGCCTTGACCGATGGCGTGATGATCCCCGGCCAGATCATCTGATCCGATCCGAACAGGATGCGGTCCCCATAGCCTGCCTCAACAACCTCCTTCAGGAAGGCGTAAAAAGCGGGACGTGGCTCGGTGTAGACGATGCTGCCGATCTCGGCATAAACATGCGGGTAGCTGAACAGCAGCGCGCGCAGGTCGTCGGCATGGGGGTAACCCGCGTGCATCAGCGACATGCGCAGCTTCGGATACTTTTTGAGTACGGGCTCGAGACGAAGCGGGTTACCGAGCGAGGCGCGATAGGCGCCGCCATTGGTATAGGGCTCCCCCGGTTCTCCGGGTCCCATGTGAATCGCAACTGGGACGTCGAGCTCGACTGCCAATGCCCACAGCGGATCGAGGCGCGGATCATCCACCGCCACGCCCTCATACTGGGCCATGACCTCCCCGATCACCACCAGCTTGCCGGCGCGGTGCAGGGCGCGCAGTTCGTCGAGCGACTTGGGCGCGACATGGCGCTGGCTGGGAGTCCCGGGCAACCGGTAGTCGATCGCCGGCATGAAGCGATCTGGCGCGGCAGCAACCCATTGGCCGACTAGGGCAGGTTCCCCGCTGACCACGCCGAAGATGTTGTTGGCCTTCATCTCGCGCAGCGTTCCGTCGAGCACTTCCGCATCGGAGCGCGCAGCAGGCACCGGATCCGTGCACGGCGCGTGGTTCATCTCCATGCCTTCGAGCACCCCATTCCGGGGATCGCTGCGCGGCATGATGGCAAAAGGCGTGCACATCGGCATCGGATTGGCGCCCGCATAACCGACCTTGCGAGCGTGGAGATGCATGTCGATAATAGGCGGTAGCGGGGGTGAGGCGCTCGCTTGCGCAGCCATTAGCGCCAGATATAATTGCAGAGCCATTTGCTCGCCCCCATCTCCACCCATCCTGACATTCCCAAGGAGCGTCCGCAATGGGTCGGGGTCCGCCGTAAGCAGACAGGCTGCTATCGGCCAGAAGCAGTCACTTCCGCATTCTCCGCTAATGTGCGCTCTCCGTTAAGACCTGTCGAAGCGCACGTCTTTCTCAATGGTAGATTGGCACAGCAGCGCCTTAAACAATCGTCCTGTGTCAGGCTTATTCGCTGAAGATAAGTGAGCTGCAGTCCTACCCTCCAGCCGCCGCC
>JALYNQ010000078.1 GCA_030773115.1 Pseudomonadota bacterium
AATAGCCAGTCGAGGACATCCTGCCGAGACCAGACATGGCCTGGCCTCACCAGTTCCGGCGCCGAGTGACCCAAATCGCAGCGTGCAATTGCGATTCCGCGCTGGCGGGGTCCCTTCGCGCCGGACCAGTCGATCGCCACGAAGGACTCGAATTCAGGAACGAGGGTCAAATTCCATCCGCCGGATTTTCGACTTAGCGCGTCACACCAGCGGCGGCTGGCCGTCGTCTTCGGGCGGCGCTTTCTTGAGCCGCGGCGGGGCAGGGCGGCGCACCGGAGGCGGCCGGTTGCCCTCATGCCATTCCTCGAGCAGCCTGGCAGCATAGTCGCGGCCGCCGAGGCCGAAGGCGATCGCGGTTGCCACCGCCGCCGAGCCGAGGATCAGCCCGAACGCCAGCATCACGATCTGGTCGGCGAGCCCCATGAAGGTCAGGCCAATCGCGGTGAACAGGGTGATGATCGCATATTTGACGATCGTCTGGGCATAGCCCGCCTCGCCCGTCGAGCTTCCGACCAGAGTCGACAGGATGCGGGCCAGGAAAATACCGACGACGATGATCACTGTGCCGAAGATCACTTTCCCACCGAGCTCGGTAATTTGGAAAAGCAGGGCGGCCACGCTGTCGCCGCCAATTGCCCTTGCGGCCTCAATGGCTGCTCCGAGCAGAATGGCAGTCATGGCAATTGCCCCGACAACTCGCGACGGCACGGCGGTATTGGGCATGATTCCAAGCGCTCGCACGGCATTGTCGAAACCCAGTCCGGGCAAGACGGTTTCCAACACCGACTTGAGCCACTTGGCGACAACGAACGCTAAGGCCAGCCAGATCAGCGCATTCAGCACCTTCGGGATGGCGAGCGCGATGGTGTTCAGCATGTTGGTCGCCGGATCAGCGATTGCTCAGATCTGAAGAATTTGGAGCGCGCCGATCGCTGCAAATAGGATAATCACCGCCGACGCCGTAACGCCGACCGCTTTGGCGATTGTGCTGCGTGCCGGGGCAGCGCCTTCGCTGGCAACGCCCTCGCTGTCGACCGCGACAGGCTGATCGCCAAGCTTGAGTCCCGCGCGCCCTGCTAGCCGCTCGAGGTTAAGAGCGCCGAGTGCCGCTTCGATCACATGTCGGACGATCCGCGCCAGAATCAGCCCGGCAAAGAAGAATAGGCCCGCGCCGAGCAGCCGCGGCAGGAAAGCGAATACCTCGTTGGTAAGCGCGGTGACCGGGGTCAGCACGCCCGACAAGCCGAGCGGCGCCAGCGCTGCAATCAGGCCGACCAGCCATACCAGCCAATAGGCCAACCGTCCCAGCTCGGTCCCGATGCTGTCGCCGCCGACCCCGGGATGGCGTTTCAGCACTGGCACTCTGTCGACCATCTTGGCAATACCCCATTGCACCGCCTTGGCGGCAAAATGGGTGACGATCAGGATGAGGATGGCGAACAGGACCTTCGGGCCCCAAACGGCCAGCTGATCCATCCAGTAACGGGCGGGTTCGGTGGTCTGGTACATGTGAACTCCCCTGTGGCTTAAGCCTTGCCTTGCCTCTCTCGGCGCATTTCTTCCCAATAGGCAAGCCGTTCGGCGACCTTGGCCTCGAAGCCGCGCCCGGTCGGCTTGTAAAACACCTGAGGGCTCATCTCCTCGGGCCAGTAGTCCGCGCCGGAGAAGCCTTCCTCGGCGTCATGGTCATACTCATAGCCCTTGCCGTAGCCGATCTGCTTCATCAGTCGGGTGGGGGCGTTGAGGATCGTCTTGGGCGGCATCAGCGAACCCGTCTCCTCGGCCGATCGCCAGGCGGCGCCCTGCGCCCGGTACACCGCATTCGATTTGGGCGCGGTGGCGAGGTAGAGGCAGGCCTGGACAATCGCCAGCTCGCCTTCCGGACTACCAAGAAAATCATAGGCATCCTTGGCCGCGATGCACTGCACCAGCGCATTCGGGTCGGCCAGGCCAATGTCCTCGACCGCGGCGCGGATCAGCCGGCGGAGCAGGAACAGGGGTTCCTCGCCCGCGACCAGCATCCGCGCCAGATAATAGAGGGAGGCCTGCGGATCGGAGCCGCGGATCGACTTATGCAGCGCCGAGATCAGGTTGTAATGGCCCTCGCGGTCCTTGTCATAGACCGCGACCCGCCGCTGCAGGAACGAGGCGAGGCCAGCGGGGTCGAGCGGCTCTTCGAGTCCGACATCGAACAAGGTTTCAGCCTGGTTCAACAGGAAGCGCCCGTCGCCGTCGGCGCTGGCGACCAGCGCTTCGCGGGCGTCGTCGGTGAGGGGAAGTGCCTTCTCCTCGAGCTCTCCAGCGCGCTCAAGCAGCTTGCATAGCGCGTCGCTGTCGAGCCGGTGGAGGATCAGCACCTGGCAGCGCGACAGGAGCGCGGCGTTCAATTCGAAGCTCGGGTTTTCAGTCGTCGCCCCGACCAGCGTGATCGTGCCGTCCTCGACGTAGGGCAGGAAGCCGTCCTGCTGCGAGCGGTTGAAGCGGTGAATCTCGTCCACGAACAGCAAAGTGCGCTGGCCGGCTCTGGCCGCGACCTTGGCCTCGGCAAAGATCTTCTTGAGGTCGGCAACGCCTGAGAAGACCGCGGAGATGGCGACGAAGCGCAGCCCGACCGCATCGGCCAGCAGGCGCGCGATGCTGGTCTTGCCGGTGCCCGGTGGTCCCCACAGGATCATCGAGGAGAGTTTGCCCGCCGCAACCATCCGCCCGATCGCGCCGTCGGCACCAGTCAGATGCTCCTGCCCGACCACCTCGTCGAGCGACTTGGGGCGGAGGCGATCGGCCAGCGGCGCGTGCGGCGACACCTGCTCGGGCGGAGCGCTCGGCGGCAACTCATCTGCGAACAGGTCGGCCATCGCCAAGCAATAGGCCGGTCGCCAAAAAGTTGCACCCATCCTTGTATAGGATGCATCTAAGATATATCTTAGAGCTATCGAGAAGGAGAGTGGAAATGCACAATCACGGCTGCGGAGAAAATTGGTCGCACCGGTTCGCCGGGCGAGGACGCGGCTTCGGCTTCGGTCCCGGCGGGTTTTTCTTCGATTTCGGCGAGGGGCCGGGCAACTGGGGCGGCGGACGGCGCGGACGCGAGCGAAAGCGGATGTTCGAGGGCGGCGAGCTGCGCCTCGTACTCCTGAAGCTGATCGCCGACCAGCCGCGCCACGGATATGAGCTGATCAAGGCAATCGAGGAAATGACCGAGGGCGAATATGCCCCGAGCCCAGGCATCGTCTATCCGACGCTGACCATGCTCGAGGATATGGGCCTGATCGTCGAGTCCAAGTCCAAGGACACCAAGAAGGTTTACGAGGCGACCGATGAAGGCCGCGCACACCTCGAAGAAAATTCAACCGAGGTCGAGGATCTGATCGAGCGACTCGAGGGCCATGGCCATCACCGCCGCCGCGGTCAGCGGCCGGAGATCGGCCGGGCGATCGGCAATCTGATGGCGGCGCTCCGCAACCGCATTGCCCATGAAGGCTGGAACGAACGCCTCCTCGACGAGGTGGTCGACATCCTCGACGAGGCGGCTCAGCGGATCGAGCGGGTCAAGGACGCGAAGCGCGACGACGATTGAGGCGCCGCCGCCGCTCGATGACGCGTTCATAGACGCGCATTACGACGGCGTTGATCTCATCCCAGTCCATCGTCTTGGCGAACTCCAGCCCTGCCGCGCCATGCATGTCGCGCAGGGCAGGGTCGCGCTGATACTCGGCCAGCGAGTCGGCGAAGCATTCAACGTCGCCCGGTTCGGACAGCTTGCCGGTGATTTCATCCTTGACCAGGCTGGTCGCGCCCGAGGCGACTGCTGCAATCACCGGCAGCCCGCAAGCCATCGCTTCCAGCGTCACATTGCCGAAGGTCTCGGTAATCGACGGGTTGAGGAACACGTCGGTCGAGGCCAGGGCGGTGGCGAGCTCTTCGCCCGTCAGCTGACCGGTGAACAACGCATCGGGCAAGCGTTCCTGGAAAAAGCCACGGGCCGGACCGTCGCCGATCACCACCACCTTCAGGGGCACATCCTTGGTGCGCGCCGCATCGATCGAGTCCGAAAAGACGTCGATTCCCTTCTCCAGGACCAGGCGCCCGAGGAAGGACACGACCATTTCGGCGTCGCCGATACCGTGCTCCCGGCGCCATTCGAGGCTCCTGCGCTCCGGGTTGAACAGGCTGCGGTCGACTCCCCGAGCCCAGATCGAGATGTCCTTCGCCATTCGCTGCGCGCGCATGATCGCCGCGGTGGATTCGGCCGGAACCACAATCGCGTCGCAGCGGCGATAGTAGCGGCGCATGATCGCCCGAGCGACCGGCTCAAGCCATTTGAGATTGTAATATTGAAGATAGGTATCGAACCGCGTGTGGACAGACGAGACCACCGGAATGGCCCGGTTTCGCGCCCAGCTCACCGCCCGGTGGGCGACGATGTCGGGCGCCGCGACATGGACCAGATTCGGATTGAAGGACTCGAGGTCGCGTCGGACCCTGGCCGAAAGGCTATATGCCAGCTGATACTCCGACCGGAACGGGATCGGTGCCGAGGGCACGCTGACCAGCTCGCCCGTCGGCGGGAAGGCCGGCGTGTCGGTCGTCGGCGAATAAACCCGCACGCTGGCTCCCTGGCGCAGCAGGAAGCCGACCAACCGGTTCAGGGCCTGGTTGGCGCCGTCGCGGACATAGTTATAGTTGCCCGAGAACAGGGCGATGCGGAGCTCGTCGGGCTTCATTGCGGCTGCCCTTAGCGGCTGGGTTGCATCCGCCGCAACCATTGGAGGGTTTGATTACCATCAAGCGATCCATGGCGCCGATTGGGTCGAGCGACGCGAGGCTGTTGATCCTTGGGAGCCTGCCCGGCGAGGAGTCGCTGCGGGCCCAACGATATTACGCCCATCCCCAAAACCAGTTTTGGCGCCTGCTCGGCCGTGCCATCGGCGAGGATCTAGCGGGACTCGACTACGGTGTGAGGCTGTCGCGGCTGGCCGCGCGCGGCATCGCTCTGTGGGACGTGGTTGGCGAGGCGCGGCGCCAGGGGAGCCTTGACGGGGCGATCCGCGGGGCGGCGCCCAATCGGCTCCGCGATTATGCGGCTACGCATCCGCAGCTGCAGGCGATTGCGTTCAACGGCAAGACGGCAGCCAGACTTGGCCGGGCCGCACTGGGCGACATGCCTGGGCTCCGCTTGATTGACCTGCCTTCGTCGAGTCCGGCCTACACGCTAGCTTTCGCCGACAAAGCGGCGCGCTGGGATGTCCTTGGGGCGCTTGCAAGCCGATAAGAAGCTGCCACATTGGCGCGATGAGCGACACGATCGAAGATGACGACGACCGCCAGCTGACGATTGTCGACGAGGCGCTGGTCGCCGGCAATATCGCCAATACCAATGGCCTGCTGGTGATCCTCGCCCGGCTCGTCGCCAAAGGCGTGTTCGATGCCGACGATCTCCACGCCTTCTCCGACAGCTATTCCAAGCCGCTGGATCACGAGAATATGCGCGAGAATGAGCTGATCACCCAAATGCAGGACCAGATGGAAGCGACGCTGGCCCAATTGATGCATTTCCTCGCCGACAAGGACAGCTGACCGGTCACTGCCCCGTTAACCGGAAGAATCTTCTGGATTTTTCGCGCGACTATATTATGTACCGGTCGATATGAATAAACCTGAAGTGATTGCCCATCGTGGCCGGCCGCGTGAATTCTGCGTCGATCATGCACTTACAGAAGCGCTGCGCCTATTCTGGCAGAAGGGGTATGAGGGCACTTCGCTGACCGATCTGACGGAAGCGATGGGGATTACACGCCCGAGCCTTTACGCGGCGTTCGGCAACAAGGAGTCGCTGTTCCGCAAGGCGCTCGATCTCTACGAGCGGGAAAAATTGGCCTACATCGGCCAGGCGCTCGAGCAGCCGACTGCGCGGAAGGTCGCCGAGTTCATGATGCGGGGAGCGGTGGAGAATGTTACCGGTGGCGACGGCGGCCCACATGGCTGCCTGCGCGTAACCGCCTCAGTCGCCTGCGGAGATGGGGCCGAATCGATCCGCTGCGAGATTATGGAGCGCACCAAGTCGGGCAAGGACAATCTGATCGCGCGGTTTCAGCGAGCCAAGGATGAGGGCGACCTGCGCGCCGACATCGATCCGGAAGGACTGACCCGCGTGCTGATCGCCTACCTGCAGGGGATTTCCGTCCAGGCCAACATGGGCGAGCCGCGCGAGGAGCTGGAAAAGCTGGTCGACACCGCCCTTTCCCTGTGGCCGAGTGCCTGAATTTATACCGCCATCAAATTTTTTTATCGGTCGGTATAGAAATGAGCTTGACGTCGCCTATCTGACTTTATACTGAACGGTACAGAAAGCTTGGGGCCAGCGTCTGGCGCGCTTTCTTGACCATCGGAAAAAGGGAAGGCGATGCGTTCAACAGTTCGGATTCTTTCGCGGGCCTGACACCCGCCTGTAATCGGTAACAATCACTAGAACTGACCAGTCGACGTCGAAGCGCTGCTTCGCCGGACAGGTCTTTGCGTGCCTGGAACAGCCGCACATGCCGTGAGCCCCGTTCCCGGCAAGCACTTAAGCTCGTCCGGGACACAGGGAGAAAAAGCATGGCATATCTGGCGAAAATCGAACCGCAGACCGCCGCGCCGATTGCCCTGATGGGCATCCCGGCGAACGACACCGCAAAGCCCGACTTCTCGAAGCTCGAATGGTCGGTGATCCGGCTTGCCCGGGTCGACGGCCTGTCGACGCTGCGCCCGCCGGGCCGCTTCCGCCGTTTCATCAACTGGCTGCTGGGCCGCACCGGCGGTCCGGAACTGGCCAATGAGCGGCTCGAGACATTGCGCCGGATGGCGGTGCTCAGCTGGCACTATGGCTTCACCGTTCCCGGCGACGATGTCGCCAACTTCCTCTCCCAGGGATTCAGTCCCGACCAATATGAGCTGATGGTGCGCAGCATCCGCGCGGCCGTCAGCGCTCCGCAAAGGATTGCCGCATGAATATGATCAGCAATGTCACCGCCGACGGTGAGCTCAAGACCCTGCGCGACAAGATCGCCAGCCGCCCGTTGTGGCAACGCGGAGCGATCGTCGGCACGCCGCTGCTTCTGCTTGCCGCGGCCGTCACCTTCTGGAACAGCGATCCCTCCCCAGCTGCTGCTCCAACTGCCCCCATGGTGACGGTCGCGGCACCCCTCGAGCGCCAGGTCAACCAATGGGATGACTATGTCGGCCGCTTCGAGGCAAGCCGCAGCGTCGAGGTGCGTCCGCGGGTCTCGGGCCAGATCGTTGGAGTTCACTTCACCGACGGGCAGATCGTCCGGCAGGGCCAGCTCCTGTTCACCATCGATCCGCGGCCATTCACGGCTGCACTCGCCGAAGCGCGCGCCAGCGTTGCCTCGGCCCAGGCCGAGCTTTCACTCGCCCAGACCGATCTTGGCCGCGCCCAGCGGCTGCTCAAGGAACAGGCCGTGTCGCAGAGCAATGTCGACCAAATCGTGGCTCGCGTACGCTCCTCACAGGCGGCGCTGGCCGCAGCCCAGGCCCGGGTCCGTTCCCGCGCGCTCGACGTCGAGTTCGCCTATGTCCGGGCACCGATCAGCGGCAAGATCAGCGACCGCAGGATCGACGCCGGCAATCTGGTCGCGACCGGCGAGACGCTGATGACGACAATCAATGCGCTCGACCCGATCTACTTCAGCTTTGATGTGCCGGAATCGCTGTTCCTGAAGACCGCCCGCGCCCGCCAGGCCGGCACTGCTTCGGGTCAAGTGGCCGAGATCCGGCTGCAGGATGAGTCAGGCTATAATTGGAAGGGCCGGCTCGACTTCACCGACAATGGCATCAGCCAGAATTCGGGTACCGTCCGGGCCCGCGCCGTGGTGCCCAATCCCAATTACTTTCTGGCCCCCGGCATGTTCGGCAACATGCGGCTGGCCGACGGCGGCACGACCAATGCGTTCCTCGTCCCCGATGCGGCGATCCGTACCGACCAGGCGCGCAAGATCGTGCTGGTGGTCGGCAAGGATGACACGGTCGCCGCCAAGCCCGTCCAGACCGGCCCGCTGGTCGGTGGCCTGCGCGTCGTCCGGTCCGGCATCACCAAGGCCGACCGGGTGATCGTGCAGGGTGTCCAGTTCGCCATGCCCGGCACCAAGGTCAAGCCGCGCGTCACCCAGATCAAAGCCGCCGACGGCCTAGCCCTCCAGGTACCGCCGCCGTCCTCGCCCAGCGCGTCGCAAGCGACGCTGGCCGCCAACTAGGGTTCGAACCCAAACCTTCGGGGCAATCACATGCGCTTCAGCCATTTCTTCATCCGGCGGCCGATATTTGCCGGTGTCATCGCGATCATCATCACGATCGTCGGCGCCTTCGCCTATGTCGGCCTGCCAGTGTCGCAGTTCCCGGACATCGTCCCCCCGACGGTAACGGTCAGCACCGCTTATCCCGGTGCCTCCGCCGAGACCGTCGCCGACACCGTCGCCGCGCCGATCGAGCAGCAGATCAACGGCGTCGACAATATGCTCTACCAGTCGTCGCAATCGACCGGCGACGGGCGGCTGACCGTCACCGTCACCTTCAAGCTCGGCACCGACCTCGATACGGCGCAGGTGCTGGTCCAGAACCGCGTGGCGCTGGCCGAGCCCAGCCTGCCCGAGGAAGTCCGGCGCCAGGGCGTCGTCGTGCGCAAGACCTCGCCGTCCTGGCTGATGGCTGTCAACGTGCTGTCGCCCGACGAGTCCCTCGATCGCGCCTATGTGTCCAACTATGCGCTGACCCAGCTCAAGGATCGCCTGTCGCGCGTCGAGGGCATCGGCGACGTGCAGATCTTCGGCGCGCGCGACTATGCGATGCGCGTGTGGATCGATCCGGGCCGTGCCTCGACGCTCGGCCTGACCGCCGGGGAGGTCGTGCAGGCGCTGCGCTCGCAGAACATCCAGGTCGCCGCCGGCGTGGTCGGCCAGCCGCCGTTCGACACCGGCGCGGCCCAGCAGCTCAACGTCGAGACCCAGGGCCGCTTCAAGACCGCCGACGAGTTCGCCAACATCGTCATCCGCTCGGACCCGACGACCGGCGCGATCACCCGCGTCCGCGACGTCGCCCGGGTCGAGCTCGGCGCCGAGGACTATGGCGTCAACGCCTATCTATCGGGCACCGACTCCATCATCATGGGCATCACTCAGCGGCCGGGCACCAATGCGCTCGCCGCCGCCGAAGGCATCAAGCGGGAGCTCGCCGACGCGGCGAAGAGCTTCCCCAAGGGTCTCGAGTACAAGATCATCTGGAACCCGACCGAGTTCATCAGCGAGTCGATGAGCGAGGTGCAGAAGACGCTGCTCGAGGCGATGCTGCTGGTCGTGCTGGTGATCATCGTCTTCCTGCAGAGCTGGCGCGCCGCGATCATTCCGATCGTCGCCATCCCGGTGTCGCTGATTGGCACCTTCGCCGTTCTGGCCGGCCTCGGCTATTCGCTCAACACCTTGTCGATGTTCGGCCTGGTGCTGGCGATCGGCATCGTCGTCGACGACGCAATCGTCGTGGTCGAGAATGTCGAGCGTAACCTCGAACAAGGCCTCAGCCCGCGCGAAGCCTCGCACAAGTCGATGGATGAAGTGTCGACCGCGCTGGTCGCCATCGTGCTGGTGCTGTGCGCCGTGTTCGTGCCGGTCACTTTCCTCACCGGCATCACCGGCGAATTCTATCGCCAGTTCGCCGTGACCATCTCGGCTTCGACCATCATCTCGCTGCTCTTGTCGCTGACCCTGTCACCGGCGCTCGCGGCGCTGCTGTTGAAGCCGAAGAGCGACCATCGCGCCGAGACCGGCGTGATGGGCCTGCTCTACCGCGCCGGCGACAAGTTCAACGAGCGGTTCAACGGCCTGAGCGAGTGGTACGGCCGCTTCACCCGGCGCGTGGCCGCTGCACCCAAGCGCGCGCTGACCGTCTATGCCGGGCTGGTCGCGCTGACCGGCGCCCTGTTCTGGGCGACTCCCGCCGGCTTCATCCCGGCGCAGGACCAGGGCTATGCGCTGGCCGCCGTCCAGCTGCCGCCTGGAAGCTCGATCGAGCGCACCGATGCGGTACTGAAGAAAGTGGTTGATCGCCTGCTCAAGGTGCCTGGCACCGAGGCCGCGGTGATGTTCGCCGGCTTCGACGGCGCGTCCAACACCCAGGCCTCCAACGCCGGCGCGGCCTATGTCACCTTCAAGCCATTCGACGAGCGCGCGGGCACCGACCGGACCGAGCTCAACATCGAAAATGAAATGCGCGCGGCGCTGGCCGACGTGGACGAGGCCATGGTGTTCGTCATTCCGCCGCCGGTCGTCCAGGGCATCGGCAATGGCGGCGGGTATCGGATGATCATCCAGGACCGTGCCGACAATGGCTACCAAGCGCTGGAGGGCGCGGCCTATCAAATGATGGGAGCCGCTCAGAAGGAAGCTGGCCTGCGTAACGTGTTCACCCTCTACAACACCGGGACTCCGCGCATCTGGGCGGACATCGACCGGGCCAAATCGGACATGCTCGGAGTACCGCCGAGCCGCGTGTTCGAGGCGCTGCAGGTCTATCTCGGCTCGGCTTACGTCAACGACTTCAACCTGCTCGGTCGCACCTTCCGTGTCACCGCGCAGGCCGAAGCGGCGGCTCGTGACGATCCGGCCGACATCGCCCAGTTGAAAACCCGCTCGAACAGCGGCCAGATGGTGCCGATCGGTGCAGTCGCCACCTTCCAGGACAAGACCGGTCCCTATCGCGTGACCCGCTATAACCTCTACCCGGCGGTTGAGCTCGATGGCGACACGGTGCCCGGCTATTCGACCGGCCAGTCGATCGGGACGATGGAAAAGCTGGCGTCGAGCCTACCGGCCGGCTTCGCCACCGAATGGACCGACATCGCCTTTCAGCAGAAGGCGGCAGGCAATCTCGCCATCATTATCTTCGGCCTGTCGGTGGTGTTCGTCTTCCTGGTGCTGGCCGCCCAGTTCGAAAGCCTGCTGTTGCCGCTGTCGATCATCCTGATCGTGCCGATGACGCTGCTGGCGGCGATGGTCGGCGTGAACCTGAGGGGGATGGACAATAACATCCTGACCCAGATCGGCCTGATCGTGCTGATCGCGCTGGCCGCCAAAAACGCGATCCTGATCGTCGAATTCGCCAAGCAGGCGGAGGAACGCGGGGCAGGGCCGCTTCAGGCGGCGGTAGAGGCAGCTCGTACCCGCCTCCGCCCGATCCTGATGACCAGCTTCGCCTTCATCCTCGGCGTGCTGCCGCTGGTTCTGGCGAGCGGTCCGGGCTGGGAGCTGCGTCAGGCGCTCGGCACCGCGGTCTTCTTCGGCATGATCGGGGTGACCGCCTTCGGCCTGGTCTTCACGCCGGTATTCTACGTCGCCTGCCGGTCGCTCGGCGAATGGCTCAAGGCCCGCCGCGGTGAGCGTCCAGGCGGCGACGAGCAGCTCGCGCTGCTGCCGGCAGAATGAGGAATTTGGACATGCAACTGAAGCAACTCACCACCTTCGCCTCGGCGATCGCGCTGGCGGCCTGCAGCGTCGGGCCCAACTATGCGCCGCCGGCGACGCCATCGGCCGCAGCCGGTGCATTTATTTCCGCCAATTCGCCGGCGCTACAGCCGCTGGCCCCGGTCCAGGGTGACTGGTGGCGGCTGTACAATGACGCGGTGCTTGACGGACTGGTCCAAGACGCGCTCGCCCATAATACCGACGTGCGCGCCGCGGTTGCCCGGCTGGCCCGGGCCCGGGCCGCCCTGCGCGAGGTCAAGGTCGACCGATTGCCCGAAGTCGGCGCCAGCGCCGGCGCGACCCGCGGCCGCGACCCCGGCACGACCGATGCCACCAACAGCTTCGATGCCGGGCTGGACGTCGCTTATGAAGTCGACCTGTTCGGCCGGATCAGCCGCAACGTCGAGGCCGCGCGCGGCGACGTCGGCGCCGCCGAGGCCGACGCCGAAGCGGTTCGCGTCGGGATCGTCGCCGAGACCGCGCGAGCTTATGCCGACGCGGCCAGCGCGGCCGAGCGGCTGGCGGTCGCGAACCATATTGTCGAGCTGCTCGACCAGTCGCTCAAGCTGACCGAGCGGCGGGTCGAGATCGGGCTCAATTCGCGCCTCGACACGGCGCGGATCGCCACCCTTCGCAACCAGCGACAGGCCGAGATTCCGGCCATCGCAGCCGAGCGTGACAACGCACTATTCCGGCTGGCGATGCTCACCGGACGCGCGCCCGCCGAGCTGCCCCAAGC
>JALYNQ010000079.1 GCA_030773115.1 Pseudomonadota bacterium
CCCCCGGCCTTCGCCGGGGAACAGTTTGGCACCCGCGATTGCATTGGCCTTTCTCGACCGCCTCTCACGCCGGCGTGACCCCTCGGGCGAGCAGTGGCAGTCGGTCGGTGGTCGCGGATTCTGGCTCGATCCAACCTCGCCGCTGGCGCGTAGCGAATGGCTGGCGGTGGCAGAGGTCGCCGGAGCGGCTTCCGGCGCGCGGATCCTGTCTGCGGCTGCCATCAGCCTGGACGAGATCGAAGCGTTGTTCGCCGATGAGATCGAATCCTTCACCGACGTCCGCTTCGACCCGGCGACGAGGGCGATCAGCGCAACCAAAGGCCGGCGGCTGGGAGCCATCAAACTATCGTCAGCACCCGACCCGCGGCCTGACCAGGCGGCGATCGAGACTGGCCTGATCGAGGCGGTGCGGCGGCACGGGCTCGGCTTAGTGCCGTGGAGCGAGGCCACGATCTCCCTGCGCCAGCGCGCCGCCTTTGCCGCCCATCATGATACCGCCGTGCCGGACATGTCGGACGCGGCCTTGCTCACGCGACTGGACGAATGGCTGGCGCCGTTGCTGCACGGCAAGCGCAGGCTCGACGCCGTCGGCTCGACCTCGCTCCACAATGCAGTGCAGGGATTGATGGGCTATGATGCGAGCCGCGCCGTCGACCGTCTGGCGCCGAGTCATTTCCTTTCTCCCGCGGGTTCTTTCCACCCGATCGACTATGCCGCGGCTGGCGGCCCGACGGTCGAGGTCCGCGCGCAGGCTTTGTACGGTCTTAGCCACCACCCTATGGTGGCGGAGGGACGCGTGCCGTTGACGCTGGCGATCACCTCGCCCGCTCATCGACCGATCCAGACCACCAAGGATCTGCCTGCCTTTTGGACCGGGAGCTGGCGCGACGTCGCCAAGGAGATGCGCGGACGATATCCCAAGCATCTCTGGCCGGATGATCCCGGCGGCGCCCCGCCAACGCTCAAGACCAAGCGTGCAAGCTCTTGATTCCGCCGCCCGCCTGCGCCAATCGCGACCCATGACCGTCGCCCGCATCATCGAAGAGCAGCGCAAGACTACCCAGTCGGGCAAGGCCGGCGAGGGCCGCTGGACGCTCGAGTTCGAGCGTCAGCAGCCGCAGCGCGCCGATCCGCTGACCGGCTGGAACGGATCCGGCGACACCAGGACGCAGGTGCGGCTGAAGTTCAACAATAAGGAAGAAGCGCTGGCCTATGCGACCCGCAAGGGTTTCGAGGTGCACATCGTTCCGGCCGCGCCAGTGAGCCTCAAAATCCAGGCCTACGCGGACAATTTCCGCTAGCCTGCCCTGAGCCGGCCGAAGGGTCAGCCGGTTCCTCGGGAGCGCTCCCACGGCCTGACCCCGTCAGCCCGTTCCGCGCTCCTTGAGGAAATCGCGGATCATCGGCTGCACATTGCTGTCATAGCTGGCCAACACATGGCGCGGCCCGGCCACGTCGAAATGCGTCAGCAATCGCTCGCCGTTCCAATAATGGAGCGCATAGGCCGGGGCGTCGGCGATGATCAGCGGTCGACCGTCTGGATGCGCCGGGTCGATGTCCTCCAGGTCGAGCGCCAGCCATGGCGCGGTCGAACTGCACACTGCCAACGGCTTTCCCGCAAAGCTGGTCGCGATCGGCCGGTGGACATGGCCGGCGATCATGCCGACGACCTGCCTGGCCGGGCGAACCACGGCCTCGAGCCGCTGGACCCAATCCTCGCAGCCCAGCGCGCTCATCCAGTCGATGCCGGTATCGACCGGCGGATGATGGAGAACGATGACGGTCGGCGTATCCTTGCGCTCGCGGAGCCGCTTCTTGAGCCAGGCGGCGCGCCGCTCGCAGATCATGCCGCCGTGACGGCCCTCATAGAGTGTATCGACCATGATCCAGCGGACGCCGCCATGGTCCAGCTCATATTGGATGAAGCCATGTTCGTCGGTCGGAACGTGCGGCAAGACGGCGCGGAACGCCTCCCGGCCATCATGGTTGCCGATGGCCCACGCGACCGGGCCCTTCCAGCGGGCGATAAGAGCCACCATGTGGCGATAGGCGTCGATATCGTCCGGCCACTCGACCAGGTCGCCCGTCACCAGCAGGAGCGACGGCTTTTGCCGCATGGCGTTCAGCTGGTCGATGACCATGTTCAACCGCCGCACGTTTAGCTCGTGCGGATTGTCGCGGTCGAACCCGATATGCAGGTCGGTGACCTGCGCCACCAATATTCCATCGATTGAAGGTCGTTTGGCCAAGTCGCTCCCCTTCCCCGAAGGTTGGGGCAGCCGGCGCGAGCTTGTCCAGCCCCTTTCATTAGATGCTTGATAAGCGCCAGCTATTAGGCGAGAAATGAACCGCCGAAGCCAGGGGGGAAGCTGCGCCAGTCTCGTATCGCGTTGGTTGTCGGAACGCGTCCTGAAGCGATCAAACTAAGTCCGGTTGCACGCGCGCTCGCTGCGCTTGGCGAGGCGCCGCGACTGCTTGTCACCGGCCAGCATCCGGGCCTGGAGCTGGCCGACCACCGGCTCGAAGGCTTTGCCGCCACGCCGCTCAATTGCCCGGGCCAGCCCGATCCGACGCTACATGCCGATCTTGTTCGCTCGGCGATCAAGCGGCTATTGCCGATGAGTCCGCCGGATCTGCTAATCGTCCAGGGCGATACGTCGAGCGCGCTTGGGGGAGCGCTGGCGGCGCGCGAGCTGGGGATTTCGCTCGCCCATGTCGAGGCCGGTCTTCGAACCTACGACCCGAACCAACCGTGGCCCGAAGAGGAGAATCGGGTGGCGATCGACCGTCTCTCCGACCTGCTATTCGCGCCTACCAGCGGCAATGCAGCCAACCTCCGCCGCGACCGCATATCGGGGGAGATTCACATAACCGGAAACAGCGGGATCGACGCGCTGGCCGAGCTTGTCGGCAAGGTCCCGGCGAGGCCGCGCCGCCGCTGGCCATGGCAGCGCTTTACCCTGCTGGTCACCTGTCATCGCCGGGAGAATTGGGGCGCCGGCCTCGACGGTCTGGCAACGGCGATCACCGCGCTTTGCGAGCAGCGGATCGACGCCAATGTGCTGCTGCCGCCCAATCCGATGGTGACCGAACGGATGACCAGGCTGCTCGGCGGGAAGGCCGGCGTCCGGCTCATCCCGCCCTTGTCCCACCGCGCGACCGTCGAGGCGATGCGCGATGCAGACCTGATCCTGAGCGATTCAGGCGGGATGCAGGAGGAAGCCCCAGCGCTTGGCGTTCCCTTGCTGATCCTGCGCGAAAAGACGGAGCGCCCAGAGGGGCTGGCAGGGGGAACCATGGCGCTGGTCGGGACCGATCCCGAACGCATCATTGCGGCGGTCAGCGAACTGAGGCACAGCCGGACGGCATTGGCGGCCATGCGCCGGCCCTGCCTGCCCTTCGGCGACGGTCAAGCGGCTTCGCGCATCGCCCACCATTGCCACCTGTTTCTGGAGGATGCAGCCACCACCCGCGAAAGCCGGATCGCCTGATTGACTAGCAGCGAAAGAGCCACCATATGCGCGCCCTTGCCGCCATGGCCGTGGCCCCTTCGTCTAGCGGTCTAGGACGTCGCCCTCTCACGGCGAAAACACGGGTTCGAGTCCCGTAGGGGTCACCAATCGTTGCCGGAACGGCGGCTTCCACGCGATACCGACAGCCCTCCGCCTCCGCCCTGACTCGGGGTCAAGGTCGGAGGATAGAAAGCTGCCGGATGATCGCGGTGGTCAGCGCGTGTCGCCGGTTAGATCACGTAGAAGTCCGAAGCAGTGAGATCCAGACCGGCCTGCAGTTGGGCGAAGACGATCGCCTTGCCGGAGCCGCTCCCGTCCGCATCATAGGACAGGTAGCCCGTCGTCTTGTCGTAGATGAGATAGTCGTTGGAATCCTTGGGCACCGCCCCGGCGCCATCCACCAGCTGGCCGCTGTAGATTCTCTGCGGGCTGCTCAGAGTCCCGCCGGCGAGCTTCGTGAAGATGGCGTTGTCCAAGTAGAAGGTGTCGTCTGCCGGCTTGAAGTCCAGGATCTTGTCGATGCTGCCATCGAGCGGCGTGTCGAACACGAACTTGTCCTTGCCCGAGCCGCCGGTCAATATATCGCTACCGCCTTTGCCGTAAATCAGATCGGCGCCACCATTGCCCAGGATTTTATCCGAGCCGGCCGTTCCGATAAGCTTGTCCCCGCCGCTCGTACCCGAGATGGAGCTCACGGGCGTTGGAGCCGGCGACGGCGCCGGGGTCGGGGTTGGGGTCGGTTCCGGCACCGGGGTCGGGCTGCTTTGTCCGGGGAGGGGCGGCAGCGGCGTCACGTCGGCGTATGGAGTGCCGTCGTGATTATCAAGCCATGCGGCCTCGACCTTCTCCCAATAATCCCGAGCCGCCTGGCCCTGCAGGATGGTGAAGCCCGCCGGCGGCTTTGGATAATCGGCCGGAAGCGGCGTGTCGGACAGGTTGAGGAAAACATTTCCACGGGATTCGACCACATTCTCCCAGGCAAGCTTCAGCCGCGCCAGGCCATTGTGGCTGACGTCCTCGATCGCAAAGACCGAGTTGATGATACGGAGATCGGGCGTCGTCGCGGGCGCATTGGTGTTGGCCTTGAAGATCGACCCGTGCGTCATCTCGCCGTTGACCAGATAGCTTTCCATTCGGATGAACGTGTTCTCCACCGTGACCGTGTGACCGGAGCCGTCGTGGTTATCGCCATTGCCAAGGCTGATCCCGGCGAACACCCCGTCGAGCAAGCTGTCCCGGATGGTACCCGACAGCGCCCAGTCATTCTCGATCGCGTCGTCGCGGTTGTTGGAGATATGGACATCGGTGATCAGGAAGTTTTCCGAGCCGTTGAGGATGCGGATCGCGTCCCAGGCCTTGTCGATCCGCCAGCCGTCGATTGTGACGGCCGACGCCAATTCGACCCTGATCGCAGCCGAATTATTATAGGTATAGGCCCAGTCGGAAGTCTGCGGAACTTCCCCCCAAACCGTGCCGCCCTTGAGCGTCAGGCCGGAGCCCGCACTGTACACGATAAAGGCATATGCGTTGATGATCCCGCTGCCTTCCAGATAGGAGGTGTCGGCATCCGGATATTGGTTGGCGCTGTTCGAAACGATCCACGATGCTCCGGTGGCATCGATCGTTGTATTGGCGGCCAGACCGTTGACTGTTGAAGTATTGTATCCGTAACTTCCGGTTAAATTAATGAGGCTGCCGCCTAAAATCTTAATATAGCTCATGTTCCCGTCCCCAAGACCTGAGATGCGTGTGACCGCTTCAGGTCCCGAGACTTGCTCCTTTATCGTAAATATTTGCTTACCCAAGCTGACCGAACAGCGGGGTCAAACCGGATCGGATCGTTTTAGGGAGAAGAACTAAGCTATCCCCGCGCGCTCTCTTGGATAGAACGTTGCGGGAACTCGATCGTTGACCCGACGTTAACGAGACAATTATCGGCAATGCGGTTGGAAGGAGAGGCAGAGGAGGCCGGTCTCGGGGCCGCGAGTGAGGACCACGGGCGAGCTATTATCCAGGTTAGATTGACCTTCTAACCTATGTTTATCCGCAGATTTCCCCGTGTTTATACGTAGAAGCAGATTGAGGCTGCGAAACGAGCTAAGTTGCTTAGGCTAAGATGTTGAATTATGGTTAACCCACGACTCGGCGACCAAGGCCGCGACTCGTCGCCGGGAGGTTTGGACAGGCGAATAAGGAAAGGGGGCTACCCTTTCGGATCAGGTTATCGGGATATCGGCATTTGTGCCGATGTGGCGGGAGGCAAATGCAATTTCGGGCGGGAGCGTCGTTCAGCCCCGCACGTGAAGCGCCGGGTGGCGACAATTAGGTTCCATCGGCGCCGGAGTGTGAGGCAATGGAGCGTATCACCGCGTGCGAAACCGGCGAGTTAGCCACCCGCGAGGCAGAAGCTCACCAAGGAACTAGTCCCAACACCGCGCAAGCCGCCACCTTTCTTCTGAATCCCCCCGCACCGCCGATTCCAACCGCAACCGTTGAAGTGCTCACCCCGGCCCGAACATTTGCGGGCGCGGAGCCGAAGCTCAGCAGGTCGGTTCGACTGCTCGATTTCAGCGTTGCCGTCGCCATCCTGCTCTTCCTGCTGCCGCTAATGGCGCTCTGCGCGCTTGCCATCAGGCTTAGCAGCCGGGGCCCCGTAATCTATCGCCAGGCGCGAATTGGCCGCGGCGGGCGTGAGTTCACCTGCTTCAAGTTCCGGACCATGATCGATTGTGCCGATCAGTCGATCGATTCCATCCTGGTCCAAGACAGCTGCTGTCGGGAGGAATGGGCCAACCGATACAAGCTGCTCCAGGATCCGCGCGTAACTGCGCTGGGCGGCTTCATGCGACGCTATTCGCTCGACGAGCTCCCCCAACTATTCAACGTGCTTAAGGGCGAAATGAGCGTTGTCGGACCGCGTCCGATCGTGACCGATGAAATCCACAAATATGGTGACCGCTTCACCGATTATTGCAGCGTCAACCCCGGGCTCACCGGCTTGTGGCAAGTGAGCGGGCGACACGCTTTGTCCTATGACCAGCGGGTCCGCCTCGATGCCGAATATGCAAATGCGAAGTCGGTGCGCCTCGATCTGCTGATCCTGTGGAAAACGGTGCCGGTCGTCCTGTTCGGACAGAATGAGTGATGACCTGCTGAGCGGGGGCGAAGCGAGTAGAGAAGGAAGTGAAGATGTTCCGGTTCACTCTGATAGCGATCGCTCTTGCGGCCTTGTTGGCGCCAACAGCCGCATCACAGGCTAGCAGCCCCGGTGGGCAGCCAAGGATCGTCGCCCCAGGGGTGGACACGCAAGCACCCCGGGCCGGCGCAGCGATCACGCCTCTCGACCGACTGCAGGTGACGGTCTTCCGGGAACCCGATCTGTCCGTCGAGGATGTGCTGGTCGACGAAGGCGGCCGTGTTCTGTTGCCCCTGGTCGGCCCACTGACCGCGGCCGGCAAGTCGACCGAGGCGCTAGCTTCTGAAATCACCGGAAAACTTCGTCAGTATATTAGGAACCCAGAGGTATCGGTGTCGGTCAAGCAGGCGGCCAGCCGTCGAGTCACGGTAGCCGGCTCGGTCGTTCAGCCTGGCGTCTACCCGCTGGAAGGGCGGACAACCCTGCTCCAGGCGGTGGCCCTGGCGCAGGGCCCATCGCAAGTGGCCTCGCTCAATCAGACACTCATCTTTCGAACCGTCAACGGCCAGCGAACCGCCGCGCGTTTCGACCTCGATGCGATCGCCCGCGGCAAGGACACGGACCCGGAAGTGCTGCCCGGTGACACGATCGCGATCGGCAGCTCCAAGTTCAAGACCGCATGGCGAGACATCGTGCTGACGATGCGGTCCTTCAATGTCTTCAACCTGGTTCCCTGATCGCGAACGGAAATCCCCGTGTGCCCGGAGAGTGCAATGAACGAACTGGTGCCCGCATATTCGACCAACCTGGAGCTGGAGCGGATTGATGTCCCCAGGCGGGAGTTGAGCGCCACGCGTCTCGAACAGATTGGAGCGGCCGTTTACCGCCAGCGCAAATTGGGCCTGGCAATTTTTGCCGCGGTAATGCTGCTCGGTCTCATCGCCACCCTCCTCGCCGACCGGCGCTACACCGCGGTCGCTTCGGTCCAGCTGGAACAACAGGCGCCGCGCGTGATTGCGGATCCGGATCTGGATCCCCAGGCCAGCCCCGCGGATTCGGATCGGTTCCTCCAGACCCAGCTCGACCTTGTCCGCAGCCGGAGCCTTGCCGAGAGCGTCGCTGGCAAGCTGCAGGATCGCACGGCGGCAACGGCCGAAGCACTTGGAGTCGAAGGGGATACTCCCGGCGAGCAAAAGGAGAGTCTGATCGCCAGCCTGCAGGCCAATGTGCAGGCCAAGTTGGGGCTCAACACCCGTATCGCCCAGATCGAATTCACCAGCTTTGACCCACAAGTTTCGGCCAAGGTCGCGAATGCCTATGCCGACGCGCTTGCGGGGGCGAACCTGCAGACGAAAATCTCGACGGCGGAAAAGGCAAAGCAATATCTGACTGGGCAACTCTCGGCAGCAAAGTCGCGTCTCGAAGGATCAGAGCGGCGAATGCTCGCCTATGCCCGCTCCGCCGACCTCACCGCCACCATTGCTGCACAATCCAAGGATACGGAACATCTTGGATCGCTGCGCGCGCAGCAGGTTGCGCTTCTCAATAATTCCCTGAGCGATGCCACGGCCCGACGCATCGATGCCCAGCAACAATGGGCGCAGGTCAGCGGAACCTCCGCGCTGCTGCTGCCGGACGTGCAGAATAATGCCGCCGTCCAGGATCTGGCGTCTCAAAAGGCCCAGCTCGAAGCAAAGCTTCAGGAAGACCGGCAGCGCTACACCGACAACTACCCGACGGTACGCGAGACCGCCGCGCGCATCCGCCAGCTCGACGGCGCCATCGCCTCGCTTGCCAACAACATCAAAGCGTCATTCCGCGGACGCTACCAGGCCGCAGCGCAACAGGAACAGCAGCTTCAGAGCACCGTGGCCGGCCTGCGCGGCGCAGCCATGGCAGAACGCGAGCGCGCCGTGGGGTTCAATACGCTTCAGCGGGAGGTCGAAACCAATCGAGCCTTCTATGACGGCCTGCTCCAGCGCTACAAGGAAGTCGCCGCTGCTTCGGGCGCTCCGTCGGCCAACGTGACCGTCATCGATCGTGCGGCGCCGCCGCTGGTTCCGAGCTCGCCCAACGTGCTCAAGAATATGGCTCTTGCCACCGTTGCGGGCCTATTGCTTGCCCTGTTCGTCGGATCGGCCCGCGAAGGCATGCAGCAGCTGGTCCGGTCGCCCGAGGAAATGGAGCTGGCATTCAATTTGCCAACGCTCGGAGTCATTCCGTTTGAGGCCGGTCAGACCCACACCGATTTCCGGCTGAAAAGCTGGCGATCGACCCAAGCGGAGGCCTATCATTCGATTGCGGTAGCGCTCGAACAGGCGGCGGGCGGGGTCCTTCCCAAAACGCTGTTGATCACCAGCAGCAGCGCCTCGGAAGGCAAGTCGACCACAGCCGTCGGCATCGCCCGCAGCATCACCGCCATGGGACGGGCGGCGCTGCTGATCGATGGAGACTTGCGCCACCCATCGCTGCGCGAATTTTTCGGGCCCGACGAGCGGCCCGGATTCGCGGAAATTCTCCGGGGCGTGGCGACTGCACCGCAGACGATCCAGCAGAATGAGGAGAATGGCTTCGACATCGTACCGGCTGGCCAGATGCTCTCGACCCCCTTCTCGCTTCTGGCCAGCCAGCACATGCAGGAGGCACTTCGCCAGCTGTCCGAGAAATATGACACGGTCATCATCGACGGCCCGCCGATTCTCGGCCTTGCCGATGCTGTTCTGCTCGCGCGCAGCGTGGAAGCGGTCCTGGTGGTCGTGGAGGCCAACCGCCTGCACCGAAGCGAGATAGAAATTGCGCTTTCCAGGCTTCCAGGGAGTGGGATCATCGGCACGGTAGTGACCAAGTTCAATCCGAAGTCCGCGGGCGTTCGATATGGCGGGACGGACTATTACTCCTATTAAGATCGCTCCGGCGCTGGCCCATCCCGCGGCGGCGGGAGGCCGGCGCAAATTCTATTTCACGCGCGCCGATGATCGTGCCCGATCCCAGGATCGCGACCACGGACTGTTCGAGCGGCTGCTGGCATTGTCGGCCTTTACGGTCCTCCTGTTTTTCTACGTTGCGCTGCCGTCGCTGAAGCTCGCCGGCATGCCCCTGCGGGGGCTATTGTCGCTGGTCCTGCTGTCCTTCCTGCTCCTCGCGCGACCATCGGTGGCGGCGACTGCGATGCGAAAATATCTGCCGCTAATCGGGCTGGCGGGCGGCTTTGCGTTGCTTGGCCTGTTCGTGAGCCTGGCGAATCGCACCCCATTCGACGTCATCGTAACCACGCTGCTCGAGGTTCATTTGCAGCTGGTGGTCCTCACTATGGTGGCAGCGATGCTGGCGGAGATATGCGGAGCTCGGCTTTGCATGTGGGCGATCGTGGCGGTCATCGGCGGAAGCGCCGCCTTCGCCCTGCTGCAAATGCTAGGCTTCGACTTTGCCTGGGATGTCCGTAAATCATTGGGGCCGCTCGCCCGAGACGAGCTGCGACCCGCGACGATCGAATGGCGCCCCACCGGCCTTTCTTACTCGCCCATCCAATTGTCGACGCAGCTGTGTCTGGCCTTTGGCGCCTTCATGGGGGTGCGCCATGCCGAGCGGCTGCGAATAGCTGGAAATCGATCTGCCGATCCGGCGGTGATCTTCGCCTTGCTCGTCTTGATCGCCGGGTCGATCGCGGCCGCGACCCGCTCGCCGATCCTGGGCGGCATCATCTTCCTGGTGGCTTATGTCATGCTACGCCGGCAGACGTGGCTTGCCGTCGTGGTCGCACTGTCGGCGCTGCTGATCTACCTGGCCTGGCCACTGTTGGCGGGCTTCATCGAAAGCGAGGCGCCACGCATATTGCGGACCGACGACAAGTCGGCCGCAGCCCGGTCGGTGTTCGCCTGGTACGGAATTCGCCTCTTCGTCGACAATCCCGTCGGCTACGGCTTCGGCTTCCACCCGGCGGAACTATGGGCGCCTTATTGGCCGGAACTCTACATGATGCGGGGTTCCCGAGGCACCCAGGAGAATATGCTGCACAATTATGTGCTGAGCATGATCAACATTTATGGTGTTGGAATTCTGCTGCTCGCGCCGCTGGCCATCAAATTGCTGATGCGCGCCTCCGTCTATCTGATCTTTTTCATCCCCTATGCGGTGCACATCCTGTTTCACAACTCGGGCCCGTACTATAGCGATACGATCATCTGGTTTGTGATTGCAGCCATCGGAGCGGCCGCCGCCCAGACCGGCCAGGGCTTTGGGCGCGCCCACCGGCTGCCGCCGCGACGAGCGCGATTGGAACCTGTTCGCCAAGCCCAATTCGGGCGCTTGTAGCGCGTGGTTACCAGGGATCGGATCCTCGTCCTGGACGGACAGACGAACCAGGCGCTGGCATGTGTGCGGTCGCTGGGAAAGGCGGGTTACGAGGTCAAGGTCGCGAGCCATCAGCGCATGTCTCTTGGCGCGTGGTCACGCTATTGCTCAGGCTCTTTTCACCTGGAAGGGCAAACCGTCGAGGCATTCGCCGATTTGCGTGAGTGGGCCATAAGCCAGGGCGTCACCATCGTCTTGCCTCTGACAGAACGCTCTTGCCTGTTATGTAATGCTAGCCGGATCGAGTGGGAAAATGCCGGAATCACTCTGGGCTGTGCACAGGATGAAATGCTGCAGGCGGCTTTTGACAAGGCCATCACCATCCGGCGCGCCCAGCAATTGGGAGTGACCGTCCCCACGACGCTGATTCCCGAATCTTATGTTGAAGCAGTCTCGGCTGTCGAACAGATCGGCTTCCCTTGTGTCATCAAGCCGCGGTGGAGCAACCCATGGAACGGGAAGCAATTCCTTCCAACGCAGACCCCCACATACGCCAACGATCGCGACCAGCTCCGCCAAATTCTTTCAACCCATGACGGCGAAGCTGGTTGGCCGTTGCTACAATCCTTCGTTCCGGGCCAAGGCAAAGGCGTGTTTGCGCTGTGCGATCGCGGAACGGTCGTGGCGTGGTTCGCGCACGAACGGTTGCGCGACACCAAGCCGACCGGTTCCAGCAGCAGCCTGCGCCGATCGATCGCGCTTGACGAGCGCCTCATTGAACCCGCCCGAAAGCTGCTTGCGGATTTCGAGTGGCATGGGCCGGCAATGGTCGAGTTTCGAGATACCGGCGTCAACCCTCCCGCCCTGATGGAAGTCAATGGCCGGTTCTGGGGCTCGCTTCAGCTCGCCATTGATTCAGGCGTGGATTTTCCGGCCTTGTGGGTGTCGATCTTGAAAGGTGAGGCGGTCGAGCCAGTCGGCGATTTCAAGGTCGGCCAAACCCTTCGCTGGTTTTCGGGCGATCTAAAGCGTCTGTTCTTCATCCTGCGCGGAGCTCCGGCCGGTTACGTCGGTGATTTTCCATCCATCGGTCAGGGGCTCAGGGAAGTGTTTGGGCGCCAGCCGGCAGGAACCCGAAATGAAGTCCTTCGCGCCGATGACCCGCTACCGGCGCTGGGCGGACTGATCGGTGGGATCCGGGATCTGGACCGCTGGCGGGGCAACGGCGATTCCCCGAAGCCAGTTCTGGGACGAGATTCTGAACGGGCGCCGGCCAGAAGGTCCCTCGACGAAACCTCAACTGGTGCAGGTGCGCGGCGTGAGATTGTCATACGAGAAGCGACGCCGGAAGAGTTGGAACGCTGGGACGAGCTGATCATGGGATTCGATAATTATCGTATCTCTCACAAGATCTGCTGGGTGCGTTCGCTGCAGGCCACAGTGAAGGGCCAGCCGCTGTTCCTGATCTACGAACGGGCAAACCGGATTGTCGGAGCTATTCCGGGATTCCTCACCAACATTGGTCCAGTGAGGCTCTTCGGTTCACCGTTGCAGGGGTGGCAGACGGTCAGCATGGGACCGGTATTCGATTGCCAAGCGGTTTCCACCGACGAGCTTATTCCGCCTCTCATCGCATATCTAAGACTGCGACATGGCGTGCATCATATCGAGATCATCAGCAGCGCGCTGGATCAGCATGTCATGAAAGACCTCCGGTTCCGGGATGAACCGCTCCCAACCTATCGCACCCCGCTCTTCCCCGACGATCAGGACCGCTCAATGCGAGCGATGAAAGACAGCGCCAGGCGCAACGTTCGTCGCGGGATCAAGCTGGACCTGGAAGTGAGGTTCGAAGAGGATGAGTCTTTCGTCGACGAACATTATGATCAGCTGCGGGAAGTGTTCGCACGCGGCGGTGCCAGCCTGCCTTTCGGCAAGGGGCGGGCCCTGGAATTCTTCCGCCACATGAAGGCCAGCGGAAATTTGATTGCGGTTTCCGTTTACCTGCCAAACGGCGGGCCCAATATCGCCACCGGCATGTTCACGATCGAAGGGCGCGAGTTGCTGCTGTGGATGTGGACGCATCGGACCGAATATCGCTGGTACCGGCCGACGGAGCTGATGACCTGGAGCGTGATGCAGAAGGCGATGGAGCTTGGCTGCGATACGTTCGACTTCATGGGCCGCGGCGATTTCAAAGCGAAGTTTGGTGCGGAACTGGAATATACCAAGCATCGCTGGTCCTGGAGCCGCTATGAATGGTTGGCGGTCAGCAGAGCGCTCGCGGTGCACGCTTACAAATCGCAGCAGGCAGTGCGCGGGAAAATGATCCGCAGGGCGCTGTTTCACGACCACAAGATTCAGAACCAACGGGGCCATCAGGACCTGAACTGAAGGGAGCGGGGCTACAGTTCACAATGATGGAGTCCCTGCCTCGGATCCTGGTTCTCGATGCGCACAGCAATCCGGCGCTGGCGAGCGTCCGGTCCCTTGGGCGAGCCGGCTACCATGTGCTCGCTGCCAGTCCAGTTCGCCTGCCGCTGGCATGGTGGTCCCGCTATTGCCGCGGTGGCTTCCGCTACGATGGTCCGACCCTGCCGGCATTCCAGCAGATCCGGGAATGGGCCCGGAAGCAGAAGGTTTCGATAGTGCTGCCGCTATCGGAAGAGTCTTGCGCCCTCTGCAATATGGAACGCAGCGCCTGGGAAGCGGCAGGCATGATCCTCGGCTGTGCGCCCGCCGAGATACTCGCCAACGCCTTCGACAAGGCATTGACCGTGAAAGCGGCCCGGCAATGTGGGCTTCGCACGCCCGCCACGGAGTACCCGGAGTCGCTTGAGCAGGCGGTCGAGGCCGGTCAACACCTGGGCTATCCCTGCGTCGTCAAGCCGCGATTCAGCCAGTCCTGGGACGGGACAAGGTTCCGGCCGACCCAGGTGCGATGCGTAGCAGACGCTGCCGGCCTGCGGGAGGCGGTGACCGGCGCCAGGGAACACGGCAGCTGGCCACTGATCCAGGAGTTCGTGCCGGGACATGGGGCAGGCGTATTCACGCTCTACAACTCAGGCCGGCCCGTGGCCTGGTTCGCCCAGGAGAGCATCCGCAGTGTCAGGCCGATGGCCTCGCCCAACTGCCTCCGGAAGTCGTTGCCAGTTGACCCGAAGCTGCGCGATCAGGCCGAGCGGCTGCTCTCCAGCTTCGGCTGGCACGGTCCCGCCATGGTGGAGCTTAGGGCGGATCCCGCGGGCGATCAGTGGTTGATGGAGGTGAACGGCCGGTTCTGGGTCTCCCTGCAACTGGCCGTGTCCGCCGGGGTCGATTTCCCCCGGCTGTGGGTGGAGGCATTGCGCGGGCTGCCGGTGAGCGGCCCGGCCGAATATGACGAGGTGGTGCTCCGCTGGCTGTGGGGCGACGTCAAGCGCTTCCTCGGCGTCCTGGTGTCCGGCCCTCCCGATGGCTATGCCGGCCCGTACCCGACGGTGCGCCAGGCAGCGTGGGACCTGTTCGGGCCGCAGCCCGCCGGCACCATCCTGGAGATGTGGCAGCCGGACGACCGCTGGCCCGCCGTCGGCGAGTGGACCCAGGCGCTAAGCCAGGCGCTTGGCTTTCTTGAGCGGAGGATCCCCGGCATCCGCGCAAGACACGCAGCGCCGCTCGGACGCCAGAAGGCCTGAGGCTTGGCGCGCTCCATGCCCTCTGCAATTCGCGTCCTGATGGTTACCTCGGAATGGCCCGAACCTGGGGTCAACATCACCTCGCACTTCATCAAGCGCCAGGCAGATTTTCTTGCCGCGGCGGGAGTCGAGGTCACCGTATTTCCATTCAAGGGCCGCAAGAACCCGCTAAGCTATTTGAGGAATTGGCTACGTCTCCAGGCTAGGCTGCGTCGCGAACGTTATGACCTGGTTCATGCCCAATTCGGACAGAGCGGGTTGCTCGCCTTGCCGAAGCGCCTGCCGTTGGTGGTCACCTTCCGCGGCAGCGATTTGCTGGGCACGGTAAGCGACAAGACCGGGCGCCATCGCAAGATTGGCGTGCTGCACCAGTATCTGAGCCGGCTGGTTGCAGCCCGCGCAGACGCCGTGATCGTGGTGGCCGAGCACATGAAGGGTCAACTCCCCTCCTCCGTCAAAGCCCATGTCATCCCTTCCGGACTCGACCTGCAGCTCTTCCGGCCGACGGAAAAAAGGATCGCTCGCAATCAATTGGGCCTGCCCGAGCATGAGAGGCTGGTCCTGTTTGTCGGCCGTCCCAACCAGGGTCGCAAACGGATCCATCTTGCCGAACAGGCGCTGGCTATATTGAACCATTCGCTGCCGGCACGGCTGGTCGTTGCCTGGCGCGTGCCTCACACCGATATTCCGCTCTACATGAGTGCCTGTGACGCGCTCGTGTTCACATCGATGCAGGAAGGGTCCCCGAACGTCGTGAAGGAGGCCCTGGCCTGCAACCTTCCGATCGTTTCGGTTCCGGTCGGCGACGTGGAGGCGAGACTGAAGGGGGTCGAAGGGTGTGAAATTTGCAGCAACGATGATCCCGAGACGATTGCTGCCGCGCTCAAACGCGTGCTGGAAAGAGGCGGTCGGAGCGACGGTCGGCAAACCGTGCTCGCGCTCGACGAGAACATCACTACCGAAAGGGTGATCGACATTTATCAGTCAATACTGGCGCGCAGCAGCAGCGCAACACGCCCGATCTTTCGCCAGAACAGGATCGACTTTCCGACGAAAAGAGAACATTCTTAGTGACTTACTGGGAAGGATGAAGGTTTGTCGATGCCCGACGAGTTGAAGCCGCCAATCATCCTGTTCGGCAACTTCCGGTCAGGCACGACGATGCTGCAAAAGATCATCGCGTCGCATCCGGCGGTGGTTCCCTTATATGAACCGGTTGGAATCTGGCTCTACGCTGATCCCAGCAGAGAACATGACGAATTCGATGAGGCGGACGCAACCGATCGCGTGAAGCGGTACATCCGACGATGGTTCCTGAAGTATCAGCGGGAGAACGGAAACCGGATCATTGTCGAGAAGACACCTCACAACATCCTGAAGATTCCCTACGTTCGCGCCATCTTTCCCGAAGCACGCTTCATTTACATCGTGCGCAACCCATTATCGTTCGTGAGCTCGGTCGAGATCAAGTGGCAGCGTCCGGTCGGAACCAAGCGGATCAAGGCACGCATGAAGAAGACCCCATTCACGCAGTGGCACCGCTATGTCGTCAGGCTCATCAAGCAGCAGTGGAACAGCCGCGTGCTGAAACGGAAGTATCTGCCGATCTGGGGGCCGCGATACCGGGGGATTCAGCAGGATCTCAAGGAACATACTCTGTTGACGGTCATCGCCAGGCAATGGGCCCGGGCTTCGGCCAAAGCGGAGAGAGACCTCTCCCATTTCGAGCCTGGCCAGGTGCTGAGGCTTCGCTACGAGGATTTCGTCGACGATCCGCTGTCCGGCCTGCAACGGATCTGCGATCATTGCGGTTTGGAGATAACCCCTGAGCTGGCGCGTCAGGTCCAGGAGATGGTCAAGACGGACCGCAAGCAGAAATGGCAGCGCTTCGAACCGGGCGAACTGGCGCGGATCATGCCGGAGCTCTCGAGCGAAATGGAGCGCGCCGGCTACAGCGTTCCAAGGGACATCACTGGGGCTCGGGAGGTGGCCTAGAACCCTCTTCTTGCGCCCGTTCAATGGATCGCCCGTTCCGCCGCAAAAGCATGGCCGTTGAAAAGGCAAGCTGCAGGAAAATCAGCAGCGAGCAGATGATCGCCGCAAAGGCCGCACCCTGCGCCCCCATCCGCGGCAGGAGGACCAGCAGCAACAGCCCATAGACCGCGGCGGCGATCAGCTTCGATCGCAAAATTGTCCACGACCGGCCATGCGCGTTCTGGACCGGTTCGAAGGCAAAGCCCGCTAGTTCGATGGCCGTCGCGATCGAGAGCAGGAACAGGAACAGATATGCAAATTCGAAGGCCTTGCCGGCGAAGATGCGGAGGATCAGTTCGCCCGCAAAGCCGGTGACGAGCACCAGCAGCAGCGCCAGCGCCGACGAGACAATCGTGATCCGCGTGACCACCTTGCGGAGCTGCACATGATCATCGTCGGCTACCAGTCGGGCCAGTTCCGGATAGACGGCGAGCGCGATCGGTTCGATCGGGCGCACGATGCCCTCCGCCAGCCGTCGCGCCAGGCGGAAGGCGCCGGCGTCCGCCGCACCGGCATATGCCCCCACCGCAAGCGTGCCGAGCTGCAGCCAGAACAGGCTGACCGAGTTGGACGCGTTGGTCTGCAGCATGAACCGCCAAATACGCTCATTCTCCGCGACGACGGCATGGAAGGCGCTGCGCCCGAATGCGAGCCGGGCACCATTGACCACCACTGCTGCGAACCATTTGGCGACGCCTTGGGCCGCCGCTGCGGCCACCCATACGATCAGAAATCCGACCACGCCGGCACCCATTGCCCAGACGGTAATGGCTCCGACCAAACGCGTCAGCGGGCCGACGGCTTCGGCGTAAGCGGAAAGGTCGAAGCGGTCCGAGAGCCTCAGTATGCCCGACGGCGTACTCCCGGTGGTCAGCAACAGCACTGCCGCGAACAGGGCTACCGTCACCTGGTCCTGCGGAGACCAATCGAACAAGGGCGCCACCAGCGGCACTCCGGCGACGGCGATCAGCGCTCCCGTGACCGCGCTGCCGAAGTCGAGCGTCGCGGCGAAGCCGAACAGCCGCTCGAGCTGGTCCGACCGCTGCGCCGCCATGTGCAGTGCGCCATAACGAACGATGCCCTTCCATGATTGGAACTGGACGAGGTTGGCGAGCAATTGCGCATAGGTAAGGATGAGCGCGAAGGCCCCGAAATTTTCGGGGCCGAGGGCACGCGCGGCAATTGCGAGATAGGCGACGCTGACGATCGAGTTGAAGCCGCGGGAGGCCAAGATCCAGACTGTGTTGCGGGCAAGTCGCCCGAACACGGAGCGACCGGCCGCAGGTTCCTGCCCTGCCGTCTCCTCCTCAAGCGGCATAAGGCATGCCGATGCTGGCGCGATCGCCGGAATTTCGCGAGCCCCACCCCCTCATGCGATGGGCCACGCCGGCCGTTCGGAGATTCTCGCCGAAAGATTGGTCGGCGAGGGGAATGCATGGTTGGCATATTCGGCCACTATCGGGCAGCTGATCCCTCCGGAATAGTAGCAGCCGATGCACCAGTAGGAGCCACCTCGCTCCGACCCGATCGAAGCACCGGCGACGTTGACCACGTGCCGCCCATCGAGCCACAGGTCGAGCTCTCCCTGGCTCGGATGCAGAAGCACTCGATATACGAGATCATGACGCTCGTTGAAGGAAACCGGCGCCATCCAGCGCCTGTTATTCCCATCATCATATTGCCCGCGCGTCGTGACCAGAAAGCGGCCATCCCGCGTCCGCCGAAACGCCAGTGCCGGCGAACCACCGAATTTGCCCATGTGGATCTGCCCGTGGACGCCGCCCCAGCCGCCTTGGGCCATGCCCGCGGGATCCGACCATCGATGATGATTGAATGACATTGCGCCCCACAGCGGCACGCCATTCGGCAGCCGGTTGCGGGTGCAATGAAGTTCGCTGCGGCGCTTGTCGGGTCCGTCGTTCGCCGCGCGATCGAGCGGCGTGGGCCGTATTTCGAACCGCGCCATGTCTTCGCCAGGTCGGAAGCAATGATCCATGTCCGCATTCCAGGTCGAGCCCATGTCGGCGCTCCACCGGTAGCCATCCCAGTCAATTCGCTTGGGAGTGTAGCCATTGACGAGGCTGGTTCGGTAACCGGCCGATGGAGGCGAACTGTCTACGCCGCCGCGCGCAAGCAAGTAGGTGGCGGCGGATGCGATCGGCACCCCAATTCCTGCAATACATACATCACGTCGACTAAGCGGCACTCCACTCTCCCGCTCACGCGCACCATCGCGACGGACAGCCTGTGACCTTCGACTATACAGGAAGTGAATCCGCAGGCCATCCGATAGCCGCGTCTCGTGGAAGATAAATCAGGATCTTCGAAGCAGCGCGCTCAGCAGATGGACAGATTCTTCGACCGGCAGCGAAGCATCCAGACGCTCGACTTTCAGGCCCGCCAGCCTTGCAGCTTCGGCCAGTTTGTACGGCAGTTGCGCGCTTGCGGCCAATTGCTTGCGCAACTCCTCCTCGGCGAGTTGATCGAAGCGGCTTTTGCCATGCGCTCTGGCGCGAATGCGATCGAATGCGCTCTGCGGGTCGACCTCGAGAAAGACAAGCTGGACGTCGACGTCTCGATAGAGGCAGCCTATCAGCGGGGCGAGCAAGCGTGGCTCGGGCTCCAGCTCTCCGGCAGAATAGAAGATCGACCATAGATCCTGCAGATGGCCCTCTTCCATCAGCAGCAGCCCGGTTTGCGAGCGGACCCAGTGACTCTTGATCACCAAGCGGGCGAGCCGGGAAAGGCTATCCCGATGAAATAGTCGTGCGCCTATCGCGAGCTTGATCGCGTGCACGAGGCAGGCCGGATCAAGGATTGCCCGTGCAAAGTAGGCTGCCTTGCCGATATTTGACTGCTGTTTCCACGCTGCGCCCAGGCTGGCCCTGCCGCGCAGCTCCGAGCCTGCCGCCGCAGCGCGCACGAGCGATGTTTTGCCCGCCCCCGGCTGCCCGAACAGCTCAACCAGCAACGGTAACTCTGTGCTCAATCGACGCTCCGCCTGCGACTGCCTCTGACTGACCGTAAGCCGGAATGGTTTACGGAAAGGCGATCGGCGGCACCATCAATGCACGAAAGAATGGATCAGTCGAATATCAAGGCGGTGGTGGCTATCAGCACGGCCCAGCAGAGCAGGGCCAACAGGCCGATCATCCGGAGGCGCTCGCCAAAGGACGGTCGTTCGAGCTGCTCAACGGTGGCGTTCACCGAATCCCCCTCATCGGCGTCTGCCAAGTCGGACGCTTCGAGAAGCGGTGGCGAGTGATCCAAGTTGTCCATGTGATGCTGTCAGAACCTCAGGCATCCGAGGTATCCTATCATGGTTACGTATCGGTTAATCTTTACCATGCTCGATCCGACGAAGCATCGTCCGGCTCTTGCGCAAGGTAATGTTTTGGTCACAATTCGACCTAGCTTCAGCACATCCGGTCGCTAAAAAAAGCTGTAGGTTTACAGGTATTTGTGCCAATCTGCCGGGCGGTCGAAGAAGAGCTGGTGGAGTACAGTGACGGCGACGTTGATCCTGGCTGGAATTTCCGCGCTCTGCTGGTTGTTATATTTCTATCCCTACCTTCTCTACCCGCTCGCCCTTCGGCTGTTAAGCAAGCAACCAATCCATCCGGCTCCGCTCGATAGCTCGGCGTCCCTGCTCTTCTGCGCCTATAATGAGATCGACTGCCTGCCCCGCAAAATCGACAATCTGCGCGAACTCAAGCGCCACAGCCCAAGCTTGCAAATCCTCGTCTATGACGACGGTTCGACGGACGGCACCCATGAGCTGCTGAAGAGCGTTCCGGACCTTCTCACTGTCGTCTGCGGACCCGGCAGGACGGGCAAGGCCGCCGGCATGAAGCAGCTTGTGCAGCATGCCCAGGGCGAAATCCTGGTGTTTACCGATGCTGACGTGGCGCTGGCGCCCGATGCGATCGAGCGGCTCCTGCCCTATTATGCCGACGCCGAGATTGGCGGAGTTTGCTGCACCGTCAGGATGCTGAGCGATTCCGGGAATTCGACCAGCGAGACCGGGTCGCTCTACTGGTCATGGGACGACAGACTGCAGCAGCTCGAGTCCGCGACCGGAAATGTCATGGGAGCGTCCGGCGCGCTGTTCAGTGTCAGGCGCGCCCTCTATCCGGAATTTCCGAATACGGTTCAGGATGATTTCACGGCCTCGATGAGCGTGATTTTCCAGAGCCGACGCCTGATCAAGGCTCTGGACGTGATCGCCTCGACCAATGGCGTCAGCCGGCGCGACGAGGAGCTGCGCCGCAAGATCCGGATCGGCACGCGGGCCTATCACACGCACAGCTTCCTTCGCCCGCACCTCAAGCGAATGTCACGGCGCGACCGCTTCAAATATGTCTCGAGGAAGATGCTGCGGTGGTTCGGCGGATTATTCGTTGCCCTGGGGACCATCTCGGCGGTTGCAACCGTCGCCACACTGTCAGTGCCTTTGGCGGCGCTTCTGCTCCTGCTTCTGCTTGTCCTAGCGATAGGCTCCGTCGTGGCGCAAAGCGGATTGCTTGGACGGCTGGGGCAAATTTCAGTGGCGACGTTCGCCACCTTTTTCGGAGTAGTGCAGGGCATGCGTGGCCGGACGGCGACGACATGGGCTCCTGCCAAGTCAAGATGACCCTGCCGGACAACAGCGACGCCGCCGGACTTAAACCGCTTGCGGCGGCAACCGAACTGATCCGCCGCCTGAACGAAGCACAGATAGGTTATGGTGCGTTCGGCGACAGCCAAAGGATCGCACAGGGCCTCGCCGGCCTTTCCGCCCTGAACTTGATTGTCGCGAGCGCGGACATGGATCGGCTGAGAGCCGCGCTCACCGGGATGAAGGCAATTCGCGGGCTGATCCTGGCCAGAAAAAATGCCGTCGCCGGGCCCGAGCACTGGTTCGTCCCCGACTTTTCCTGCGCCAGCTACCTCCATCTCGAGGTAACGACAGAGATCAGAGTCAAGCGGCAACGCCAAATCCTTCGGTACGAGGATATCGCCTGGCAGGTCGCCCCCTGCCCGCTCCCACCGCTCCGCGTTATGCCCATAGACGCAGCTTTGGTCGTGCCCGCCTCAGCTGTTCGCAGGGTCAGCGAATTCAGTCCAGCGTTCGTAAGTGCTGGTGAAGGATTAAGACCGGGCGGCCTCGTCGTTGCGCTGATCGGGCCCGATGGCGTTGGCAAATCGTCTCAGACCGCCCGTCTGGCGAGCATCTTTCAGCAAAAATTCCAATGCCGCAGTGTGTATCTGGGATCCGGCGATGGCGGCTGGAAGCTTCGGCGAGCCATCCAGCGACGCTATTATTTGTGGCGCGGCCGAAACGGCAACGCCACTATCGGGCCGAAATACATGAAGGTGCGGGGTACAAGGAGTGCCTTCTTGATCGCCCTCTCTGGGCTTATGTCGGCAATTGAACGCACCGCAACACTGCATCGAGTGAGGAAGTCGGCCAGCTCAGGCGCAATCGTAATCTCCGATCGGTGGCCGCAGAACCTGCAGGCCGGACTGTTTGACGGACCGCGCTTGGTGCCTGCGGATGCTTCGCTTTCGGCGCGAATCCTGTCGAAAATTTCGCTCCGCCTGCACAGCACCACAGCAAGGCACAAACCTGCGCTGACGATCCATCTGCTATGCGACTTTGAAACTTCCAATGCCCGCAAGCCCGGCGACCGCGATCAGCAGGAATATGAGTGGCGCCTTTCGCTGATGGATAAGATGCGGGCCCATGATCCGGCAATTCGCGTCATTGATGCGAGCCGCGACTTTGACGAGGTTACCCGGAGCCTGTTCCATTGCATTTGGCATGCACTGGCTGCGCAAGAAGACGCTGCAGTGCTTCAACCAATTGCAACTAGCGGTCTGGCAGCGCGTTAATTTGAATGTTAACATGTAAATAGGGCGGCTTCCTGCACTCAAATATTGTGGCTGGTTGCGTTCTCGGAAGTAGGCGCGATGTTGATTACGCTTTCAGGCTTGGACGGCGCGGGCAAGTCGACCCTCGCCGAGGCTCTAAAAGCCCGTCTTGAAAGAGATGGAACGCCGGCCGTCATATTCCATATGAACAAGGAAGTCGGGCTTTACGCGTACCTTCGGAACGTTCGGGACGCGGTCATCGGCCTGGCACGAAAGACGAAACCGAAAAAGCCGAGCCGAGCCAAAGCTGCGCTGCTCGAGGTGCGAAGGCGGATCATCTGGAACAAGGCGCTGCGGCGCTGGGTCGACCTTGGCGACCTTGCCCTGTTTTTTCTCTACCGGATTTACATCGAAAGAGCCCGCGGTCGCATCTTGATCATGGACCGATATTTTTACGATAGGCTGGCCGACCAGGCAGACGGTCGCCGTTGGAAATATCTGCGATGGTTCGCGGGCATTACGCCGGTGCCGGATGTGGCTGTGCTGGTCGACGTAAGTCCGGAGGAGTCCTTTGGGCGCAAGGGCGAATATTCGATCGAGTCGATGACGCTTCGGCGAGCGAATTACAAAGAAATATTCAGCTGGATTCCGGCGTCGGTCATTCTTCCCAACGACGAGCTTGACGTCGCCGTCGACGCGCTGGAGCTGCTGGTCGCGGGGCGCATGAACCCGCCGCGGCCTCAGGGACTGGCGGCGGGAAGCTGATGCTCTCCCGCATGCAGCTCAAGCGAGCGATCAAGGGCGGGGCGGGGCTGGCAGCGGTCGCTGCGAGCAGCTTCGTGCGCAGAACGACGGCACGGACCGGTTGCATTCTCGCCTATCATCGCGTCGCCGATCTGGGCTTCATCGATCCGCGCCATGACGACTGGAACGTTCCGCCGGCCGTCTTCGAGCGCCACCTCGTCGCGCTGCGCGACTGTGCCGAAATTGTCCCGCTCACAGAGTTGCTTCCCCGTTGCCAGAGCTCGCCGGACGGCGGACATCCCTTGGTCGCGCTGACCTTCGACGACGGCTACGCCAACTTCCATTCGCAAGTCCTGCCATTGCTGAAGCGATACGGAGTCCCGGCAACCGTCTTCATCATCACCAGCCTGCTGGACAGCGAAGGACCGCCGCCATTCGATGCTTGGTCGATCAAATATGGCAATCGCCTCGACCCGGAGGCCTGGCGGCCAATGAGTTGGGCGGAGGTGAAGGAGTGTGCGGCATCGGGGCTGGTATCGATCGGAGGACATTCGCACGAGCATTTGAAGGCGACTTCGCTCTCACCAGCCGAACTGGTACGGGAAGCCCACCTGTCGAGACAGATCCTGCAGTCCGAGCTCGGGAATGTCCGTAGTTATGCCTACCCCTATGGATCGAGCCGCCTTGGACATGTTCCGGATAACTATGTCCGTGCCGTAGCCGATGCGGGCTACGATATCGCCGTGACCTATGACCTGGGCCGGGTCACCGCCGAGACCGACCCGCTTCGAATGCCGCGCATCGAGGCGCATGGCGTCGATAGCGAAGCCATTATCCGCGCGAAAATCATGGGGAGCCTCGCTCCTTACTGGCTGACCGATCGGCTGCGCCGAGCCGAGCGCTCCGCATGAGTGCAATGCAGACCGCTTTAACCCTCCGTGCGACGGCCGGTTGACGATATGGACCCCCCGCTGAAGGTTCTGATGGTCACCACCAACTGGCCGGCACCAGGCGGGCCGCGGACCAGTCACTTCATCAAACGGCAGGCCGACTTCCTTCAGGCGGCCGGCGTGGATGTCGATGTCTTCCATTTCCAGGCGCAGAAAAATGTCGCGCGATATGTGAAGGCATGGCTGGCGGTGCGCCGCAAGCTTCGCTCGAACCGCTACGACTTGATCCACGCCCAGTTCGGGCAGAGCGGCCTGATGGCGCTGCCCAGGAGCATTCCCTATGTCGTCACCCTGCGGGGAAGCGACATATTGGGGACCGTGTCGGATCGCAGCGGGAAGTATACGTTCGCCGGCAGGATCAACCAGCGCATTTCCCGGATGGTCGCGGCAAAGGCGAACGGGGTCATTCTTGTTTCCGAGCATATGCAGGGGCATTTGCCCGGGCTGAATGGCTTCAAAGTCATTCCTTCCGGAATTGACTTCGATCTGTTCCGCATCATGCCGCGCGACGAGGCCCGCCAGCAGCTCGGCCTGCCGCTCGAAGAACGACTGGCGCTGTTCGTCGGCAACCCGCAGCAGGCGCGCAAACGCTATCCGGTGGCCAAGGCTGCGGTCGACCTATTGAACGAGCGCCTTCCGGTTCGGCTGGTGGTGGGCTGGGGCGTGCCGCACAGCGACATCCCGATTTACATGGCTGCCTGCGACGCGCTCGTCTTCACGTCGATGCAGGAAGGTTCTCCCAACGTCGTGAAGGAGGCACTGGCCTGTAATCTGCCGGTTGTTTCGGTTGCGGTCGGCGATGTGGAACAACGGATCGGCGGAGTCGAAGGCTGCGAGCTTTGCCGCGACGAATCGCCAGAGATGATCGCTGCGGCTTTGGAGCGGGTATTGTTGAGCGGGAAGCGGGTGGAGGGGCGCAAGGCCGTCGAGCATTTGAGCGAGACGGCGATCACGCAGCAGGTGATTGCCGTTTACCGCTCCGCGCTTGCAGCCAAGGCAGGCGTTCAATGAACCGGTCGGCCGGCAGGGTCGCGGGTGCGGGGGATCAACTAAGGGAAATCGTCGATTTCAACATCCACGATCTGGTCGGCATCAGGCTGGTCGACCCGTCCAGTCGCGACGTCGCGGTCGTAGCCGGTCATCTGGGGCTCAAGCCTTCCGAATTTTCGGGCAGCCCGGCCCTGACCATCACCTATGTCGATCGACTGACCGTCGATCAGCCGCTGCGCTTCCTGGGCCGCGACGATGTCGCCTTCACCGACGATGCGTTCATCATAGTTCGAAGCCGCACTCTCGCCCGCGCCCGCACCAAAGTGGCGATGGACCGGATCGGCGAGACCTGTGAGCTGGTCTGCGAGACCGGCCTGCCGGCCATCCCGCTGCTTCGGCAACTGCTGAACCTGGTCATGCTGGCGAGGAATGTCGTGCCGGTTCACGCCGCCGCCTTCAATCATCAGGACCGTGGCGTTTTGGTCACCGGCTGGTCACACGGCAGCAAGACGGGGACATTGCTGGCCTTCATGGCCGCGGGCGCCAAATTCATCGGCGATGAGTGGCTCTATCTCAGCGCCAGCCACGACCGGATGTATGGGCTGCCGGATCAACTGGAAGCGCGGCCCTGGTACCTTGACGAACTTCCGCAATATCAGCGCCAGGTCCGCTTCTTGGACCGGGCGCGAACCGGGCTGACGGCTGGCATGGCCGGCTTGCTCAGCTCGTTGGCCGCCCGCAGCGAGCAGCGCAATTCCCTGGCCGCCAAGCTCATCCGCTACGCCCATCAGGCCCTGCTCGATCAGCAATCCATCCATCTGAAGCCCTTGTCGCTGTTTGGCGCGGAAAGCTGCTCGCTCGCGTCGCCGCTGGATGTCGTGATCGTGGCGGCCAGCCATGACTCAAGTGACGTGCTGGTGTCGCCCGCCCAGCTCGAGCAGGTCGCGGGCCGGATGGCCGCTTCGTTCGTGCACGAGCAGGCCAGCTTGCTGTCATGCTACCATAAGCATCTGTTCGCCTTTCCCGACCGCCGCAATTCGCTGCTTGACCAGCTCGAACAGATTTATCGTGAACGCGTCGGGCAGGCGCTCAGAGGTAAGCCGGCCTACACGATGCTTCACCCCTACCCGGTCGGCATCCAGGCGTTGCGACAGGCCATCGAGCCGCTGCTAACGACCGACTGAATTTTGGCGCGCCGGCCCCGGCCGACCGATTATCAGGCGTTGCCGCTATTCCAGCTTCCCCCAAGCGCCCGGAACAGATCGATCTGGGTCGTGACTAGCTGGCCGTTCATGTCGGTCAGCGCCGCTTCGGCTTCTGCGAAGGTGCGCTCGGCGTCGAGCAGGGCGAGCGAGTCCACCTGCCCTTCTCGCTGCTGTGCGCGGACGATATTCGCCGCGACCTCGGCCTCGTTGCGAGCGGCGGCGAGGGCTTCGCGGCGGCGAAGCGCATTGGCGTAGGCCGAGAGCGCCGTCTCGGTTTCCTGCAGCGAGCGGAGCACCGTGCCGTCGAATTCGGCCAGGGCTTCCTGCGCCCCGGCTTCGGCGCCGGCGACGCGAGCGCGGGCCCGCGTGTGGTCGGTGAAGGACCAGCTGATCAGCGGCCCCAACAGGAAGCCTATCGGATTGCTGAACAGATTGCCAATGCTGCCGGCGGATGCGCCCAGCGATCCGCCGAGGCTGATCCGCGGATAGAGCTCGGCGGTGGCAACGCCAATCCGGGCGGTCGCCGCGGCCAGCCGCCGCTCGGAGGCGCGGACATCGGGCCGCCGGGCGAGCAGCTGCGCGCCGTCGCCGACCGGAATCGGCTGATTGAGCTTCAACGAAGCATTTCGCGCGCCCGCCGCTTGGGCTTCTGCGAAGGTGCGCTCGGCGTCGAGCAGGGCG
>JALYNQ010000080.1 GCA_030773115.1 Pseudomonadota bacterium
CGTCCTTGTTGACATGAATTGCCTAACGCCCGCTTTCCCCTTGGGGTGGCCATTCGCAGCTGGGCGTGGATCGTCGCGCACGCCGCCGCCGCGGACGCAACAGATACGAATGACACGAGCGCCGGTCGGGCCGAACTGGCGATCCACGGACGATGCAAGGCGAGCAATGATTTCGCTTCGTTCGCCAGCGCCGTGGCCACATCCGGCTCACCAACTCGTTAGCCGCCATGGACTCCAAACCGAAAGGAGCCGGGGCCTCCTGCGGTGACCCCGGCTCCTCCAGATCCGACAGCTGACGAGATTTGGTAACAGCCGGTTTCCTACATCTCAAGCCGGACCGGTCGCACGGCGTCAGCGGGTAGCTAGGCCGCTAATGCCGAGAGATAATCGTCGAGCGCCTTTCGACCCTTGCCGAGCAGGCTGACGAAGGTAACCCGTCGGTCAGTCGGATGGGAATCCCGCTGCACCAGCCGTTCCCGCACCAAATAGTCGACCCATCGCTGGACGGTTGTCGGCGGCGTGGCCGTCAGCTTCGCAAGGGAGGCCAAGGTTTGGCGCGGGCCCGCGGAATCCGTTACGTAGAGAACCAGAAGGATTTCCCATGCTGCTTCGCTGAAGATCGAGCGAGGAAAATATTCGGTGCGAAGTTGGCGGTGCCGCAGCACCTGCTGCGCCCTGGCGAGCAACCAATGGCCGCTGCGGGCTGCTTGCGCCGCATGTGCGGCCGAGCCGTCCACATCGGGTGACGAGCGATCGCCCGCGAGCAATTGCAAAAGTCGGGCAGCGTGCTCAACGTCCCTGCCCGAAAGGATGACCGTCTTTCCGTCTGATTCCGGCCGTCTGTTTTCGGGCTCACGCTCAGGCATCGCTATCTCCATGAGAGCCTCCGGCATCGGAGGATCCGTTTATTGAGCCGAGCGATGTTGAAGTTAAACCAGGCTTCACAGATGAGCAACAGCGCCTCAAAGCCCCCTCGTTCCAAAATTTGCAGCCGGCAATCGGGCCACATCGGTTGAATCGCGGGAGGAACTTCACCGGGCATCAAGCTTTGATCTCCACCACCGTCAGAGTGGGGGCAGCTTCATATGGAAGTTCTTATCACCTCCGAGTCCGAGCTCGAGCTCGCGCGGGCGCTCCGCAACATGCGCGCCGCGCTTGACATCCTCGATGACATTGATGCCCCGGGCGACATCGCCTGGCACCTCGACCTGGCGATCTGCCGGTTGGAAAAGATCCTGGGAACGGGGTCATACGCACAAACGAGCGTCCAATCTCTCATTTCTCAGGTCGAGGACGAGTTCGCGACAGGGCCGGGTGAAGTCGACGCCGAGACCGATCCCTGGGAACTCCAACCAGTATGAGATTGTCTGCGTCTGGCACAGCGGTGGGCGATAGCGACCAGCAGTAATGACAATGCCTGCCGGGTGGGTTAACCGGCAACGCGACCAAGCTCGGAGCTCGCCGATGTCCAGTGATCGTCGCATTCCCGCGACCGATGAATCCAACCCCGAAAAAAAGAGGGAGGCCAGCGCCAATGAGGCCCTCAGTCTCATGCGAAAGGCGCTTGAACTTATCGACCGGAACGATGGTCCGGTTGACGTAGGCGCTCATCTCGACCTCGCAATCCATCGGCTTCAGAAGTCGACCGAACGGGACGACGACAGGATCGGCTAGACGAGTGTCGCTCCTGGCGGAATGCTCCGGAAGAAATTGCCGATCCCTTGGCTGGCATCGTCCGCCAGCCACACGAACACGCGGCGCCTGTCCATGGGATCTGCCGCTCGTTGAATCAGGCCTTTGTCCTCGAGCGTCTTGATCCAACGCAAGGCCGTGGTCGCTGGGACGGCGGCACCGACGCACAGGCTGCTGACGGAAGTTCGCCGCTGGCCCAGCTCGGCTGCATATAGCTCCAGCAGAATGTCCCAGGCGGGATCGGCGAACAGCTCGGCTTCAAAGAAGCGGTCCCGGCTTCGGCGCAGCTTCAGGATCGCCTGAACATGTTCTTCAGTCACCGGTTGACTAGCCGTTCGCGGCTGCGGCGTTGCGGCGATGTCATTAACCAACTCCAGGGCAGAGCTGAGCCGCTGCCGAATGTCCTCAGCGCGAATTGCGAGCTGGTGACCGCCGTCGCAGGACAGCGGGTTGAATGCTAGATTGTTCACAGATCCCACCCCATCTGGTGCCGCACGGAGAATCCGCCCGCCGGATTGCACTTAACCAATAAGCCTCTGAATCTGTTTACCATTCATCTCAAACTGGTTTGAACTCAAACCGATGTGGATTGCTAAGGTCGGGCCGGCGCCGCTTAAACTGGGTTAGCGCGCCCCTTGCGAGGCAGCATTCTTGTGGGGCTCGAGGCGGTCCAGCACCAGGTTGCGAGCCTTTTCTGCCTCCGCCCCACTGAGCTCACGCACAATGGGAGTCCTCCAGCTCTTCTTACTTGCTTGGGAAATATGCACCACAAATCTCCGTCTTTCACAGTGCGGTTCGATTCAGCGACTAGATCATAGCGGGGTTGGGTTTAGAAGTGAAACAGGCAAAGCCCACCACATCGGGTGGACCTGGCTCTTGCTCCCAAAATTTCATCCTTTGAGCCACGCAGACAGGCGTTCGATTCAGCGCGAAACCTGCGCCCATTTCGGTGCTACCGCCAGTCGTTCGCCGGCGGTAAGCAAGTGCCATGTTGACCATTTTTCTTATTACCCTCGTCGGAGCTGCGCTGCTGCTCGTCGACTTCGCGGTCGTAGCGGCGGCGATCAATGACTATCAATATGGCCGGGCGACGATCAGGCGCACGGCTGGCGTCGTGACAGCAGCAGTGGCGCTTCTTGCCCTGTACATATGGATAGCGGTGGCGCTGGATACAGATGCTGTGCGCTGAAGGGGCGAAGCCCTAGGCATGCCGGTACGCGGGGAATGGCCGTCCCCGGACGGCCGCCCTGGCCAGCGTAGGGCGGCGCTCACCGGCCGCAGCTAGGGTCAGTGCCAACAGTTGTACTTATCCGGGAAAGGCGGTCCCACGCCGATGATCGACCATTATCCCGTTCGCTTTTTTTCTCTGTGGAATCGCTTGCCTACATGCTGGCCGCCTGGAACTGGCGGCGAGTCTGGCGGCTGCACACCATTTCCCGCATCTCCCTCGCCCTATCTTACACCGGTGTCTGCTGCCTGATCAAAGTCGTCCGCAGCGCGGTGATGATCGTCTCGCGCAGTCCGTGACCACCGCCCGCTCGGCAAATCGATCAGGTGGTGCACCCACATCGGGTTGATCTCGCTGCGGTGGTAGTGTCGCAGCGCGGCAACGCCCGAAGGGCTCAGGGTTCAATGGGCGAATATTGGCCCCATCTTGGTTGTATCGGACGCGCAACTCTCCCACCGCCGCGTCGTTTAGCGACAAAGCAAGTCGTTTAGCGACAATGCAACTAGTATCTTGCAAATGTCGACTAGGAGGGAGTTGCCTAATGCCGGGGATTGTCCATAAACTCGCCGCCGCTGCGATAAGCATGTCACTTGGCGCTGCCTCAAGCAGCGCCGCTGCTGGCGCGCCGACTGCACCATCGATAACATCTTCGGTCCCGGCTGCCGTTGCACCTACAGCCGTGAGCCCCTGGCTTACGCTTAGCGCAATG
>JALYNQ010000081.1 GCA_030773115.1 Pseudomonadota bacterium
CGCCAGGCCGGGCGCCAACGTCACCCAGATGCACTATGCCCGGCGCGGCATCGTCACCCCGGAAATGGAATATGTCGCCATCCGCGAGAATCTTGGCCGCGAGCGCGTTCGCGGCCAAATCAGGGACGGCGAGGATTTCGGCGCTTCGATCCCCGATTTCGTCACCGCAGGATTCGTCCGCGACGAGGTTGCCCGCGGCCGCGCCATCATCCCCAACAACATCAACCATCCCGAGAGCGAGCCGATGGCGATCGGCCGCAACTTCCTGGTCAAGATCAACGCCAATATCGGCAACAGCGCGGTCGCGTCCGACGTCGCCCAGGAAGTCGAGAAGATGGTGTGGTCGATCCGCTGGGGCGCGGACACGGTCATGGACCTCAGCACCGGCCGCAACATCCACGATACGCGCGAATGGATCATCCGCAATTCCCCCGTCCCGATCGGGACCGTGCCGATCTACCAGGCGCTGGAGAAGGTCGGCGGCGTGGCCGAGGAGCTAACCTGGGAGATCTTCCGCGACACGCTGATCGAGCAGGCCGAGCAGGGCGTCGACTATTTCACCATCCACGCCGGGGTGCGGCTGCCCTATGTCCCGCTGACCGCCAACCGGGTCACCGGCATCGTCAGCCGGGGCGGGTCGATCATGGCCAAATGGTGCCTGGCGCATCACCGCGAGAGCTTCCTCTACGAGAAGTTCGACGAGATCAGCGAGATCATGAAGGCCTATGACATCGCTTATTCGCTCGGCGACGGCCTCCGCCCCGGCTCGATCGCCGATGCCAATGACGAGGCGCAGTTCGCCGAGCTCTATACGCTGGGCGAACTCACAAAACGCGCCTGGGCGCAGGATGTGCAGGTGATGATCGAGGGCCCCGGCCATGTGCCGATGCACAAGATCAAGGAGAATATGGACAAGCAGCTGGAGGTGTGCGGCGAGGCGCCCTTCTACACGCTCGGCCCGCTGACCACCGACATCGCGCCGGGATACGACCATATTACGTCGGGCATCGGCGCGGCGATGATCGGCTGGTTCGGCACGGCGATGCTCTGCTACGTCACGCCCAAGGAGCATCTCGGCCTCCCCGACCGCGACGATGTGAAGGTCGGGGTGGTGACCTACAAGCTGGCGGCGCACGCGGCGGACCTGGCCAAGGGCCATCCGGCCGCCAAGGTGCGCGACGACGCGCTATCAAAAGCCCGCTTCGAATTCCGCTGGCGTGACCAGTTCAACCTGTCGCTCGACCCCGACACGGCCGAGGAATATCACGACCAGACCTTGCCCGCGGAGGGCGCGAAGACCGCCCATTTCTGCTCGATGTGCGGCCCGAAATTCTGCAGCATGAAGATCAGCGCCGAAGTCCGCGAGTTTGCGCGGCTGAATCCCGCACCCGTTCGCCCTGAGCCTGTCGAAGGGCTGCATTTGTCTTCGGGCGGACAGGGTCAGGACAGGGCTTCGACAAGCTCAGCCCGAACGGAACTGGGAGAGGCCGAGGCCGAAGCCGGCATGGCCGCCATGTCCGAACGCTACCGCGAGGGCGGCAACGAGCTCTACATCGGCGCCAACGGCCGCGAGCACGACTGAGCGGAGGAACGCCTATGACCGAAAAAGTGAAGGGGCCCGCATCCTACTTCCCGTCGATCGAGAAGAAATACGGCCAGCCGATCTCCCACTGGCAAGACCTGATCCGCGCGCGCCAGCCGGCGAAGCACATGGAGCTCGTCGCCTACCTCAAGGATGAGCATGGCCTCGGCCACGGTCATGCCAACGCGCTGGTCGCGGCGACCCTGGCGGAGAAATGAGGACGGTTGGAAACAGGCTTAACGCGATTCTCAGGGGCACCGGGGACAACTGATGGCCGACCTCTACGCCAAGGCGCTGGAGTCCGAACGCAAGACCCTCTGGGCCACCTGCCGCCTCAAGGGCCTGTCGAAGGACGCCCCCGAGCGCCTGCGCATCGCCGAACTCGATCGGCTGCTTGCCGAGCACAAAGGAAGAAGGGGAGCTGAGGAATGACCTCCTCCGATCGCAGCCCGGATTTCGATTTCCAGACGGGCCACTGGCGTGTCCGCCACCGCCGTCTCAAATCCCGGCTGACCGGCTGCACCGAATGGGACGAGTTCGACGGCTCGTGCGAGGCCCGCCCATTGCTCGGCGGTTTCGGCAATATTGAAGACAATCAGCTCGACCTGCCGGGCGGCGCTTATCGCGCGGTCGCGTTGCGCTCATTCGATTCCGCCAGCGGTACCTGGGCGATCTGGTGGCTCGACGGTCGCTCGCCGCACGCGCTCGATATCCCGGTAATTGGCCGCTTCGAGGACGGCGTCGGCACATTCTTCGCCGACGATGTTCACGACGGAAGACCGGCCAGGCTGCGCTTCCTTTGGCTGAACACCCGGACTTCGTCTCCACGCTGGGAGCAGGCGATGTCCGCCGATGGCGGCAAAAGCTGGGAAACCAACTGGACGATGGATTTCAAGCGCGCTTGACCTGCAGCCGAACCGCCAGCGCCCAAAATTGATGGTACGACCGCACGCCGCGGAGGGATCAGCCCGGAAGCAATGCTGGCGCTGTCACGCGCCTACGGACATGGTCCGAGCGTGCAATAGCCTCCCCCGTCATTGCGAGGATCCCGGATCTGATCCGGGGGACGAAGCAATCCACATCCACCGCGCTGGATTGCTTCGCTACGCTCGCAATGACGGCTAGAGGAGCAGCATGACCCTCACCGACCTTCTCATCCCCACCTACCGCAACATGCTCCAGACCCTGAAAGGCCTGCTCGACAAGGCGGTGGCGCAGTTCGGCCCGGACAAGGCCGAAGCCCTGCTGTCCGCGCGGCTCGCCCCCGATATGTTCCCGCTCGCCACCCAGCTGCGCTTCGCCGCCGTGCAGGCGCAGGAAGGCCCGTTGCGCCTACTAGGCCAGCCGCTGCCCCAATCGGTCGAGGACACTCTCAACGAGGGCCGCAACGCCGGCGAGCATCCCGGCACCATCGCCGAGGTCAGAGCGCGCATCGATCAGGCGCTGGCCTGGCTCGACGCGCTCGGAGAGAATGCGCTGGATGGCGCGCCCGATGACCAGCCGATGGTCCTCGACCTGCCGATGGGACTGACCTTCGACCTCTCGCGAGAGCAATTCGCTCGCGACTGGGCGCTCGCCCAATTCTATTTCCACGTCATGGCCGCCTACGCGATCTTCAGGAACGAAGGCGTCGAGATCGGCAAGGCCGATTATGTCCCGCACATGTTTTCCTATCTGCGACCGGAGATGACGGGTTGAGCCGGGCTGAGATGTCCACGCGCTTCCACAGGAGTGCGGCGAACGCCCGACCCGCTTGCGACAGCCGCTTATTGCTGACAAGCTCGGCCTGAGGGGGACGCAATTCATGCGCTTTAGTCCGATCATTGCGGCCATATGCCTTGGGGCGGCGCCGGCGCTCGCGCAGCCGCAGGGCCAGGGCTTCGAATGGAAGATGAACGATCAGTCGGCGCCGCCGAGCCCGTCCCAGGCCAGCAAGGACGGCTTCGGCGTCCTGATGGTGGTCACCGACGATCCCGAAGGATTCATGAAGGCGTGGGCTGGGCCGACGCCGCCCCATGTCTCCACCACGGAGAAGGTGACTCCCGACAAGCCGGTCGAAACGATGCTGCTCTTCTCCGGCTGCCGCGCCGCCCAGGATGGCAATTGCGACGTCAGCGTCGAGCTGTCGATCACCGGGCCGGACGGAAAGCCTTATGGAGAAACGCTAAAGGGGCCGATCTGGAAGGGTCCGCCAGCGCCCCAATATACGCTTCAGCTCGGCCAGAGCGGACTCGGCTTCATCCTCGAGCCGCAGGACAAGCTCGGCACCTATCTGCTCCAAGCCAGGGTGACCGATCATGTGGCGGGCACGACCCTGGCAGTTGAACAGGCGGTCACGGCGGCGAAATCCTGATGGCGCCCGAGTTGTCCAAGCGCTTCTATGACGGAGGCCGAGAGATTTACCTTCCGGCGGCGGAGTAAGTCCGCCAAAGGCGGGCGATCGGTGGTATAAGCCCCGCCGTCAGCTTCACTGGCGAGTCGGTACCGCGGCGCCCGCCGCCGGACGCTCTGTCCGCCGGCGCGACGCGCCGCATGACGCAGCGGAGAAATCCGGAGGCACTCCATGTCACAAGAAAATGTGCAGGCCATGCGCCGCCTCTATGACGCATTCAACAGTGGTGATCTCGACACGTTCGAACAGGGCGTCGGCCGGGACATTCAGTGGAACGAGGCCGACAATTCCCTTTATGCCGGCGGCAATCCCTACCGCAGTTTTGCGGCGATTCGGGACGGCGTGTTCGCGCCCACGGCCCGTGATTTCGACAATTTCCGCGTCAATCTCGAACAATTGATCGATGCCGGCGACCATGTCATCGGCACCGGCCGCTATCGCGGAAAATGCAAGGCAACGGGCAAGGAACTGTCGACCCAGTTCTGCCACCTGCTGCACGTCGACCGGGACGGCAAGCTCGACCGGGTCCAGGAATATGCCGACACGCTGGATGAGGCCCTGGTCACCGGCCGGACGCAGCCGCTGGAGAAGAAGATCCCTCAGCCCGCCATGTGAAGGGCGCACCGCCCGCGCCTTGGCGCGAGGGAGCCGGGCGCGGGCGGGCGGCGACGCGCTATCCAGACCTCTTCGATTTCCGAGTCAGGCATGGCCGACAGGAGCAAGCGCTTCCACGGCGGGGGGGGGGGAGATTTACCTCCCCGCCGCGGAGTGACGCCGATGACCACCGCGACCAACAAGCAGCTCGCCCGCACCGCCTTCGAGGCGCTGGGCCGGTCCGACGCCCGTCCACTCTACGAGCTGATGCGCGACGATTTCGCCTGGATCATCGAGGGGCAGAGCCGCTTCTCGCGCCGCTACGAAGGCAAGCAGGCGATCAAGCGCGACCTGCTCGACGTCCTATTCCAGGCCTTCGCCACCCCCTATCGCTTCACCATCGACGAGATCATCGCCGAGGCGACCGGGTGGTCGTGCGCGGTCGCGGCGAGGTGAGGACCAAGGCGGGCGAGGAAGTTGCCGGCGCGGAGTAAATCCGCGCCGTCGGTCCTGTCGCCCCGGATCAGGTCCGGGGCGCAGGCCGTCCGTGTCGCGCCATCTCTTCGCGCTGCTTCCCGATTGCTGCGCAATCGCTCACCTGCGCTCGGTGGCGCTCGAGTCTTGATACCGCTAACATTGTGTGGCTAACTCCCTTCAAAACAAGAAGAAGAGGGGAGAGGGGCATGATGAGGAGTCTATTTGCCGCGGCCGCTGCGGCTTGCCTGGGGATGGCCGCGCCGGCCGCCGCTCAACCTGCCGGCAGCGATTCCGGGGTCGCCACGCTTGGCTGGTACGGCGTGCAGGCGTCGTTCCGCGACGATCCCTCGGTCGAGGGCGGCAAGGCGCTGCGCGTCGTGGTGGCGGGCAAGGGCGCGAACCCGTGGGACGGCGGGGTCGGGGCCAAGGTCGAACGGGCCGTCCGCGCGGGCGATGAAGTCATCCTGACCTTCTGGGCTCGCCTCGAGCAGGGCGTGAGCGGCGAGGCCCTGGCCACGCTGCCGGCATCGGTCGGGTTGAACGCCGCGCCCTGGACGAGCGTCGCCAGCGAACCGGTCGACATCGGCCCCAAGTGGAAGCGCTACGAAGTGCGCGGCAAGGCCGACCGCGATTACGCCGCGGGGACCCTGGGCGTCGGCTTTCAGGTGGCGACGGCGAGCCGGACGATCGACTTCGGGCCGGTGGCGACCGTTCCGGCGGGTGGAGCGGCCAAAGCGACAACTTCCGCAGCAGCAAGGGCACCAGCCAAGCCGCAGGTGGACGTCGCCAGCATGATCATCAACGATCCCAGCGCGCCACAGGTCAACGGGGCCAAGGCCAAGCTGCGCGACGATCCGGCTGTCCAGGGCGGCAAGGCCTTGCGCATCCCGGTAGCCGCCAAGAGCCAGAACGCGTGGGAAGTATCGATCGCCAGCGCGGTGACGAAGCCGATCAAGGCTGGCGACGAACTGCTGCTCGCTTTCTGGGCCCGGCTGGAGAAAGGCGAGGCCGGCCCGACGACGACCCTGCCCTACGCGGCGATCCAGATGAGCTCGGAACCATGGACAACGGTCATGGCCGGATCGGCCGACATCGGGCCCGAATGGAAGCTACACGAGATCCGCGGCAAGACGGACAAGGACTATACCGCGAATTCGGTGGGGGTGACGATCCAGCTCGCCACGGCCAAGCAGACGATCGACTTCGGACCGATCATGGTCTTGAATCTCGGGCAATGAATGCATGATCGAGCGGGTTTGGCGCGACTGGATCGCCGCCGACAAGGCGGAGGCATATAGCGATTTCCTGCGCGACATCTTCCTGCCGGCGGCGCACGCCATCCCCGGCTATCGCGGCGCAAGGGTGCTGCGCCGAGGTCGAGTTCATGATCATCACCCATTTCGAGTCGATGGAGGCAATCCGCGCCTTCGCCGGCGATGATGTCGAACTGGCCCATGTTGCGCCCGAAGCACGTGCGCTGCTCACGCGCTGGGACGAGCGGGTGGCCCATTATGAGGTCGCGTTCGACGACGAAGCGGGCGGATAGCCTGCTACTTGTCCAAAGCCGGAACGGGATGCCGCAGGATCGAACTTCTCATCAGCTCAAAGCCTTCAATCCGCACAGATCGAACTAAATGGCCGAGCCGTGCCTCGGCCGCTCCGAAGCACGCAACGCCCGCGCGACCCGCTCGTTGATGGTTGGCGATGGCGCGCCTTCCGCGCTGACGGAATCCGCGCGCAGGCTTCACCAATGCAGGAGCATCCGACCATGGATACGACCTCACAGACCCGCGATCCGACGCTCGATCGGGACCGCGACAAGGATCTTCAATCGAAGAATCAATGGCACCCGCTGATCGCGTCCGACCGCGTCGAAGGCACCGCCGTATACGACCGCGACGGCGAAAGGCTCGGCACCGTCCGCAAGCTCATGCTCGGCAAGATGGACGGCCAGGTTCGTTATGTCGTGATGGGGTCCGGCGGGCTGTTTGGCTTCGGCGAGGATGACGTGCCGCTGCCATGGGACGCGCTGGACTATGACACCGAACTCGGCGGCTACCGGATGCGGAACCTGTCGAAACAGGATCTCGATCGCGAAAAGGCGCCGAGTTACGCTCGCGACCAGGAGCCGGACTGGTCGCAGGATTTCGACCAGAGCATTCGGTTTTATTATTTCCGCGAGCTCTGATCCGGACGCTTGCGACAAACAGGGCGGCCCATCGCGGCCGCCCTTCTTGATTCAGCCGCTGTCGTCCGCTGGCCTCGACGCTGGCAGCTGATTATCCCGATCTTAAATCCTCCTGCTATAACGGGAACTTAAGCCCTGTGTGAAGGTTGGGACAAGGTTCGATCCTTGGGAGAATGCCCATGGTTTCGCAGTTCAAGACGCAGGCCGCTGGCGAACAAGACGCGTTTCTCGAGCTCCCTCGCAAGATGAGCCGTGGCGGCCGGTCGGCTCCCCGCATCGACGCGTTCGAAGCCGAGGGCATGATCGAAATGATCGCCGAGGTTCCCGGCGTGCCAGAGAGCGCGATCGACGTCAGTCTGGATGGCGACATACTGACCATCGAGGTCGACAAGGGCGATGACAAGGAGGGCAAGCGCGCCCTCTTCACCGAGCGCGTGATGGGTCGCTTCCGGCGGTCGATCCAGATGCCGTTCGCACCCGATCCCGCCAAGGTCGAAGCGGCCCTGCAGGACGGGCTGCTGACGATCCGCTTTCCTCGCGTCGAGCAGCCCCGGATGCACCGGATTGCAGTTCGCGGAGCCCAGCCCCAAGCGAAGGGACAAGGCAGCGCGATCGGGTCGACCTGGGCGGAGAGCTCCGGAACGCCCGCCGAGCCGCTGACGCTCGACGTCAAGGCGACCCCGGCCCCGCCGGGGCGCGCTCGCTAGACCGCCAAGCGGGTCAGCCGGCGCGCACCAACCGGACCAAGGCCTCATCCAGCGCCTGCAGGAGGCGCGACCGGTCCGCCTTGGCGAATGGCGCCGGGCCGCCGACCACGTCGCCGCCGGCACGCAGATCGGCCATGATCGCCCGCGTCGCGATGGCGCCTCCAATTGATGCCGCGGTAAAGGGCTTACCGTTGTTGCCGATCACCGTCGCGCCGGCCTTCAGGCAGCGGTCGGCGAGCAAAATGTCGGAAGTGATCACCACCGTCCGGGCGTCGGCCTGCTGCGCGATCCAGTCGTCGGCGGCGTCGAACTTGTCCGAGACGACTACGCGTTCGACCAGCGGATGGGCGGGCACGCGCAAATAGCTGTTGCTGACCACGCGCACCGGGACCTGGCGGCGGAAGGCGACTTTGTAGACTTCCTCCTTCACGGGGCAGGCGTCGGCGTCGACCAGGATTTTGAGGGTGGTCATTTGGCTCTCGGATAAGCTGCCTGCGATGGCCGTCACGGGAGTAAATCCCGTGACGTCGATCCGGTCCCCCGGATCAAGTCCGGGGGCCGGTCGGCCGGCTAGCGCCATCTCTTCGACGCAAGCTCGCCTTTGCGTTGCAAAGCCTCCCTTGCGCTCGGTGACGCTTAGCTATTCTTGAAATTCTCCAGGCCGCGGACCGTGCCCTTGGCCGACGGATTGGCGGCGATCGTCTTGACCTTTTCCTTCTTCGGCTTGCGGGCTTCCTTGTTCGATTTCTTCTGACCCTTGGCCATGGCTGTTCTCCTGGGGCGGCGCGGCGGTGCGCCACATGGGCGTCAGCATAGCCGCTCGCCGGCGCCGTTCCAAATGTGTCTCGGCAAAGGGCCCCAAGGCCTGCCTTGTGGCCGGTGGCGCTCAGACCTATCTACGTACCATGGTACGGAATCAGGCGAATAGTCGGGATACGATCGGTGGCCTCGCCCGGGCCGCGGGGGTCGGGGTGGAAACCGTCCGCTATTATCAGCGGCGCGGGCTGCTGTCCGAGCCGGTGCGGCCGCCGGGCGAGGTCCGCCGCTATGGCGAGGAGGATGTGAGGCGGCTGCGGTTCATCCGCTCGGCCCAGGCCGCCGGCTTTACCTTGAGCGAGATCGGCGAGCTGATCGCCCTCGATGCCGCCGACGACCGCCACCGCGCCCGCGAGCTGGCCCAGCGCCGGGTGGCGGCGATCGATAAAAAGATGGCGGAGCTCAAGGAGGCGCGGGATGCGCTGGCCGAGCTGGCCAATGCCTGCGCCAGCAAGCGCGGCGGACCTTGTCCGATCCTCAAGGCGTTTGACCCCAAGTAGGCGGTCGGCCCCGATCGAATAATTGTCAATTTCCTGTTTAATTGGAGTATGATGGCGCGTGGCAGGGCTTGCGTAGGAGGAGCTCTTGGCCAACCGCGTTGTCGAGTTCCGTCTTTTTCGGCTGCATCACGGCAGGCGGGAGGAGTTTGCAGCCCGTTTCAAGTCCCAGCTGCTGCCGCTCCACCAGCGAGTCGGCATCGATGTCGTGACCTGGGGGCCATCGCTCCACGACCTGGACAGCTTTTACGTGGTTCGAGCCCACCCGTCGGTCGAGACGCGGCAGGAAGCTATGGACGCCATGTTCGGCAGCGACGAATGGCTGATGAACCAGGAGGAGGAGGTGTTGGGGATGATCGAATCCTACAACACCTGCGTGATCGAAGCCTGCGAGCCCCTGATCGAGGCGATGCGGACCGGCGTCATGAAGGGAATAGAGCAGGACGTCACCCCACCCGGGTGGCGTTGAGGCGTCTGGGGCTCAGCCGTAGCGGCGCTCAGGCACAGGCTGGGGCGGGCGGCAAAGATGGTGCAGATAGTCGTAGGCGATCAGCGATCGGCCGCGCAGATCCTCGATCCCCTCCAGCTGGAGCCGCGGCGAACCATAGAGCTCGCGGCCATAGGCGACGGCCTCCTCGATCGACGGGAACTCCAGAAAGTCGTTCTCGCCTTCGCGAGGGCCATTGAGCAACAACAGCACGAGCCGAACCGGCTGCAATGCGTCCTCCCCCCAAATCCGGGCCCTTCGCAACACGTCCAAGCGCGGCCCGGTAACGAGTGTGTCATTTTTCGACTCGCCAAGCAACGGTTGGCGTCGAGCGCAGATTCGGCCGCATCGCGACGGGACAATTGGAGCGTTGGCGGGCTATAGCCGCCGGCATGAGCCAGACCGCGAACCAATCCGCCGAGGGCGGCTGCCTGTGCGGCCAGGTCCGCTATCGAGTGACCGGCGATCCGGTGGCCGCGACGCTGTGTCATTGCGCCGACTGCCGCAAGGCGAGCGGCGGCACCAATGTCGCTTGGGCGGTGTTCGATCGGGATAAGTTCGAGTGGCTGGCGGGCGAGCCGGCCGGCTACAGCAGTTCGCCGGGAATCCACTGGCTCTACTGCAGCAATTGCGGAAGCACGGTCGGCTATCGCCGGTCGGAGCGGCCGTCCCATATGGACGTCACGACCGGCACGCTCGACGATCCGGACCTTTATCCGCCCGGCGACGAAATCTGGCTCAGCCGGAAAATCGGCTGGGAGGAGCTGCATCCGACAATGCGCAAGTTTGAGCGGAGCAGCTTGAATGAAGGCTGATATCCCGCTCTTCTCCTATGGCACGTTGCAGATGCGCGAGGTGCAGCTGGCCAATTACGGCCGGCCGCTGCAGGGCTCGCCCGATGCGCTGCCAGGTTACCGGTTGGAAGTGCTGCCCGACCGCGATCCCAACGCGGTTCGGATTAGCGGGACCAAGACGCACATGGTCGTTCGCCGCACAGGCAATCCAGCGGACCGCGTGCCCGGCATGATCTTCCTGCTGACCGCCGAGGAACTGGCCGCGACGGACCGTTATGAGGGGAGCGACTATGCTCGGGCCGAGCTGGCCCTCGAATCCGGGCGGCGGGCGATTGTCTATGTCGAGCCCGACGATCGAGTCTCAGGTTGAACGGTATTTCGCCAGCTGCACATCGAGCGGCCTCAGCAGCGCGGCGGCCTTGTCGGTCGGCCGGCCCAGCGCCAAGGAGCTGGCGAACAGCCGCGAACGCGGCCAGTAGCTACCTTCGGGGCAGGGCTTTCCTCAGCTCCGGCTCCAGCCGCCGGGTCAGCCATAGCCACCACATTCTGAAATCGGCTGCGAGCGACCAGAGCGGATAGGTGAAGGTGGCGGGCCGATTCTTCTCCACCGCAAAATGGGCGACCCAGGCAAAGCCATAGCCGGCCAGCGGGATGGCCAGCAGCCACCACCAACGTCCGCTGATGACGGCAAAGACAGCGATGGCCACGACCAAAGTCGTGCCGGCATAATGGAGCGCGCGCGTCCGCGGCTTCGAATGCTCTCGCAAATAAAAGGGCCAGAACTCGGCAAAGCTTCGATATTCGCGGGCCATGGTCCTCGCAGCCTGGGATCAGCCTCCCCACGGAGCTTGTGGTGGATCCACCGGCCGGGTCAAATCAAACTCGACCCGGAAATGGCGCCCGCCCGGGATCGGCGGGCGGCGCAGTTCATAGGCGAAGCTGCCCTCGCCGAGTTCGAGCGCCCAGATATTGCTGTTCGACACCGCCCGTCCTTCACGGGTGAAGAGGGCGATCGATTCCGCATCGGCCGGAAACTCCTGCCGCTCCGCGGTGCCGGGGACTCGGCTGTCGCCGCCATACATGGTCAGCGTGTCGCTCGACCCGTCCTCATGGCGGTGATCATGCTTGAGCCTGAGGCCGGTCGCGGTCCGGGTGACGACCCAGGTCCTCGACCGGTCGGCACCGACGTGAAAGGGGATGCGGACTTCGCCGTCCCGGCATTGCCGGACATGCATGACCAGCCGCTGGCCGGTGAAAGCGGCATCGGCGGGATCGGTAGTAACCACCCGCCCCTCATAGGCCCGGCCGCAATGGGCCTGCAGCCGCGCCATGAAAGCATCGGCGGGCTGTGACGGCGTGCCGGACGTGGTGGCGCAACCGGCCAGCAGCAGCATCGTAAGCGACAGCCTTCGCATCAGCGCTTCCGGACGAACTCGGCGCGCAGCACCAGCCCCTTGATGCCTTCATATTTGCAGTCGATTTCCTGAGGATCGCCAGTCAGGCGGATCGACTTGATCAGCGTGCCGCGTTTCAGCGTCTGGCCAGCGCCCTTGACCTCCAGGTCCTTGATCAAGGTCACCTGGTCGCCGTCCTGCAGCAGGTTGCCGACCGCGTCGCGCACCTCGACCCGATCTTCCGTCGCCTGGCGTTCGGCCAGCTGGCCGGCCGGCAGGCACTCGCCGCTGGCCTCGTCGTAGACATAATCCTCATCCGGCATCGCGCGCTCCAATTCAATGCGGCCATTGCCAGCCGTTCGTCGAACGGTCGACCCAAATCGGAGTCCTGTCGAATGGGCCGAGCGCGTCCTGACTGGCGCGGCCAAGGACCTGGCCGATTGAATCCGTCGGAGCACATATGACTGGCTTAACCCTTTTCGCCGCCGCCGCGAGCGTCGCAATGCAGCCCGCGCCCGCGGCCAACCCTGCCGACCTCAAGGCGATCGAGGCCAGCTGCTTCGACTATGTCGACGGCCAGCTGCAGGGCGATCCCAAGCGGGTAGCGCGGTCGCTCCATCCCGACTTGGCCAAGCGTGCGGCAATCGGCGAAACGGCGGACGAGCGCTTCGGCCTCCGCCGCATGTCGAAGGAGGAATTGGTCGAGCTCACCCGCCAGGGCGTGCTGAAGACGCCCGAAGCCAAATGGGACCGCAGTTGCCGGATCCTCGACGTCGCCGGCAACGCCGCCGCGGTTCGGGTCGAGACGCCCTGGTTTGTCGACTATTTCCACATGGGCCGGTTCGGCGAGCGCTGGCTGATCGTCAACGCGCTCTGGTACAGCAAGCCGGCGGCGCGCTGAGGAGGATTGCGATGTTGAGCCTGACCATTTTTGCCGCCGCCGCCAGCGCCGCCACCCAGAGTGCGCCGGCCACCGCTTCCGCACCGTCGGACCCGCCTTTCGCCCGGCGCCCGGAAAATATCGTCATGCCAGTCCGGCCGGAGGTGCGCCGTTTCTTCTCCGAGTGGGGCTTCGCCGAGGCGGTGATCGACGGCGACCGGGTGTGGCTGTCGGGCGTCGTCGCCGGGCTGCGCAAGGGCGAGACCATGGCCGACGCCGAAGCAGCCTATGACCGCGCCTGGAAGATGCTCGACGACGTGCTGAAGCGTTCCGGTTCCAGCTTCGACGGAGTGGTCGACATCACCACCTATCACACCGACCTGCCCGCCCAGTTCGAAGGCTTCCGCAAGGTCAAGGACCGCTACATTCGCGAGCCCTTCCCGGCCTGGACCGCGATCGATATCGATCGGCTGGTGCCGGACGATGGGCTGGTCGAGATCAAGCTGGTCGCGCGCAGAACACCGAAGGACTAGCTACGCAGCCCTGAGCTCCTCCGGGCGTTATAGCGTGATGGCCCGCACGGCGAAGAAATGGTCGCAGGACGTAACCGAGCATAGCAATGCGCTCGACCTGGAGCGCGAGGTGTTCACGCGCGACGACCCCAGATCGATCGCCCGGTCGCTGAAGCGGTCCGCAGAGGCCAGCCGCCGACGCAAATCCTCCCCGTTCCGGTCGGCCATGTCGATGCTGACCTTCTACATCAACCGCGCCGGGTCGGGCCTGGACAAGAAGGAGAAGCGCCGGCTGGAGCAGGCCAAGGACGAGCTGCGCGCCCTTTATCACAAGGACAAGAGCGACTGACCGCAGAGGAGGCGACCGTCGCGCGGCTGAGCGGTTGAGCAGCCCGAACAGGGAAGGATTTCATGTCCGGAGTAGAACTTCTTGCAGCAGCTGCCGTCGCCGATCCGCCGCGGCTGGACCCGACCCTGGTTCGCCTGCAGGCGCGCTGACCGGACCATAAGCGATGATCCGCAAGCTCAAGTCCGGCGAATATCGGCTCTACTCCCGCAAGGTCGACCCGAAGACCGGCAAGCGCCGCAACCTTGGTACTTTTGCGAGCCGAGAGGCGGCCGAGAAGCACGAGCGCGAGGTGCAATATTTCAAGCGGCATTAGCTTGCCGCCCTGGATTGCTCGGCCTATCCCCCGGATAGGCCTGCGGCACCCAGCACCTCGGAGAATAGTGGTTCGTCCGGCGCAGCCTCGCTGAAGATCTCCATCGACGAGCGCAGCTTGAGCGCGTCGACCGGCCCAAGGATCGCCGCGGCGGGTTCCTGGCGAAGATGCGGCAATATTGCTCGGCAGCAGGCGCGCAGCCGTTCGCAGAGCAGGGGATGCGCGAGATAGGCCCGCGCCTCATCGACGCCGCTCAGCCCATAATATTTGGCCGTCGCGCTGCGGCCGAGATCGCGGTGCTGGGGGAAAATGAACCACATCCAGTGGCTGGCCTTGCGGCCGGCCTTAAGCTCGGCAAGCGCCTGCTCGAACGTGCCGTCCGCTTGAGCAGCGACGAAGCGTTCGAGATTGAAGCGGTCAGGCCCTATTTGGCCTTCGCCTGGGTCGCACCGGACCTGGCGCTGGCGATGCGCGAGCCGGCGCCGACTCGCCGTCCGTGGACCCAGCTGCCTCCCTGGCTGAGCGTCATGATCGGCGTGAAACGGCCATGTTGCGCCGGGGTCATCAGGTCGTGGTTGGAATCGTCGAGCACGTAAAATCCGCCTGCGGCGCGAGCTAGCAGGACGGCATGTGCGCCGCGGACATTGTGGCGGCCGATGCTGATGTAGAGATCCTTGGGGCTGAATCCGGCGGCCTTCAGCACCTGCATCTTGGCGATGGCAATGTCCTCGCTGTCTCCAGTGCCGCGGCGCAGTGTCTCGCCGGCATTGGCCCAGAAGTCGGCAACGCCCATATTGTCGAGGTCGTGCTGCCAGCGGACCCTCCGGCTGATCTCATGCTGGACCAATTGCAGCTTTGCCACCGGGTCGAGCCCGGCCGCGGCCGTTGCGAGGTTTGTCACCAGCGGATGCCTCGCGTCGGTCGACGCGACCCGGCGGAAGCGCGCGTCGTAGAAGGTCACGCCGGCATTGACCGCCACCGTGCCGAACACGTCCGGATTGGCCGGCCGGTCGAGCACCAGGCGGCTCGATTTCTTGAGCGGCAGGCCTGACGTGTGAATGACCAGCGGTTTATGTCTTTCGGGTGTCGAAGGCGTGGCCGCGGCTTCGGTGCCAACCGCCCCGGCGGGAGCGGCGGCGGCGGCGGCGGCGGCGGCCAAACAGGCGCCGGCAATCGCTGTTCCAATCCACCGCATTGTCACGAGGCACCCCTCCCCGAAAATGAACGATAAGGATGACTCCGTTTTGCCGTTAACGGAAGAGGTTAACCGGCTCGACTCAGAATTAACCTACAAATCGTGCCATCTGAGTAGCTTAACTGGTTATCTCCGGATAAGGGTAATGCACGGAAAGTCCCGTTTTTGGACGGTTGCTCACAGGTGCATTGCGCATCCGAATCGGTTTTTCGCGGGGCCGGATTTTCCGTTTTGGTTCGTTGTTATCGACGAGTCGAATGATCCGAGGGGGGCAGGCGAGCATATGCCCTCGCGACTCCCGGAGCGGCTAACGCTTGATCGCCCTTACCGCCGCCAAAGTCTTGGCGACATGATCCTTCCAGTCGAGGTCGGAATGGACCATGACGATCCGCCCGCTTGGCGCAATGACATAGCTGGTACGATCGGTCAGCTCGGGCTTCTGCTTCAGCACCACGTCATAAGCCTTGATCGTCGCCGGCGAGGCGATCGCGACCGGAAACTTGCTTCGGCAGCCCTCGGTCGAGAAGCGCTTCAGCGTTTCCAGGTCGTCGGCGCTCATCCCGACCACCCGCGCACCGGCCTTGCGGAATTGCGGCATTGCGTCGGCGAAGGCCTTGGCCTCCAGCGTGCAGCCCTCGGTGAAGGCCTTGGGATAGAAATAGAGCACCAACGGGCCGTGACGCAGCTGCTCCTTCAGATGCAGCTTGAACGGCTTTCCGGCCAGGGCGCCGGTGGTGCGGAAATCGGGCGCCTGCGCGCCGACCGGAAGTGCGGCGGCGAGCGGCTGGACGAGCAACAGGCTTGCCGCCATGAATGAGACGATGCGCTTCATCCTCGACTCCCTTGGAAGCTGGTGCAGACCTTAGGCCCTGTGCAGTTGAGGCCGCAACCCATGACCAACGGACATCCGTTGGTCGAAGCCGCACTTGCCGGATCGACCGGGCGACCCGATCTCACACGAATATTCAGACCAGGAGATAATCATGCCGAATAGCGGACCCATGGCCTGCCCGATCGACGGGACGACGCTGGTGATGAGCGAGCGGCAGGGAATCGAGATCGATTATTGCCCGTCCTGCCGCGGCGTGTGGCTGGATCGGGGCGAGCTCGACAAGATCATCGAACGAAACAGCGCCGCCGAGCAGCCGGCGGCACCGCCTCCACCGGCCGGCCAGCCCTGGGCGTCGCCGCCGCCGCAGCAGCATTATGGGCACGGCCACCACGGCAAGCCCTACAAGCGCCGGAAAAGCTTTCTCGAGGAATTGTTCGACTAAAAGCCGTCGGTGGTCGCTCGAGCCGTTTGATCGGCCTGCCCCAGGGGGCGATGCATGCACGGCGGGCCGGCGGCATGTCCAGCGATGAAGGTGGGATCAGAGGATCGAGCCGAGGATCCAGACCGCCGACATGGCGATCACGACCAGCAATAGCGAAAAGCCGAGCACATAGCGCACGCCTTGCTGCTTCACGCCGGCAGTGGCCTCGGTCTCGTTGAGATGAACTTCGTCGCCTTGCCGTTCCATCGCCGACTCCTCGCGGTCGTAACGTGGTTGTCGGGCGATGGTGCCACAGCCGGAATCAGAAAAACAGGTATCGGCGGCTGGCCTGGATCGTCTCAGCGATCGTCGGAGGCCAGCCAACCGGTCAAGATATAGAGCAATATGGCAACCGGGCCGGTGATGAGCGTGGCGAGGACGACGCCGAGGCGGACGATGAGCACATCGACTTGGAGCCAGTCGGCGAGGCCTGCGCACACGCCCATGACTTTGGCGCGGTTGCGGTTGATGATGAAGCGACCGTTCATTGGGTCTTCTTCCTTGTTCAAAGTGCGGTTCAGGCGATCGGCAGCGAGGTGGCGGCCGAAACGAACAGCAGCGAAGTGATGAAGGCGCCGGCGAGGCTGACTGCGAGCTGGCGGGTGTCGACGAACGAGAAGGTCATTTGAGTTACTCCCTTTGGCGAGCCCCGATTGGGCTCGGGATTGATAATGCAGGGAGCGTGCCAATTGAAATTATCGTGCAATTTCAGTGGTCGAACAGCGAGTATCGCCGCAGAGTTGGGAAATTCCACCAGTTTGTTAGGAATATTTGCCGTGTGACATAGCGGTTGGCGCCAGTATTGTCCGGACCGCATGTTCCTTATGTCCGGTTCCGGACAGGTGAGGAGCACCTGCGAGCGAATGCGGCAGTGAGACGCCGATTAGCCGCCGACTATCGTCCCGCCATTGGGGTGGAGCACCTGGCCGGTCATGTAGCTGGCGTCGTCGCAGGCGAGGAACAGGAAGCTGGGCGCGACTTCGTTGGGCTGGCCGGGACGGCCCATCGGCGTGTCCTTGCCGAACTCGGGGATGTCCTCCGGCGGCTGCCCGCCGGACGGGTTGAGCGGGGTCCAGATCGGACCCGGCGCGACCGCGTTCACACGAATGCCCTTATTGACCAGATTGCCGGACAGCGAGCGCGTGAAGGCGGTGATGGCGCCCTTGGTCGCCGAATAGTCGAGCAGATCCTCGCTGCCCTTGAAGCTGACCACCGAGGTGCAATTGATGATCGACGCACCGTCCTTGAGATGGGGCAACCCTGCCTGGACCAGATAGAAGAAGGCGAAGATGTTGGTCTGGAAGGTGCGCCGCAGCTGTTCGTCGCTGATGTCCTTGATGTCCTTGTCGGCATGCTGCTCCCCGGCGTTGTTGACCAGCACATCGAGCCGGCCAAACGTATCGACCACCTTCTGCACCGCCTCAGCGGCGAATTTGGGATCGCCGAGGTCACCAGGGACGAGGATGGCGCGGCGGCCCTCCCCCTCGACAATCGCCTTGGTCTGTTCCGCATCCTCATGCTCGCACAGATAGAAGATGGCGATGTCGGCACCTTCGCGCGCATAGAGGGCGGCGACCGCCCGGCCGATGCCGCTGTCGGCGCCGGTGACGATCGCCACCTTGTCCTTGAGGCGCCCGGAGCCGGGGTAGCGCGGCTGCCAGTCGGGCTTGGGCTCGAGCTTGGCCTCGGAACCGGGAAGCGCGTCCTCGTGGATCATCGGTTCGGTCTTGGTATCGGCCATGGCGCAGTTCCTTTCGCTCGGGCCGACAACGCGCCGCTTCCCTGCCAAGTTGCCGATCCGGCCCCGCGCTCCTAACTGACAAGCCGATGAGCACGGCCGCCCAAGAGATTGAAAAGCCCAAGGGCGGCTTCCAGGTGCTGTGGCGCTTCCTGCCGGAATTGTGGCCGAAGGATGATGCCGAGCTCCGGTTGCGGGTCGTAGTTGCCGTTCTGCTGGTCCTCGCCGGCAAGGCAATCACCTTGGCGATGCCGTTCGCCTACAAGGCGGTGGTCGACGCCATGTCGGGCGACAAGGCGCTGTGGACCGCGGCGCTGATGCTGGTCCTGGCCTATGCCGGGGCGCGGTTCGGCGGCGTGCTGGCCGACAATTTGCGCAACGCCATTTTCGAGAAGGTCGGGCAGAATGCCGCGCGGCGGCTGGCGGCGCGGGTGTTCCGCCATGTCCATAACCTGTCGCTGCGGTTTCACCTGGAACGGCGCACCGGCAGCCTGACCAAGATCGTCGAGCGCGGCACCAAGAGCATCGACATGATGCTCTATTTCCTGCTGTTCAACATCGCCCCGACCTTGATCGAGTTGGTCGCGATCTGCGTCATCTTCTGGCTGAAGTTCGGCGGCGGGATGGTGGCAGCGACGCTTATATTCGTAGCGCTCTACATCGGCTTCACGCGCAAGGTGACCGACTGGCGGACCAAGCTGCAGCGCGAAATGAACGAGGTCGACAATCGCGCCATCGGCCGGGCGGTAGACAGCCTGCTCAATTATGAAACCGTCAAATATTTCGGCGCCGAAGAGCGCGAGGCGCGGCGCTACGACGAGGCGATCGCCGCCTATGCGCGCGCCGCGACGCGCAACGAGACATCGCTCGCCTGGCTCAACATCGGCCAGAGCCTGATCACCAATGTGATGATGGCGGGGGCGATGGGCTTCACCGTGTGGGGCTGGAGCCAGGGGCGATTCACGCCGGGCGACGTGGTGCTGGTCAACAGCCTGCTGATGCAGCTGTTCCGGCCATTGGACATGCTCGGCTGGGTCTATCGCTCGATCCGCCAGGGGCTGATCGACATGGAAGCGATGTTCGACCTGACCGATACCCCGGCCGAAGTGGTCGATGCGCCGGGCGCCACAGAGCTGGTTGTGACCGAGGGTCATGTCCGATTCGAGGATGTCGCCTTCGGCTATGAGCCCGAGCGAATCATCCTCAAGGGCGTGACGCTCGACGTTCCGGCCGGGACCAGCCTGGCGGTGGTCGGGCCGTCGGGCGCCGGCAAGTCGACGCTGGCCCGGCTGCTCTACCGCTTTTACGACCCGACCGGGGGCCGGATCACCATCGACGGGCAGGACATCGCCAAGGTCCGGCAGGACAGTTTGCGGAGCGCGATCGGCATCGTCCCGCAGGACACGGTGCTGTTCAACGACACGATCGGCTACAACATCGGCTATGGCCGCGAGGGGGCTGGTCAGCCGGAGATCGAGGAAGCGGCGCGCGGCGCAGCGATCGATACTTTCCTCGCCGCACTGCCCCACGGCTATGAAACGATGGTCGGCGAGCGGGGGCTCAAGCTGTCTGGCGGCGAGAAGCAGCGCGTAGCTATCGCCCGAACCCTGCTGAAGGACCCGCCGATCCTGATTCTAGACGAGGCCACCAGCGCGCTCGACAGCCGCACCGAGGAGGCGATCCAGTCGACGCTCGCTGCCGCCGCACGTGGCCGGACCACGATCATCATCGCCCACCGCCTGTCGACCATCGTCGGCGCCGACCAGATCGTGGTGCTCGACGCTGGCCGGGTGGCGGAGCGGGGGACGCATGCGGACTTGCTGGGCAAGGGCGGCTTGTATGCAGAGCTATGGGCGCGACAGGCGGCGGAGCGGGAGCTGGACGAAGTCGCCGAGGGCCAGACCTAATGACCGAAACGGGTGGGAAGCGGACTTCCCCGGAGCACAGCTAGCTTGTGGTCGGCGTGACTTTGGTCAGACGACTCAGCCACTCGCCGTTGTTTGTACCAAGGCCTGTCAACTCCAATCAGAAAAACGCAAAGTCATCAGCGCTGAGCGAGGAGAGCGGCACGTTTTGCAGAACAACGGTGTTGCCGAACCCATCTCCGATCCAGGTATCGCTGCCCATTTGCGCAGCCTGGCTAAGGACGTGATCGAAGCTGCTGAACAGCTGCCGTGAAAATTGGATGGCGTCTGGCGTGCCCTGACCAGCAACGAAGTCGGTAATCACGTCGACGCCAAAATCAGGGTTCACAACGAACAGGTCCGATCCCGCACCGCCTGTCAGTGTGTCATAGCCGGACCGGCCCTCGAGTACATTTGATTGAGCATTCCCAATGATAAAGTTGTCGCCGTCATTGCCGTAGCCATAGGTCTGCGAGCCATATTCCATCACCAGATGTTCAACGGCATTGGGGAGAGTGTAGTCGGCGTAAGCGAATACTCCGTCGGTGCCCTGGCCGGCGAACTCCAGCACCCCGTCATTGGCGCTGTCGACCTCAAAGGTGTCGTCTCCATCACCGCCGATCATCAAGTCATCGCCGAACCCTCCAAACAACCAGTCGTTGCCTCGACCACCATCGAGATGGTCTGACCCCAAACCACCGAAAAGGCCCGCCGACGTGCTTAGATTCCTACCCCCGGTGAAGGTGCCGCTGTCATTGCCTTCACCCCCGAGCAGGATGTCGTTCCCTTCATCACCAGAGACGGTGTCGGTTCCACGACCGCCATCGAGGTAGTCGTTACCTGAGCCACCAAACAGGCCCATGATGAGCGAGCCGGCGAATATCGCGAAAATGCCTACATCATCATCATCGCCGCCGTAGAGGACATCGTCTCCGACCCCGCCGTATAGACCGTCTTGGCCCGTTCCCCCTTCAAGGTAGTCGTCACCCGAGCCAGCGAAGAGATGATCGTGACCCTCGCCACCATAAATCGTTACCGCTCCGGCCCCGGTGAACTGGAGTCGATCCGAGCCCCCCAGGCCGTACATGGTTTCCTCCGGCCCGGAGTGGGTATCTCCAAATTCCGTCCCCACGAATGTCGCCATGCTTAACCTCCTCAAACTCGCTCCGCAGGGATGTGGCAACGGAGGCTATCGAGGGCTCTAGCGCCTTGTAGCACGCGACCAAGGAGACGTCTGCAACGGGTCGATTGCGACCATTAGCAGCTCCGGCTATGCCGCCGCCGTGCTCCATCCCAATCGAGGAATGGCAATGCTGCGTTTGCCGGCGAGGTCGACGCGGCTGACGATCAGCTCGCGGCTTTCGATATATTGGAGCAGGCGGCGGGCTCGGCCGAGGCTGGCGGTGCCGTAGCTGGCGGCGATCGCTTCGTCCGAAGGGCAGGGCGCGCCTTCGCGAGCGGCCGCGTCGCCGAGCGCGGGACTCATGCCGAGCTGCTGGCCAAGGGCGGCCTCTACGCCGACCTATGGGCGCGGCAAGCGGCGGAACGGGAATTGGAGGAGGCGGAGTAGCTTTCGTCATTGCGAGCGAAGCGAAGCAATCCAGCATATTGGTTCGCGCAGAGACGCAGAGGGGCTGGATCCAGTCGCGGACATCTCTGCGTCTTTGCGCCTCTGCGCGAGATTCTGGATTGCCGCGGCGGCTGACGCCGCCTCGCAATGACGGTTGGTGCGCTAAACCGCCGTCACCCCGTCCAAAAAACCGCGGAAATGCGTCGAAGTTGATGCCGTGACGATGCAATTCATCAACTTTGTTACCTTCGCCAACTTCGCATGGTTCCAGTCTGCGGCTGCTTGCCGCAAGCCATGAATGCCGACGATACGAAAGAGCCGCGCCAAGCAAAGCAGGCGAATTCCTACATTTCCAGCCATTTTTTCACGTGGATGACGTCCCCAAGAGCCGCACCACCATCGTCATCGCCCACCGCCTGTCGACCGTGGTCGGCGCCGACCAGATCGTCGCCCTCGACGCCGGCCGGGTGGCGGAGCGGGGGACGCATGCCGAGCTACTGGCGAAGGGCGGGCTCTATGCCGAGCTTTGGGCTCGGCAGGCGGCGGAGCGGGAGTTGGAGGAAGTGGCGGAAGGCTGACGGGTCAGTCGGAGACCGCCGTCGGCCGATCATCCCTCTCGTCTGTCGGCGGGTCGTTCAGATTGGCGGCAAGCTTGACCCTGAGGTCGGCAACCAGCTCCTGGCACTGGCGGAGGCCCGTGTGCAACTGTTCATTGGCCTGTTCAAGCTCGTCGACTCGATCCGGATTCTTTGGCATTCGCTTCTCTTCAATTTCATCAGTTCGGGGCAAAAACTCCAAAACGGCGAACTGCTTCGGCCGGCCGTGCGATCCGGCTAGGTTGCCGCAGCAGATGTTCCGCCGGGCCAACTCCGGTCCGAATCGAAGGTTCCAGCTTGGCCGCAATGCCCGATGGCTGTGGCCGGCAGGCAACGCCTCAGGAGGCAGCGGTGCTCCAGCCTAGCCGCGGAATGGCGATCGAGCGTTTGCCGGCGAGGTCGACGCGGCTGACGATCAGCTCGCGGCTTTCGATATATTGGAGGAGGCGGCGGGCGCGGCCTAACGACGCCGTTCCGTAGCTGGCGGCGATGGCCTCGTCGGAGGGACAGGGCGCGCCTTCGCGGGCGGCGCGGGCGACCAACAGGAAGGGGCCGAGCATGTCGTCGGGCAGGGCGCGGGCTGCTTCGAGCGCCGGCGCCCAGCTGTCGTCGGCGGTGTCGTAAATGCCGGCGCGGGCCATCGACAGGCGGCGGGTGAAGGTGGCGAGGTCGAGCGGCGGGCGGGGGAGCCCCGCCATGCGGCAGCGGACGGTGAAGTCCTGGAACAGGATCGAGGCGGAGCGGGCGCCGCTGTCCGGGTCGGCGACGATGGCGCGGAGGACATCGGAGATGATGGCGGCGGTTTCATCTTCGGATTTGGCGGGGAGCGGCTCGGCGCGGGTGGGCATGGCGGCCGCCATGGACTGGAGCAGCGCTTCCGAAGGGAGAAAAGGCGGGTCCCGGCTCAAGGC
>JALYNQ010000082.1 GCA_030773115.1 Pseudomonadota bacterium
GTGTCGGCGTACGACCGACTGCCGATCGGCAACCCAGTGGCCGAGGGCACGCTGGTCGGGCCGCTGATCCACCGCGCCGCCTACGAGACCATGGACGCCGCCATCGCCCAGGCTGGCTCCGAGGGCGGCAAGCTCGTCGCCGGTGGCGGACGGGCCCTCGAGGACGAGGCGCCGAACGCCTACTACGCCAGGCCGGCGATCGTCCGCATCGACGAGCAGACCCCGGTCGTCGAGCAGGAGACCTTCGCCCCGCTGCTCTACGTCCTCCCGTACGACGACTTCGACCAGGCGATCGCGATCAACAACGCGGTGCCGCAGGGCCTGTCCTCGAGCATCTTCACCAGCGACCAGGCCGAGGCCGAGCGCTTCCTGGCCGCCGACGGCTCGGACTGCGGCATCGCCAACGTCAACATCGGCACCTCCGGCGCGGAGATTGGCGGGGCGTTCGGCGGCGAGAAGGAGACTGGCGGCGGCCGCGAGAGCGGGTCGGACAGTTGGCGTGCTTACATGCGGCGCCAGACCAACACCATCAATTACGGGAACGACCTGCCGCTGGCCCAGGGAATCGAATTCGGCGTCTAGCCCATAAACCGCCGGGGGAGGCGGAAGGGCAGCTGCGGTTCGTCGCGGATCAGCTGGTGCCAGCGCTCGTCGAACTGGTCGAGCCAGGGAATGAGCTGGTCCGGCTCCAGCGGCCGGGCGACGAAATAGCCCTGGGCGACGTCGCAACCGAGCTCACGCAGCAATTTGAGCTGCTCTTCGGTCTCGACCCCCTCGGCGGTCACGGTCAGGCCTAGCCCATGGGCGAGGTCGATGATGCTCTTGACGATCAGCGCGCTGTCTTTCGAGGTGGGCGCATCGTCGACGAAGAAGCGGTCGATCTTGAGCTCGGTGAAGGGCAGCTGGCGGAGCTGCATCAGCGTCGAATAGCCGACCCCGAAATCGTCGATGGCAAGGCCGATCCCCTTGATTCGGAAGCGGGTCAGAGTGTCCATCAGCTTGATCAGCGGCTGGGTGGCGCCCTCCGTTAGCTCCAGCACCAGCCGGTCGGCCGGCACGTCCAGCGCCCGGCACATGCGTTCGACCAGATCGGGAAAGTCCAGCTGGTCGAGGTTGAGGGCCGAAATGTTGAACGCGAGGCAGGTGTCGAGCCCTTGCTCGCGCCAGCTGATCCATTGGCGCAGCGTGGTTCGCAATCCCCACTGGGTCATCTGGTCGATCAGGCCATGCCTTTCGGCAAGCGGCACGAACCGGGACGGGGGGATCGGACCCTGCTCCGGATCATCCCAGCGGACCAGCGCCTCGACGCGGCGCAGGCGGCCGTCGGACAGCGAAATCTTCGGCTGATAGACCATTCGGAGCCGGCCATTGATGAGCGCCCGTTCAAACCCGTCGAGCAGCCCTATGTCGATCTGAGCGATCATGGGACCAGCGACGGCCTGACCCGGTTGAGGATTTCCTCAAGCTGTTGGAGACGGGCCGGCTTTTCCAGGGGCCCCATCATCTGCAGTCCAAGCGCTTCGCCGAAACGATAAGCGCTTTCCAGCACCCGACGGTCGAAGCCCGAGATGATCAGCACCGGGTCCTTATAATCCTCCGATGCGAGGAAGCGCAGCAACTCGACTCCGTCCATTCCGGGCATGCCCAGATCGAGCGCCACCATTTGCGGCCTGTTCGCGTGAAAAAGATCGCGAAATTGTTGATCCTGCTCGGCGATGACGGGCTCGAATCCGCACATGTCGGCCGCCCTGGCCACGAAGGCGGCAAGGGCGGGCTCGTCATCGATCAGTAGCAACCTTGGCAACGCCATGACCGTCCCCGCTCTGCCTCCGTCCTTACACCAGCGTATCAATCAAGCCTACGAGGTCGGTCAAACGCGCGAAACCTGATTTTAACCCCAATACACTTATTGTCCCGCTTTGACGCGATTTTCCTTCGCTTTGGGAGAGGCCCAAGCATGTTCGGATCACTCATAAGGCGCAAGCAAAACCGGCGCCCGCTGGGCGAGGACAATGCTGCGTTCGAATCGACGACCTTTTCATTGAGCACGTCGGTTCCCCGGCCATCGGAGCGGCGCTCCGACGAGCGGCTGATTGCCATGCTGCGGGTTGCCAAGCTCAAGGATGCGCAGGGGCGCGAGCAGCTGATCCGCGTGCGCAACGTGTCCGCCGGCGGCCTGATGGCCGAGATTGGCCACCCGGTGAACGTCGACGACGTTTTCAGCCTCGAATTGTCGTCGCAGACCATCCCGTCGACCGTGGTCTGGATCCGCGAGGGCACCGCCGGTTTCAAGTTCGACCAGAACATCGACCTCGGCGAGCTTCTGGCCGGGCGCAAGCCGCGCCATGGCTTCCGCCCGCGTCCGCCACGGCTGGAGGTCAACTGCAAGGCCAACGTCAAGGTCGAAAACAGCTATTACACGGTCGAGGTCCACGATATTTCGCTGGGCGGCATGAAGGTCGAGCCGATCGAGGAATATTGCCTTGGCAAGAAGGTCGTGGTGGTGGTCGAGAGCCTTCGACCGATCCGCGGCGAGGTGCGCTGGTTCACCGACCGCAAAGCGGGCATCGTGTTCGACCAGCCGCTGAAGTTCGAGGAGCTGGCCGAATGGATCGGCAAGCGGCTTGAAATGGCCACGCTGAAGGCCAGCATCAAGCAAGGTTGACAAGCCCGCTAGGCGTGTTCGGGCTTGCCCTTCCGCTTGGTCCCGGCGAACTCCTCGAGCTGCTTCTCACTCATCTTGGCCATCGACTTGGCCGGGCCCTTGAGCTCGCTCTTGGGCGTATCGCCGCGCTTGTCTGACAGGGCGGCGCCGGCGGCCTTTTGCTGGGCCTTGGATTTGGCTGGCATGGCTCGTCTCCCTTCCGGTCCCTAAACCAACCAGCGGCCACATCGGCTGCATAACCGAAAGACATTTGCGAGCGCGGCGGTCGCTTCCTATCTCTCATTCCTCACATGAAGGAGCGAGGACATGGCCGAACAAGTCGCAGTGCTGGCGGGCGGATGCTTCTGGTGCACCGAGGCGGTATTCCTCGACGTCGTCGGCGTTAAGTCGGTCGAGAGTGGCTATACCGGCGGCACGACGGTCAACCCGACCTACAAGCAGGTCTGCGCGGGCGATACCGGCCACGCCGAGGCGATCCGTGTCACCTTCGACCCCGATGCGATCAGCTATGATGAGTTGCTCGACATTTTCTTCGCGATCCACGACCCGACCCAGCTCAATCGCCAGGGCGGCGATATCGGCACCCAGTACCGATCCGCCATCTTTCCCCAGGACGAGACCCAGCTTGAGGCGGCCAAGGCGGCGATCGCCCGCGCCAATGAACAATATGACGGCAAGGTGGTGACGACCATCGAGCCAAAGGCCGAATGGTATCCGGCCGAGGATTATCATCAGGACTATTGGGCCGGCGAGGGACAGAGCAATGCCTATTGCATTGCGGTTATCCCGCCCAAGCTGCAGAAGCTTCGCAAGAGCTTCCAGGCGCGTGTCAAAGCCGCAACAGCGCAGGGTTAATTCCCGTTAACGGCCATTTTTGCTTGTGAACTTAAGCACTTCCGTGCCACCGCATGGCACGGCAGCCGGGGGGCTGCCCTCAATCTCAGGGGGGAAGAGAATGTTTTCGAAGATCACTGCCGCGTCGGTGGTGCTGGCCACCGCATCGGTCAGCGCACAAACTGTCGTCAATCCGCAACCGATGCAAACACAGAATGTTGCGGTCGTCCACGAGCTGGCAACGGGCAATGTGTTGCGCGCCGGCGCGCCCGTTCCGGTTGCCCTGTCCGAATTTTTGACAACGAGGGGCAAGCGTCTGAAAGTTGGTCAGCGCGTGCAGTTGGAAGTGGCTCAAGATGTGCTGCTCAACGGGCGGGTCGTGATTCCGGCTCGCAGTCCGGTCGAGGGCGTTTTGACCGAGGTTCGCAACAAGGGCATGTGGGGCAAATCCGGCGGCATCCATTTGCATATCAAATCCGTGAACATCAACGGCACTAACATTCGCCTCAAGGGGGAGATGGACAGTCGAGGTGAAACCGGCACGGCGGGCGTTGTGGGCGCGATCGCTATCCTCCCGGTCGCCGGGTTTTTCGTGACCGGCACGAGCGCAGAAATGCCCCTTAATATGCCGGGTCGCGCTTTCCTCGATCAAGACATTGCGCTTGCGCCTCTCGTGGCAGTTCCCTTGCCGTTGACGGCCCCGGCGCAGCCTGCTCAGTCGATAGCTCCCGGCGTAAGCGTCGCCTCCCCAGGGCAAAAATTGAAATAGTCACGCATTCCATAAAGGGCCTCGGTGGGCGACCGCCGGGGCCTTTTCTCTAGGGTCGCGGCGCCGCGGCCCGCTTCAGCCGGTCGCGGATCGCGGCGGCGATGCCGTTGCCCGGAACCGGTGCGATGGCGATGCGGGGCTGCGGCGCGGCGTCCGCCTGGTGGAGCAGGTCGAACAGGCGCGCGGCCGCTTCGACCGGATCGCCGCGCTCGCTCAATGATATATCGCCGGTGACGGGTCCAAAGCCGATCAGATATTCGCCGGGTTCGGCCGCCGTGGCATCGAGCCTCAGCGGCTTGTTCGGCGCATAATGGCCGGCCAGCTGGCCCGGCGCCTCGACGGTGCTGGGCCTGTGGACGTCAATGGCGTCAACCTCGATCGGCCCGCGGCGAAGCAGTCGCAAATTGCCGTCCGTCGCGGCGACGATGGTCGATTCGATCCCGCGCTGGGTCGCACCGCCGTCGATCACCAGCGGGATTCGCCCGCCCAATGAGGCGAGGACATGGCTCGCCCGGGTCGGGCTGATCAGCCCGCTCGCATTGGCGGAAGGCGCAGCAAGTGGCCTCCCGCACGCCTTGAGCAACGCTTGCATCGCCTCGTGCGCGGGAACGCGCAGCGCGATCGTCGGCAGGCCGGCGGTAACAATGCTGGCGATTCCGGAATCCGCATTAAGCGGCACCACCAGGGTCAACGGGCCCGGCCAATATTTCTTGGCCAGTGCACGAGCCTGGTCATTGAGCCGGCCGATTTGGGTGGCGGTGTCAAAATCCGGCACATGGACGATCAGCGGGTTGAAGGACGGCCGGCCCTTGGCCGCGTAGATGCGGGCGACGGCTTCCGCATTGGTCGCGTCGGCGGCGAGCCCGTAGACGGTTTCGGTGGGCACCGCGACAGGCTGTCCGGCGAGGATCAGCCGCGCTGCCTCGGCAATCGCCTCGTCACCTATCCCCATCACGCGTGTGTCGGCTGGCCCGCTCATGGCCCGCCCGCTATAGCCCAAAACCCTCATCATCAAGGGATGCGCCATGAGCTTTACCGCGCCTGTTTCGGAACAACGGCTGGTCTTGAACGCGGTCGCCGGGATCGGAGACCTGCCGGGCGGGCCCGATGCCGAGACGGTCGGCGCCGTACTGGAAGGCGCGGCGGCGCTGGCCGAGGGCGAGTTTGCGCCGCTGCTGCGCGTAGGGGATTCGATCGGGGCGCGCTGGGATAATGGTGCCGTTACCATGCCCGAGGGCTTCAAGTCTGCCTGGCGATCCTTCGTCGACGGCGGCTGGATGAGCCTCGCGGCGCCCGAAGAGCATGGCGGGCAGGGGCTGCCGTTCGTCCTATCCGCGGCGCTGATGGACGATCTCAATGCGGCCAACGTCGGCTTCGCGCTGTGCCCGATGCTGTCGATGGGCGCGATCGAGGCGTTGGATCGCCACGGCTCGGACGAGCTCAAGCACGATTATCTGCCGAAGATCGTCAGCGGCGAATGGCCGGCGACGATGAACTTGACTGAGCCCGCTGCCGGCAGCGACGTCGGAGCGCTCAAGACCCGTGCCGAACCCGTTGGAGATGGCAGCTGGAAGATCAGGGGCACCAAGATTTTCATCACCTATGGCGAGCATGATCTTTCGGACCAGATCATCCACATGGTCTTGGCCCGGACTCCGGGCGCGCCTGAAGGGACGCGCGGCATCTCGCTATTCCTGGTGCCCAAGATTCTGCCCGACGGGACGCGCAACGACCTCCGCTGCGTATCGATCGAGCATAAGCTCGGCATCCACGCCTCGCCGACTTGCGTGATGAGCTATGGCGATCATGATGGCGCGATCGGCTGGCTGGTGGGGACGGAGAATGGCGGCATGGCGGCGATGTTCACCATGATGAACAATGCCCGGCTCAACGTCGGCCTGCAGGGTGTCGGAATTGCCGAGCGGGCGACCCAGCGCGCGGTCGCTTATGCGCTGGAGCGCAAGCAGGGCCAGCGCAACCGCCTGCCGGTGCCGATTTCCGAGCATCCCGACGTCCGTCGCATGCTGCTGCGGATGCGCGCGCTGACGATGGGGGCGAGGGCGCTGACCTATTACGCCTTCGGCCAGGTCGATCACGCGCTCCGCGGGGACGCAGGGGCAGGCTTGCGCGCCGAAGTGCTGACCCCCCTGGTCAAGGCCTGGGGCACCGACGTCGGGATCGAGGTCGCCAACCTGGGTATCCAGGTCCATGGCGGGATGGGCTATATCGAGGAAACCGGCGCTGCCCAGCATCTGCGCGATGCGCGGATCGCTTCAATTTACGAGGGCACCAACGGCATCCAGGCGGCAGACCTGGTCTCGCGCAAGCTCGGGCTCGACGGTGGTCTGGCGTTCGACGAGTTGATTGCCGACATCGAGGCCGAGACGCGGGATCCGCGCCTGATCGCCCTTACCGACGCAGTCGAGGTGGCCGCGGCGAGCCTTCGCGAAGCCGCCCCGGACGACCGGCTGGCTGGCAGCTATCCCTTCCTCACCATGTGCTCGGTGATGGTTGCCGGGTGGCTGGTCGAGCGCATGGCGCACTCCCAGGGCGCCGACGAGCGGACCAGGGCAGCGGCAGAATATTTCCTGACGACAATCGTGCCGGAAGCGTTGGGGCTAGGGGCCGCTGCAGAGGCAGGAGCGGCGCTGCTCTATCAGGTGCCGGCGGAGGCGTTGGCGTAAGATTTCCTCCCCCAGCTTTCGGGGGGAGGGGGACCATGCGGAGCATGGTGGAGGGGTTCTAGACAGCTGAGGCTGAAGAACCCCTCCGTCAGTCCATCGGACTGCCACCTCCCCTCGAAATCGAGGGGAGGAGAGTCACACCCGCGCCAGCAATTCTGCCGGATCAATTCCCAAGCGCGCCATGCGCTCGCGAATCTCGGGCCACTCGTTGGAGATGAAGTCGCTGCGCTGGGCCGTGCGCAACTTCGCCGCGGCGCCGGGCGCGACGAACATGCCGACGCCCCGCTTGACGATGATGAAGCCGTCGTCTTGAAACCCCTGATAGGCCTTGGCCACGGTCAGCGGGTTAGCTCCCTGCTCGGCCGCCAATGCCCGGACCGAGGGCAGGGGATCGCCATCGCCATAGCGGCCGGTAAGGATCGCATCGGCGATCACCTCGCGGATGCGGACATAAACTGGCTTTTCGTGGGAGGATCGGAGCGTCATGCTGTGACAATACAGCAAAGCGCAGGAAGTTCAATTGCTTTCCGGCGGTTGCCACTGGCTGACATGCTCCGCCAGCGAGGGCCGCGGCCGCTCCTCGAGCGGCTGGCCCGGCGTGCCGAGGAAGATGAAGCCGGCGATCCGCTCGCCTTCCCTGCAGAAGGCTCGGGCGACCTGCGGCGAATAGGCCTGCCAGCCGGTGATCCAGCCGCCGACATAGCCGATTGCATGGGCGGCATGGAGCAGGTTCATGCCGACCGCGCCGCAACTTAATTGCTGTTCCCAAACAGGGATTTTATGTCCTTGAATCGGGCTGGAAATCAGCACAATCATGACCGGAGCCTGGTGGGCGAACTCGAGCGCCTTGGCGTAATGGGCCGAGGTCGCCTCTGGATCATATTCGGGCAGCGCGCGGGCGAGCACATCGGCCAGTTGCTGGCGCTGGTGCTGGCCGACGATCACGAACCGCCAGGGAGCGATCTTGCCATGGTCGGGTGCCCGCATGGCAATCGTCAGGATGCGTTCAAGCTCTTGCGGCGAGGGTCCGGGCGCAACCAGGTCCCGCGGCTTTCCGGAGCGGCGGGTTTCGAGGAGCGAGAGGGCGGACGAATTGTCGTTGAGGATCATGCGGTCCGCATAACGGCGCAACCCGTTGGCAACAATCGCCTTCACAAGTGCGTTTTCGCCGCTAGGTTGCCGCCCAAATCAAAAACAGGCACGCCCTAAGCGAGGCGGCCGGCATTTCGAGAGGAACGCCCGTCATGGGATTTAAACCGGTATCAGCATGGGCCGAGGGCGACTGGATCGTCGTCATCGCGCTCTTCATTTTCGGGCTTTTCCTGGCCGGAGGCGGCGTCATCGCCGCTCGTCGCGAGCCGGAGGCCTTGGGCCACCCCAAGGGCCTTTACATGCTGTTTTTCGCCGAAATGTGGGAGCGCTTCTCCTACTACGGCATGCGGGCGCTGCTGATCTTCTACCTGACCAAGCACTGGCTGTTCGCCGACGACAAGTCGAACCTGATCTACGGCGCCTACACCAGCCTGGTGTACATCACCCCGGTGCTCGGCGGATATCTCGCCGACCGCTACCTGGGTCAGCGCAAGGCGGTTCTGTTCGGCGGCATCCTCCTGATGATCGGCCATTTCCTGATGGCGTTCGAGGGCATGCAGGGACTGACTGACCCGGTCGCCAAGCAGGCCGACCCTTTCATCAATGTTTTCTGGGCGGCCCTAGCCTTCATCATCGTTGGCTCCGGCTTCCTCAAGGCCAATATCTCGGTGATGGTCGGACAGCTCTACAGCCTGACCGACACCCGCCGCGACGGCGCCTACACCATCTTCTACATGGGGATTAACCTCGGCGCCGCGGTCGGCACCATCCTGGTCGGCTATCTCGGAGAGACCATCGGCTGGGCCTATGGCTTCGGCCTCGCCGGCATCGGCATGTTAGCCGGGCTGATCGTGTTCGTCGGCGGCCGCAAACTGCTGCGCGGGGCCGGCGAGCCACCGGTCCGCCCCGACGGCAGCCAGGTCAGCGATGTGACGCTGTATGGCATCGGCCTTGCCGCTGTCGCGGTGATCTGGGCCCTGGTCCAGTATCAGGACGTCATCCAGACGCTGCTGATCATCTCCGGCATCGCTCTACTTGGCTATGTCCTCTACGAGGCGTTCAAGCTGGACAAGGAGCCGCGCGAACGCATCTTCGCCATCCTGTTCCTGATTGCGCTCAACCCGCTGTTCTGGGGCCTGTTCGAGCAGGCCGGCGGCAGCATCAACCTCTACACTGACCGGTTCGTCGACCGCGCGGGCGTCCCCGCCACGCTGTTCCAGTCGATCAATCCGATTTACATCATCATGCTGGCGCCATTGTTTGCGGCGTTGTGGGTGATCCTCGGCAAGCGCGGTCTCGAGCCTTCAGCCCCGGCCAAGTTCGGCCTGGCCCTGCTCCAGGTCGGCGCGGGCTTCCTGGTGTTCGTGTGGGGCGCCAATTCGGTCGGCGTCGAGGCGATGACTCCGGTGATCTTCGTCTTCCTGCTCTATCTGCTGCACACGACCGGCGAGTTGTGCCTCAGCCCGGTGGGCCTCAGCGCCATGAACCGGCTGGCGCCGTCTTACATGGCGTCGCTGATCATGGGCGCCTGGTTCTACATGACCGCGGTCGGCAATTTCGTCGCCGGCAAGATCGGCGAAGCGACCGGCGGCGAAGGCGGCGAGATGACCAAGGAGCTGACTCTGTCGATCTACAACAAGATCGGCTGGGTCGCGATCGGCGTCGGAGCGGTCGTCCTGGCGCTGTCGCCGTTCGTTCGCAAGCTGATGCACCTCGACACGCTGAAGGACGACGATTTGGCTGGGCAAGGCGAGCTCGCCGAGCCGCAGGCGCCCGGGATGAAGCCGCAGCGCGAAACCCGCCCAGACCCGGATCGGGCGAGGATCTAGTGCCGGCGGGGGGGCGTTGCCTGGCGGCGCTTGCAATGCTCGCGGTCGCGGGCTGTGCGCAGCTC
>JALYNQ010000083.1 GCA_030773115.1 Pseudomonadota bacterium
CGTATCGAGGGTTCGAATCCCTCCCGCTCCGCCACCTCACGCTTTTTTTGCCTCCCATTTTGCGTTCTTTTCTGCTAGTTTTCGGCAGAACTTGGTGGTTTTCTGCGTCCACTGGGGTTCGCTGCAATCCACGACAGTCCGGCACTGAGTGTGGGACCAAGTGTGGGACCGGAGACGGTTGATGGGCAATTTGACGGTCATAAAGGTGAAGTCAGTGACCGAGCCTGGTCGGTACTCCGATGGTGACGGACTCATGCTCAAGGTTAAGCCTGGTGGTAGCAAGAGCTGGGTCCTTCGCGTGCAAGTGGACGGAAAGCGGCGGGATATCGGCCTTGGTTCTGCGAAGACAGTTTCGCTCGCAGAAGCCCGTCAGGCTGCGGATGAGCTGCGCCGGAAACTTGCTCGCGGTATCGATCCCATCGCGGAGCGGAAACAAGAGAAGATCGTCATACCGACCTTTAAGGAAGCAGCCATCCTTGTTCACGAGGAGCACAAGGCCGCCTGGAAGAACGGCAAGCATCAGGCCCAGTGGCTTTCGACACTCAAATCCTACGCATACCCGGGTTTAGGCGATCTTCTCGTCAGCGAGATCGAGGGGCCCGCCATTCGCGATGTCCTGGCCAAGATTTGGCTCGCGAAGCCGGAAACAGCTCGCCGGGTGCGGCAACGGATCGGGACCGTGCTCGATTGGGCCTACGCCAAGGGCTACCGGGCCAGCGAGGCACCGATGCGTTCTCTGTCCAAGGGGCTGCCCCGTCAGCCGAAGAAGGATCGACACTTCGCGGCCATGAGCTTCGCGGAGGTGCCGGTTTTCCTGCAGATCCTTCGCAGGCGTGAGTCGATGGGCCGGCTGGCGCTGGAAGCCCTGATCCTCACTGCGGCCCGATCCGGCGAAATTCGCATGGCGAGGTGGCCTGAGCTCGATCTCGAAGCCGGACTGTGGTCGATTCCGGCCGAGCGGATGAAGATGGGGCGACCGCACATTGTCCCACTGTCCCCTCAAGCGATCGACGTGTTCAAGCGCGCGGCCAAGCATCGCATCCCCGCGACGGACCTCGTCTTTTACGGCATCAAGGCAAAGAGGCCGCTGTCGGATATGACGCTGCTCAAAATCCTTCGCGACATGGAAGCTGGGGTGACTGTCCATGGTTTCCGTTCGGCGTTTCGCGACTGGGTTGCGGAGCAAACCAACTATCCAGGCGAGGTCGCTGAAGCAGCATTGGCACATGCAATTCCGAACAAGGTGGAAGCGGCTTACCGGCGGACCGATTTCCTTGAGAAGCGGCGATCACTGATGGGCGATTGGGGAGCATTTTGCTCCCGGCCAATGCTCAAAGTAGTTGTGTAGCATTATTGGCAATCGGTCGCGCGGTTCGCTGACCTCATTCTGACGCCGGGTTTCGTGGGCAAATCGACAAGCGCTACCGCGACCAGATCAATCCGAGGGAATATGAACTGGTCCCCTGCCCATCTGCAAGAATGAGGCGAAATTTCGCGATGAATGCGCGCATGCGCCGGCAACGGCGACATGGAACGGCGGCACGCCGATCAGATCGACCCGCGGGATTATGATTAGATCGACGCCTGGGGTGATAATTTTCTGTTAATTCCAGCAATAAGCGGCAAGCATGGATGGGCCGAGTCGACGAGGAGAACCTCGATGACCAATTGGACATTCGACGCACCTGCCGGCCTTCAGGATTTTCCGGATCCGGCCATTTGGCACGACCTTATGGCCGCGGAGGCCGATGGAATTATCCGCGGCCTGGTTTATTCGATCATCGGGAAGAATCCGAGCGAGGAGGAGATCGCGCAATATCGCGACGAGGTCGGCTATGCCGACCCCACACAGACCGAGCTCCCCGCAGCAGCAGAAACGGTCGCCGTGCAGGCATGGAACGCTTTTCCCCGCGCCGTGAAGCGGCAGGCGCCGTGGAATGAATTCGACCCCGACCCGATCGATTCCGATGGGAGCTACCGGGCGGTCGAGCATCTTGGCGACGAGGATCACCGGCCTGGTATCTTTGTCGACTCCAAGCAGGGCATCCTCAGCCTTCCGGTGCGCGACCGGCAGGACGAATATCTCGAATGGGCGGTGCAGCGAAATCCGGACGGCAGAATTACAAAGGTCACCTTCGTCGCCGAAGGCTATGACTATTTCTCTGCCCTGTTCGACGCCGACGAGCAGAAATGCGTCGAGCTGTATCGCGAGCTTACTGGCGTGGGCACGATCACCGCTGACGACATTCGCGCCCGCTATGGGGTGTACCGGCAATATGATGAAGGCGGCGGCGAGCAGGTCGCGCGGCCCGGCGGGCTTAACCCGCGCAACCAGTTCAACATCAATCCCGGTATCGTCCACCTCTCGCATCGCGCAAACTCGCTGGGCGCGGAAGTTAATCTAGCCGGGGTATCGGCACTCGCCCGCAAGAAGGGCGACGGCAGCACGCTCGACGGCGCAAACCCAGAGCAATTGCTCTGCTGTAATCGCGGGGGAGAGCCAAACCGCAACAGCGATCCCCTCATTTCCGCCCAGGCCTATGCGCAAATCCTGGAGCATTATCGATACACGCTTGCCAATCCGGTCGGTCTCTACATCGCGGATATCGCCGACGGGCTGCTACTACCGGACAATAAGACGCGGGTCCCGCGCGATTGGTGGACAGTCATTCGAGGGCATGATCTGTGGAGCGGTGGCTCGTCGCGGGTCCTCCGGCTCGAGCTTGAAGTGCCGGCGAGCGAAAATCTGACGGTTAGCGACCTTCTGGTCGGGGGCAATCCGGTCATTTTCGCCGGCCAGATCGCCGAATTGCTATCCGTCCACCTGTTCATCACCCGGTGGAAGCGCAGCAATGATTCAATCGGGCCGATCGTGCGCTGCCTCGGCACATGCTGCCGGCGGGATGGCACGCAGGAACTCTTCGGCGTGAGAAAGGAAGCGTCGTGCCGGGACGGCTATTCGCTGGCCTTTCCTGGACTGCTCCCACCCGAGCAGGGGAATGCCTTTGCGGCGATAGCCAAGCCCGCGGGCACGCACGCGTTCAAGCATTCGCGGTGAGCGGCCGGCCGATCGAGCTCGACGAGATACAGGGAAATATCCTCGCCGGGTTCAATACCGAGGTTCAGATATTTGCCGGGTTGGCCTTGGACGCCGCCGCCGACACCAACGCGGCGACCGCATGGCTAAGCAGTCTTGCCCCTAAGGTGACGTCGGCCGCGGACATCCGCCACCAGCGCCAGCAAATGCGCTTGCTCGAAAGCGTCCAGCCCTGGTGCTGCGTCGCGCTCAGTGCCCAGCTTCTTCGCCGCATTGCCCCTGACGTCTTCATTCGCGACGATGCCTTCAATGGAGGAATGGCGCGCCGCGCTCCTTCGGCGCTTGGCGATGATCTCGCCAGCTGGACCATCGGTAAAGAGCCGGCGCCGGTGGACCTGCTGCTGGTTGTCGCGTCGAACGAAGAAGCGGCGGCTGGCGCGCGCGCAGCCGAGCTAATCGAGGCTGGCCGGCAAGCGGGATTTCGAGCGACCTGGCGCGAGACTGGCCGCCGGATCGAGGATCGCGAACATTTCGGATTCCGGGACGGCATCTCCCAACCGGCGGTGAGCGGTTTCGATGAGGCCGGCGAGATGGAGCCCGGGAATTTCATCTTCGGCTACCCGCGCGAGACCGGCGGCGCGCCTTATTGGCCGGCCGTCGACCCTCGCGGGATCACTGACAATGGTTCGCTGCTCGTCCTCCGCCGGCTGCGGCAGGACGTTCCCGCCTTCCGTGCCTATTGCGCCGAACAATCAGCGGCCGCGTCCACGCAGTGGCCCGCATTGACCCCGGAGCTGTTCGCGGCGCTGCTCGTCGGACGCTGGCCGTCAGGTTCGCCGGTTGAGGCCGGCGTGCTCGCCGATCCCGCCGCGACGCCCCCCGGCAATAGCTTCGATTTTCGCGATGACCTCGAGGCGGCTTCCTGCCCATTCGGCGCGCACATTCGCAAGGTCAACCCTAGAGCAGGCCCCAAGGACGTCCTCAACGTTCCTCGCATGCTGCGCCGGGGCGTTCCGTTCGGCCCGACCTTCGACGAAGCGGGCGAAGACGCAGAGCGGGGCCTGATGTTCGTGGCGTTCCAGTCATCGATCAAGGAGCAGTTTGAATTCATCTCCCGAAACTGGATGAACAATCCGACCAACCCGGCCCGCGGCAGCGACCTGCTGGTCGGAAGAGGCCCAGCGCCGAGGACCATCGACCTACCGTCACCCAACGGCGCGCTCCAGGTCCATCAGCC
>JALYNQ010000084.1 GCA_030773115.1 Pseudomonadota bacterium
CCCCCTCCGGCAGCCTGCGGCTGCCACCTCCCCGTTCCGGGGAGGATCTAACCTCCTCGCCCTCGCTGTCGAATGCGCCCGCGTGCGCTGCTCGCTGGGCGAGATTTCGGACGCGCTGGAGCGGGCATTTGGGCGATACTACACGAAGCCCGAGCCGGTGCGCGGCATCTATGGCAAGCGCGATGACGGACGCTGGCGCGAGGCCGTCGCGGGCACGCAGGCCGTCGGCTCCCGCCTCGGTCGCAAGCCCCGCATCCTGGTCGCCAAGATGGGTCAGGACGGCCACGACCGCGGCGCCAACCTGGTCAGCTCGGCGTTCGGCGATCTGGGCTTCGAGGTGATCGCCGGACCTTTGTTCCAGACCCCGCGCGAGGCGGCCGAGCTGGCGGTCGAGCATGACGTCGACGTGGTCGGCGCCTCCTCGCTCGCCGCGGGTCACAAGACGTTGATCCCCGAGCTGATCGACGCGCTCAAGGAAGCCGGCCGCGCCGACATCAAGGTCGTTGCCGGCGGCGTCATCCCGCCGCAGGATTACGCCATGCTGCGCGAGGCGGGGGTGCAGGCGATCTTCGGGCCGGGGACGAACTTGGCGGATGCGGCGGACGAGGTGCTGCGCCTGCTCGGCCACAACAAACCGCCAGTCGAGGAAGCGGCGGAGTGAGGAATTCTCTAATCAGCGCTGTTACGTTGGCGTTGTCGCTGCTCATGCTCCCATTTGGGGGTGCAATTCTCTTCACCACGGATGGCGATTGCGACATCGCGCCCTGGTGCGATGGCAATGGCTGGCCCTTGTGGACTGGCTATGTGGCCCTTGCGCTATGGGCAGTTGTCTTCATTGGCATGTGGTACGCCCACTATCGGCTCCGCAAAGACGATGAGCCCTTTTAGCGCCGTCATGCTGAACTTGTTTCAGCATCCATTTTCGGGAAGTGCGGTGCGGGTGACGGAATGGACCCTGAAACAAGTTCAGGGTGACGGTTTGGTGGGGCGCTGATGTTCAAAAAGATTCTCATTGCGAACAGGGGCGAAATCGCCTGCCGCGTCATCCGAACCGCCAAGTGGATGGGGATCAAGACGGTCGCGGTTTATTCCGACGCCGACGCCCGCGCGCCGCATGTCCGCTTGGCTGACGAATGCGTTCGGCTCGGCCCGGCGCCGGCAGCTGAGTCCTACCTCAAGGCCGAGTTGATCATCGACGCCTGCAAGGCGACCGGGGCCGAGGCGGTACATCCGGGCTATGGCTTTTTGTCCGAGCGGACCAGCTTCGCCAAGGCGCTGGAGAAGGCCGGCATCGCCTTTATCGGCCCGCCGCCCAAAGCCATCGCGGCGATGGGCGACAAGATCGAATCCAAGAAGATCGCGCGCGACGCGGGGGTCAACATCGTTCCCGGCTGGCTCGACGACATCGCCACCACCGACGAAGCCGTGAAGATCGCCAAGGACATCGGCTTCCCGGTGATGATGAAGGCCTCGGCGGGCGGCGGCGGCAAGGGCATGCGCCTCGCCTACAATGAGAAGGACGTGCGCGAAGGCTTCGAGGCAACCAAGCGCGAGGGGCTGAGCAGCTTCGGCGACGACCGGGTGTTCATCGAGAAATTCATCGAGGATCCGCGCCACATCGAGATCCAGATCCTCGGCGATCAGCACGGCAACATCCTCTACTTGAACGAGCGCGAATGCTCGATCCAGCGCCGCCACCAGAAGGTGATCGAGGAAGCGCCGTCGCCGTTCGTGTCGCCCGAAATGCGCAAGGCGATGGGCGAGCAGGCGGTCGCGCTGGCCCGCGCGGTCGGCTACCATAGCGCGGGAACGGTCGAGCTGATCGTCTCAGGCGCGGACCCGACCGGCAAGAGCTTCTACTTCCTCGAGATGAACACGCGGCTCCAGGTCGAGCATCCGGTGACCGAGGAGACCACCGGCATCGACCTGGTCGAGCAGATGATCCGCGTCGCGGGCGGCGAGAAGCTGGCGTTCGGACAGGACGACATCAAACTCAACGGCTGGTCGATCGAGGCCCGCGTCTATGCCGAGGATCCCTATCGCGGCTTCCTGCCGAGCACGGGGCGGCTGACTACGTACAAGCCGCCGGTCGAGCATCGCGACGCCGACAGCGTCATCCGTATCGACGACGGCGTCCAGGACGGCGGCGAGATCAGCATGTTCTACGACCCGATGATCGCCAAGCTGATCAGCTGGGCCCCTACTCGAGAAGCCGCCATCGAGGAGGCGTTCGACGCGCTCGACGCGTTCCAGATCGACGGTGTCGCCGACAATATCGATTTCCTGTCCGCGCTGTTGCAGCACCCGCGGTTCCGCGCGGGCAACCTCACCACCGGCTTCATCGCCGAGGAATATCCCGAAGGCTTCACCGGCGCGCCCGCCGACGAGCAGCTGATGACCGATCTCGCCGCGCTGGCCGCGATCGTCGAGCTGACCTACGAGACGCGCGCGGCGCTGATCGACGGGCAACTGGGCGACCCGTGCTTTCCCGAAGCGGTGCAGGTCGTGAAGATCGGCCCTTCGACACGCTCAGGACAGGCACGCGACTTCACCGTCGCCATCGCGCCTTATGAAGGCGGCAACCTGGCCATCGTCGACGGCGGCGAGGCGATCGACGTGGTCGGCGACTGGTCGCCCGGCGACAGGCTGCTGGTTGCGGACATGGACGGTCGCAGCCGCATCGTCCAGGTGGCGAAGAAGGGCCGCGGCTGGACCCTGACCACGCGCGGCGCGGCGCACCAAGTGCAGGTCATGCCGCGGCACATCGCCGAGCTGGCCAGGCACATGATCGAGAAGGTGCCGCCGGACATGTCGCGCTTCCTGCTGGCGCCGATGCCGGGACTGCTGACCCGGCTGGAGGTCAAGGCCGGCGACGCGGTCGAGGCCGGCCAGCCGGTCGCGGTGGTCGAGGCGATGAAAATGGAAAACATCCTCCGGGCGGAGAAATCCGCCACCGTCAAGGCGACCCCGGCCAAGGCCGGCGACAGCCTGGCGGTCGATCAGGTCATCGTGGAGTTTGAATGAATTTCTCCTCCCCTCGATTTCGAGGGGAGGGGGACCAGCGAAGCTGGTGGAGGGGCTTCTGGGCAAGGATCGAGCGCGGCAACTTCGAAAGAAGATGACTCCGCCCGAGCTGCGACTTTGGAATGCCTTGAAGCTGCGTCCTGAAGGGTTCAAGTTCCGGCGCCAGCACGACCTCGATCCCTACGTTCTCGACTTCTTCTGCCGCGAAGCTGGGCTGGCAATTGAGATCGATGGCTTCTCGCACCAACTGGGCGACAATCCGCAACGCGATCAGAGGCGCGATGCCTGGTACAGCGAACAAGGCATCCATACCTTACGCATCGCGGCAATCTATGTGCGCGACAATCTGGAAGGGGTCGTGGCCTACATCGTGGAACATTGTCGGCAGCGGACGCCGAATTAGCCCCTCCACCGCCTTCGGCGGTCCCCCTCCCCTGCAAATGCAGGGGAGGAGATTCTACCGATTGCGCAGCTCCACCCTGCGCAATTTCCCCGTTGCAGTCTTGGGTAACGCATCGACGAATTCGATTTCGCGCGGATATTTGTAAGGCGCAATAGTTGCCTGAACGAAATTCTTGAGCTCTGAAATCAGTGCCTCGTCAGGCGTCACATTGGCCGCCGCGACGATGAATGCCTTCACCTTTTGCCCGCGCTCGGGGCAGGGCACGCCGATCACCGCACATTCGGCCACCGCCGGATGGGCGAGCAGGGCATTCTCGACCTCCGGCGCGCCGATATTGTAGCCCGAGCTGACGATCATGTCGTCGCTGCGCGCCACGTACCAGAAATAGCCCTGTTCATCCTTGCGGTAGGTGTCGCCGGTCAGATTCCATCCATTTTGGACATAATTCTTCTGGCGCGGATCATCGAGATAGCGGCAGCCGGTGGGACCCTTGATCGCCAGCCGCCCTTCGCCCTCGGACATCGGGCGGCTATCCTTGTCCAGCACGGTCGCTTCATATCCCGGAACCGCGCGGCCGGTGGAGCCGGGGCGGATCGCGTCGCCGCTTTCGGAAATGAAGATGTGCATCATCTCGGTCGAGCCGATGCCGTCGACGATGGAAATGCCGGTGCGCTCCTTCCACGCTTCCCAGCTCGCCTTGGGCAGATGCTCGCCGGCCGACAGGCAGCATTTGAGCGTCTTGAGCGCGTCATCCAGCGCAGGCTGCGACAACATCGCCTTGTAGGCGGTCGGCGCGGTGGCGAGGTGGGTGACGCCGAACTTCGCGATCGACTCCAGCATCGCCGGCGGCGAAGGCTGCTCGATGGTCGCGCAGGCTGCGCCGAAGCGCAGCGGGAACATCAGGGTCGCGCCCAGCCCGAAGGTGAAGGCGATCGGCGCGCTGGACATGACGATGTCGCCCGGCGCCATCCGGAAATGGGTCGCCGCGAACGTGTCGCATGGCGCGAGGATGTCGCGGTGGAACTGGATGCAGCCCTTGGGCACGCCGGTGGTGCCGCTGGTGAAGGCGATCAGCGCCGGAACGTCGCGGCCGGTGTCGACTGGCGGCAGCGGTTCCAGGCCTGCGCAGCGGGTCTCCAGCTCGCCCTTGCCATAGTCGCCGTCATATTTGACGAGATGCTTGACGAAGCGCGTCTGGCTCATCGCCCCGCGGAAATCGCCGATGAAGCGGCTGTCGACGATGGCATGGCTGACCTGGGCGATGTCGATCACCGAAGCGATCTCGCCGTTGCGCAGCAGGGGCATGGTCGTCACCGCCACGCCGCCGGCCTTGATCACTCCCAGCCAAGCGGCGGACAAGGTGTAGCCATTGGGCCCGCGCAGCAGCACGCGGTTGCCGGGAATCAGGCCCTGCCCTTCGACCAGGAGGCGGGCAATGCGGCCGGAGAAGTTGTCCAGCTCGGCATAGGTCCAGCGGCCATGGGCGTTGGTGACGGCGAGGTCGTTAGGCTTGCCGCCTTTCAGAAGTTCGGCCGCGGCATTCAGGCGTTCGGGATAGTCAAGCAGCAGGAACTCGGGCAGCTGCTCCGTTGGCGGAAGGCGGTCTTTGACGAAGGAGTCGTAAGTCATTGCCGGCAACCTAAAGCCCTCCCCCTTGATGGGGGAGGGTTGGGTGGGGGTGATGTCTCCGGAAAAGTCGACGCACTTCATTGACGTCACCCCACCCCCAGCCCCTCCCCATCAAGGGGAGGGGAGTCTTGCAGGCAGACCGACCCGTTTCCCTCATTCCTCGACCACCGCGGTCGCTTCGATTTCCACCATCGCCTGCGGCTCGACCAGGCGAACCACCTCCACCAGCGCCATCGCCGGATAGTGGCGGCCGATGATCCGCTGCCATGCCTCGCCGATTTCGCCCAGCGAGGCGAGATAGGCCTCGATGCTGGTGACATAGCAGGTCAGGCGGACGAGATGCTCCGGCCCGGCGCCATCCTGGCCGATGATGGCGACGATGTTCTTCAACACCTGCTCGAATTGTCCGGCCAGCGTATTCGACGTGAAATGCTCCTGCTCGTCCCAGCCCACCACGCCGGCGGTGACGATCAGCCGGCCAGGCGCGGCGATGCCGTTGGAATAGCCCTTGGGCCGCGGCCAGCCAGGTGGGAGCAAGGTCTTCATGCGCCATGCTCCTTTAGCAGGTCGCGGGCGATGATCATCTTCTGAACCTCGCTCGCGCCTTCGTAAATGCGCAAGGCCCGGATCTCGCGGTACAGCTCCTCGACCTTGGCGCCCTTGGTGACGCCGAGGCCGCCGTGCATCTGCACCGCCATGTCGATCACCTTCTGCGCTTCCTCGGTGGCGTGGAGCTTGGCCATTGCCGCAGCGCGGCGGTTGTCGGTGTTGCCCATATCCTGCTGCCAGGCGGCGCGCGCGATAAGCAGGGCCGAGGCGTCGATGCTGGTTGCCATCTCGCCAAGCTTCTCCTGAGTCACCGCGTTGTCGGCCAGCGTCCCGGTGCCGAGCTTGCGGGTGGTGGCGAACTGGATCGCCTCATTCAGCGCACGGGCGGCAAAGCCTGCTGCCGCCGCACCGACGGTCACCCGGAACAGGTTCAAGGTCTGCATAGCGATTTTGAAGCCTTCGTCCTCATTGCCGATCAGGTCGGCACGGACGCCGTCGAACTTCAGCCGTGCCAACGGATGCGGCGCGATCACCTCGATCCGCTCGGCAACCGTGAGGCCAGGATCGTCGCCGCGAACGATGAATGCACCGATGCCACGCGCACCGTCTTCAGCCGGCCCAGTTCGTGCGAATACGGTCAGCACATCGGCGATGGTGCCGTTGCTGATGTAACTCTTCTCGCCGGTCAGGACCCAGCCATCGGCGGTCCGTTCGCCACGCATGGCAATATTGGCAGCATCGCTGCCGGTCTCCGGTTCGGTAAGGGCGTAAGCTGCGATCGCCTCGCCGCTGGCAACCTTGGGCAGCCATTGCGCCTTTTGCTCCGCGCTGCCAAACAGGCTGATCGCACCCGATCCGAGTCCCTGCATAGCGAAGGCGAAATCGGCGAGGCCGGAGCAGCTGGCGAGCAAAGCCCGGGCGATAGCGAGACTGCGGACGTCGGGCAGCTTGTCGCCGTCGGCGACGCACAGTTTGAGCAGCCCCGCCCTGCCAAGCGCGCGGACCAGCGACCGGCACTCGGCGTCAACGTCGCCGGAATGATGCTCGTCGATATTGTCGCCGCACCAGTCGCTGAGCCGGATGTGCAGCTCGCGATGGCGATCCTCGAGGAAGGGCCAATCCAGCCAATCGTTCATCTCTCCCCTCCCTGGCAGGGAGGGGTAGGGGTGGGTCGAACGGCGGCACTTGGCAAGCCCTTCGGCAGCATCGAGCTGCCGCTGGGCTCACCCACCCCCAACCCCTCCCTCGAAAGGGAGGGGAGATTAGTCACCGTGGAACTCCGGCTTCCGCTTGGCGGCGAAGGCTTCGTAGGCGCGGCGGAAGTCCCTTGTCTTCATACATTCGGCCTGGGCCTCGGCTTCCATGTCGAGCGCAGTCTCGATGGAGACATGCCATTCCGCGTCGAGCTGCCGCTTGGTCATATAATGCGCCTGGACCGGGCCGCTGGCGAGGCTCCGCGCCAGCGCCAGGGCCTCTGCTTGGACATCGTCGACAATGCGGCCGAAAAAGCCCCAGCGCTCGCCTTCCTCGGCGCTCATCGACCGGCCGGTGAACAGCAGCTCGGCGGCGCGGCCATGTCCGATGATCCGGGGCAGGATGGCGCAGGCGCCCATGTCGGCGCCGCTGAGGCCGACACGCGTGAACAGGAAGGCGGTCTTGGCATTGGGCGCGGCGAGGCGGAGGTCGCTGGCCATGGCTATGATCGCTCCGGCTCCCGCGCAGATGCCCTCGACGGCGGCGACGATCGGCTGCGGACAGTTGCGCATCATCCGGACCAGGTCCCCCGTCATGCGGGTGAATTGAAGGAGGCCGCTGTCGTCCATCCGGGTCAGCGGGCCCACGATCTCGTGGACGTCGCCGCCTGAGCAGAAATTGCCGCCGGCACCGGTGATGACGACGCATTTGACCGCAGGTGTATGCTCAAGCTCGCAGAACAGGTCGCGAAGCTCGGCATAGCTGTCGAAGGTCAGCGGGTTCTTCTTGTCCGGGCGGTTGAGCGTGATGGTGGCGACGTCGCCGTCGAAGTCCCACAGGAAGTGGCTGGGCTCGAGGTTGTTGGGATCGATGCTCATGCCGTGGTCCCGCCGTCGATCGTCAGGCAAGCGCCGGTGATCGAGCGGCTGTCGGGCCGGCAAAGAAAAGCGATTGCGGCGGCCACTTCCTCCGATGTCACGAAGCGGCCGCTGGCGTTCATTGCCGCCAACGCGTCGCGCGCTTCATCCCCACTGCGGCCGGTGGCACGCTCGATCCGCGCCGCGCTCTCGTCGACCATTGGCGTATCGACGAAGGAAGGGCAGACCGCGTTGACCGTAAGGCTTGTCTTGACGAATTCGAGCGCCAGGCTGCGCGTCAGGCCGACCGCGCCGTGCTTCGAGGCGGCATAGGGCGCGGCATAGGGTGCTCCCTTGAGCCCGGCCACCGAGGCGACGATTATCAGCCTCTTGTCCTCGCCGTGCAGCAGGTCGGGGAGGGCCAGCTGGGCGCCGTCAAACAGGGCCGTGAGATTGGTGGCGATGATCCGGTCCCAGGCCTCGCGCTTGGTCCGCTGGAAGGGAGCGCTGTCGCCGATCCCGGCATTGAGGATGACATAATCGAGCGGACCGCAGGCGGCGCGGGCATCTTCGAACGCGTTTTCCAGTGCGTCGCGATCGGTGACGTCGCAGGCGATCACCAATCCCTGGAATTCGGCCGCGACCTCTTCTAGCGGCTCGCGCCGGCGGCCGAGCAGCGTGACCTTCGCTCCTTCGGCGGCCAGCACTCGCGCCGTCGCCGAACCGATGCCGGTGCCGCCTCCGGTAATCAGTGCATGGCGTCCATTAGCCCAGCCCATCGCATCCCCTCTTTTCCCTGCTTGGCCGAAGCGGTGAGAGGTGGCAAGGCGGTGCGCGAAGCAGGGAGGAAATCCAACCATGAAGACCCGCGCCGCCGTCGCCTTCGAAGCCAAGCAGCCGCTCGAGATCGTCGAGCTCGACCTTGAAGGCCCCAAGGCCGGCGAAGTGCTGGTCGAGATCATGGCGACCGGCATCTGTCATACCGACGCCTATACGCTCGACGGGTTCGACAGCGAGGGCATCTTCCCCTCGATCCTCGGCCATGAAGGGGCGGGCGTGGTGCGCGAGGTCGGGCCGGGCGTCACTTCGGTCAAGCCAGGCGACCATGTCATCCCGCTCTACACGCCCGAATGCCGTCAGTGTAAGTCCTGCCTCTCCGGCAAGACCAACCTCTGTACCGCGATCCGCGCTACACAGGGCAAGGGGTTGATGCCCGACGGGACCAGCCGATTCAGCTACAAGGGCCAGACCATCTACCATTATATGGGCTGCTCGACCTTCTCCAACTTCACCGTGCTCCCCGAGATCGCCGTCGCCAAGATCCGCGATGACGCACCGTTCAAGACCAGCTGCTACATTGGCTGCGGGGTGACTACCGGCGTCGGCGCGGTGGTCAAGACGGCCAAGGTCGAGCCGGGTGCCAATGTCGTGGTGTTCGGGCTGGGCGGGATTGGCCTCAATGTCATCCAGGGCGCCAAGCTGGTCGGGGCGAACAAGATCGTCGGCGTCGACATCAATCCGGCGCGCGAGGAATGGGGCCGTCAGTTCGGGATGACCGACTTCATCGACGGCCGGGACAAGTCGCGCGAGGAGGTCGTCGCCGAGGTCATGCTGCTGACCGACGGAGGAGCCGACTATACATTCGACGCCACGGGCAACACCGAGGTGATGCGCACGGCGCTCGAGGCGTGCCATCGCGGCTGGGGCACCAGCATCATCATCGGCGTCGCCGAGGCCGGCAAGGAAATCGCCACCCGGCCGTTCCAGCTGGTCACCGGCCGCAACTGGCGCGGTACCGCGTTCGGCGGGGCCAAGGGCCGCACCGACGTGCCCAAGATCGTCGACTGGTACATGGACGGCAAGATCGCGATCGACCCGATGATCACGCACTCGCTGACGCTCGACGAGATCAACAAGGGGTTCGACCTGATGCACTCCGGCGAGAGTATCCGCTCGGTCGTGGTGTACTGATGGACAAGGTCAACATCCCTGAAAAGCTGAACAGCTTCAGTGATCATTGGGCGCCGCGGATCGTCGCCCGCTACAACGACCATGAAGTGCGGCTGGTGAAGGTCGAAGGCGAATTCATCTGGCACAGCCACGACGACACCGACGAGCTGTTCCTGATCCTCGACGGCGAGCTCGACATGGAGTTCCGTGACCGCACGGTGACGCTCGAGGCCGGCGAGCTGCTTATCGTTCCAAAGGGGACCGAGCACCGGCCCTGCGCCCGCAAGGGTGAGGTCAAGATGCTGCTGATCGACCCGAAGGACATGCCCAATACCGGCGATCCGGCGACCGCGACTGTCGCGGTCGAAATCTAAGGGAGAAAAGCTGAATGTTCAGTCATGTGATGGTCGGGTCGAACGACCTCGAGCGGTCGCGGACATTTTACGACGCGCTGTTCGGCAAGCCAGCTCGCACCGATGACAAGGGCCGGCTGAGCTATGGCCGCCGAGGCTCGATCTGCATGGTGTCCAACCCGATCAACGGCGAACCCGCGACGCATGGCAACGGCTCGACCATCGGCTTCTATTTCGACACTACCGAAGAGGTAGATGCCTGGCATGCCGCGGGTTGCGCCGCGGGCGGCACCAGCTGCGAGGACCCGCCGGGCTATCGTGAGAATGCATTTGGCAAGCTTTACCTCGCCTATCTGCGAGACCCTGACGGCAACAAGCTGTGCGGGCTGCACCGGCCGCAGACGTGAGCGAGCCGGGCTGGATTCTCACCCTCACTTGTGTCGACCGGGTAGGAATCGTGGCGGGGGTGAGCGGGTTCCTGGCGCGGCACGAGGGCTTCATCCTCGACAGCCAACAATATGCCGACCTGGAAACCGGACGCTTTTTCATGCGCGTCGTTTTCACTGCCGGCGGGCCGCAATTCCCGGCAGGTCGCGAGACACTTGTTGCGGCCTTCGCTCCGGTCGCCGAGGAGCTGGAGCTCGATTGGGATTTGTCGGCGGCGGCCCAGAAGCCCCGCCTGGTCGTCGCGGTGTCGAAGGGCTCTCACTGCCTGAACGACCTGCTCCACCGCCAGCAATCTGGAACCCTGGCGGCAGAACTCGTCGCGGTTGTCTCCAACCATGACAAGCTACGCAGCCTCACTGAATGGCACGGTGTGGCCTATCATCATCTGTCAGTCGGCGAGGAGGGCAATGCGGTGCAGGAGCGCCGGATCGAGGATGTGATGGCGACGACCGGGGCGCCTTACCTGGTTCTCGCTCGCTACATGCAGGTGCTGACCCCCGAATTCGCCAAGAGGCTGGCTGGACGGTGTATCAACATCCACCACAGTTTCCTCCCCGGCTTCAAGGGTGCCCGCCCCTATCATCGGGCGCATGACCGCGGCGTGAAACTGATCGGCGCCACCGCGCATTTCGTCACAAGTGACCTCGACGAGGGGCCGATCATCGAGCAGGCCGTGGAGCGGGTCGATCACCGCGACAGCGTCGAAGATCTGATCCGCATCGGCCGCGACATCGAGGCGCAGGTGCTGGCGCGCGCCGTCGATGCGCTAGGCGAGCGGCGGCTGTTCCTCAACGGCAACCGGACTGTGGTGTTCAGATGAGGACGATCGAAACGGTCAGCGAGACCAAGAGCCACGGCGGGGTGCAGGGCGTCTACCGCCATGACTCGGCCGCGACCGGCACGGACATGACCTTCTCGGTCTTCATGCCGCCGCAGCCGGAAAAGGGCGAGCCGTTGCCGGTGCTGTGGTATTTGTCGGGCCTGACCTGCACCCACGCCAATGTCACGGAGAAGGGCGAGTATCGCGCGACCTGTGCGGAGCATGGCATCATCTTCGTCGCGCCGGACACTTCCCCACGCGGTGAGGGCGTGCCTGACGATCCCGAAGGGGCGTGGGACTTCGGGCTGGGGGCGGGCTTTTACGTGGATGCGACGATGACACCCTGGTCGGCCAACTACCGCATGTGGAGTTACGTCACCGACGAGCTGCCCGCGTTGATCGCCGATCATTTCCCGATCGATCCCTTGCGGCAGGGCATCACCGGCCATTCGATGGGCGGCCATGGCGCGCTGACCGTCGCGCTGCGCCATCCCGGCCGGTTCCGCTCGGTGTCCGCTTTCGCGCCGATCGTTGCGCCGGGCCAGGTGCCGTGGGGCGAGAAGGCGTTGTCCAATTACCTCGGGGGGGATCCTTCGGCCTGGCGCGCCCACGATGCAGTAGCGCTGATCGAGGATGGGGCGCTGCTGGACGAGCTTTTAGTCGATATTGGCGACGCCGATCCGTTTCTGGAGAAAGAGTTACGGCCCGAGCTTCTGGAGCGCGCCTGCGCCGATGCTGGCATCCTTCTGACCCTGCGCCGGCGCCGCGGCTACGACCACAGCTATTACTTCATCTCGACCTTCATGGCCGACCATGTCCGCTGGCACGCCGAGCGGCTGGGCTATTCGAGGTAACCGATCAGGCGCCCTAGCAGAATTACTCCTAGCCATAGAGTTACCGAGGCCGCGCCGGCGAAAGCTACGCGCATCGACGGACCCGCGCTGCGCCAGTCAACCCGACGAAGCGCAAGGGCGTTGGCCAGCGCGAGGGCGATGAGCAGCAGCTTGGCCTGGAACAGCGGCGACGCTGCATAAGCCCGGGCGTCGGTGGCGAAGAGGAGCAGACCTGCCGCGGCTGCCAGCAGGAAGCCGAAGATGGCTACCGGGAGTAGCAATCTCGACAGGCCGTCGAGGGAAGCCGCCTCACGCCGCCAGCCTGCGAGCCGGAGATCGAGCGGGACAATCGCGCCGAACAGCAAAGCGATGCCGACGATATGAACCGTGTTGACGAGCGGATAGACGAGATATGATTCGCGCAGCTCTACGATGGCCGGAAGCTCCTCCAGCGCGGCAAGCGCGTCCGCGAGCAAGCTCAGCTCGGACGGTCGGGGTAGAGGTTGTAGCTCTTGCCGGCAATGACCAGCCGCTCGGCCTTCATCAGCCGCTCGTTCTTGCGCGCCGAGCGATGGCCATGGACCCGCAATCGAGTCCCCGGCTTCAGCAATTGACGGGTGAGGCCCGCCCGCTCGTTGCGCCACGGCTGGCCGATCTCGACCGTCCACACGCCCGACCTCGCAGCGAGCACCATGGTCCCGTGCGGATTGCCGTGGCGGACGTTCCTTATGGTGCCGGTCAGCTGAAATTCTTCATCGGTCGCCCAGCCCCAGCCATGATGGGCGGCGATCGGCGCGGCCGACATCATGGCGGCAAAGGCGGCTGCGGCGATATGCGACGGACGGATCATGGGAGGCGCCTCCTGCTTGTCCGTCAGCAGCCTACAACGCGGGCGGGGCGAGTGGAAGCGATGGTGACCCCTACGGGAATCGAACCCGTGTTTCAGCCGTGAAAGGGCCGCGTCCTAACCGCTAGACGAAGGGGCCACGCTCTGTGGTGCGGGGCGCGCCTAGGCGATGCGGTGGATTCGGTCAAGCGGGCGCAGCGTCCTCCAGGTGCATTTCCGCGGCATTCCCGCCGTTCCATTCGTCTCGCTTGATCGTGCCGGCCAGCCACCAACGCTTGTCGGCAGGCGACGACAGCAGGGCCTGGCCGAGCTCGGTGTCGGCGGCGCGAAAGGCGATCAGCTTGAACGACTTGCCGTCGTCGCCGCAGGCGATGGCGCGGACATGGCCGTTGCCAACGACGCCCGGCCGCATCAGCCGCGCGGGACCCGCGGCCACCCTCGGGGCGGGCCACCCGGCGCCATAGGGGCCGGCCGCATCGAGCATGTCGCACAGGCTGGCCGCAACTCCGCCGGGTGCGAGCAGGGCGTCAAGTAACAGCGCGCGGCCGCCGAGCGCCGCCTCGACGTCTGCCGCCATCCGCTCCGACAAATATTCGCGCAGCGGCTCGATCCCGCCCGGCGCGACGGTGAGGCCAGCTGCCATCGCGTGGCCGCCGCCGGCGACCAGCAAGCCGCTGTCCTTGGCAGCGAGCACCGCGGCGCCCAGGTCCACGCCGCTGATCGACCGGCCCGAACCCTTGCCCGTGCCATCCTCCTCCTCGGCGATGACGATTGCCGGCCGGTGGAAGCGTTCCTTGAGGCGGCTGGCGACAATGCCGATCACGCCCGGGTGCCAGCCGCGGCCCGAGACCAGGATCAGCGGTCGGCCGGCCTGCGCTTCGGCTGCCGCTCCGGCCTGTTCGGTGACGAGCATCTCGATTGCCCGCCGTTCCTCGTTAAGGCGATCGAGCTCGGCGGCGATGCCGCGCGCTTCCTCCGGATCGGTCGAGGTCAGCAAGCGGACGCCGAGGTCGGACTTGCCGACCCGGCCGCCGGCGTTGATCCGGGGACCGAGGGCGAAGCCGAGGTCGCGGCAGGTCGGCGGCTTTACCAGCCGTGCCGCCTCGGCCAGTGCGACCAGCCCGATATTCCGCCGATCGGCCATCACCTTGAGGCCCTGAGTGACGAATGCGCGATTAAGCGTCTTGAGGCGAGCGACATCCGCCACGGTCCCAAGTGCGACGATGTCGAGCAGGTCGATGAGCTTTGGCTCGGGCTGATCGGCGAACCGGCCACGCCGGCGCAGCTCGCGCAGTAGCGCGACACCAAGCAGAAAGGCCATGCCGACGGCCGCGACATGGCCGTGGGCCGCGCCGGCCTCGCCTTCGTCGAGCCGGTTCGGGTTGATCAGGGCGACCGCGACCGGCAAGCTGGTCGCGCATTGATGGTGGTCGCAAACGATGACATCGAGGCCGGCGTCCGCGGCTTGCTGGAGCGCCTCGAATGCCTGGGCGCCGCAGTCGACGCAAATCGCCAGGCTCGCACCGCGCCGCCTCAATTCGACCAGGGCCGCTCCCGACGGACCATAGCCCTCCATCAGCCGATCGGGGATATAGATCATCGGTTCGACGTCGAGGCGCCGGAACAGCAGGGTCAGCAACGCGGCCGAGGTTGCGCCGTCGACATCATAATCGCCAAAGATGGCGATGGTCTCGCCGCCCGCGATTGCATCGGCCAGCCGCGTCGCTGCCTTGTCCATGTCGCGGAACTCGGATGGGTCGGGCAGGAAATCGCGGATCGTCGGCGCGCGATGGCGGGCCAGGTCGGGCTCCTCGACGCCGCGGGCAAGCAGCAGCTGGTCGATGAGGTCTCGGCCGAGTTCGTCGCCGCCGTTGCGCCGCCAGCGCCATGGCTGGCCAGTCAAGCCGCGTTCCACGCCGCACACGAAGGGACTCATGACAGCAGCTCGGATCGCAAGGCCTGGGCTTCCTCAGGCGTGAGCGCAGGCACATGGTGGTCGGAAAAGCCAGTGCCGCCGGCCACGCCCAGCCGCAAGGTGCAAATGCCGAATAGCCGGCTCCACCAGCTTTCGCTGATATCGATGCTCTGGATCTTGGCCCGAGGAAGGATGTTGCGGCGATGGCGCCACCAGCCGCGCTCGACGAACAGCGAGCCTTGGTCGAGCGCGTAGCGGGCCCTTTTCCAATCGAGCCAGCGTGCGCCGATCGCCAGGCCGGCCCCTGCCAGCCACAGCAAGCCGACCGGCCCCAGGAAAGGCAGCGCGACGATCGTCGCCAGCGATGCGGGGATCAGGATGCCGATGAACGACGTAACATAGGCGCGCGACACTGGCCGCCATGCATTGGTCGGCCCCGCCGGCCAGCGTAGCGACGAGAGGATCTGCCCCGCTTCGGGCTCGCGCGCCAGCGGGGCCACGACATGGTCGCCCTTGCCCCCGTCCTGGGCGAGACTCTGCAGCTTCAGCTCCCACCAACCGAACCTGCGCCGAATTGGCCCGCTAGCGAGGATTGCCGCCTGTACTCGCTTGGCCGGGATCGACACGTCGGTCAGGGTGAGCAGGCCCCGCCGCCGCCGAAAACCACTTTCGGTAAGGTCAAGGCGAAAACCATGTTCGCGAAGCACGGTTCGAACGAGGCCGGTGCCGATTCCAAGCAGGATCAGCAAGACCGAGCCGGCGACGGCCGCGCCGACCCGATTGGCCATGATCAGGTCGCGCACCGGCCCGGAACGGGCGAACAGATCGATCCAGAATTGCCGTTCGAACGGGTCAAAGCCAAGGGCATCGCCCATGGTCTGGGTCACGCCGAACAGGCCGGCGATGACCGCAAGCGAGAAATTGAACAGCCCGGCGGTCAGGACGCGCTGGCTGTCCATGGCAAACAGCGGCGGACCTTCGGTTTGGGCGACGGCCGCCGCAGCCACCGGCGCCAACCCCTTGCGGGCCCGGACATGCTCGCGCAGCGCCTCGGCTCGTTCCAGCGAGATGGTGTGGAGGACTCCTTCCTCTTCCTTGCCGCCGGCCGAGCCGCCGGTTTCCAGCTTGACGCGGGCCAGGCCGAACAAGCGATGGAGCGGCCCCTGTTCGAGGTCGACGTCGGTGACCCGGTCGAACGGGATCGCGCGGCTCGTCCGGCTCAGCCAGCCGCTGTCGATCCTCAGCTCATGCGTGCCGACGCGATACTCGAGCTTCAGCCAGCGCAGATAGAGCGAGCCGATCGAGAAAATGGCGAACAATATTGCCATCAACCCGACGATCAGCCAGCTGCCCTGGGCGGCGAAATAGGCGCCCGCCGCGAGCATTCCCCAGGCACCCCTCAACGCCTGACCCAGCCCGGTCAGCAAATAAAGCGGGTGCAGCCGCTCGGGCGGACCGAGCGAATCCTGGCCAGCGGGAAAGGGGGCTACTTCGCTCATTCGGCCCAATTACTCGGCATCCGCGCGGATCTCGGAGCGGATTGCGTCGCGGATCTCTGCCGCCCGCTCCGGCGACAAGCCGGGCAAGGTGACGATGCTGTTGTGGGTGCCGGCGGTATGGACGACCAGGGTCGCCGTTCCGAACATCTTGTCGAACGGTCCGCGGGTGACGTCGATATGCTGGACTCGGACGAAGGGAACGACGGTGTCGGTGTGGAACAGCCAGCCCCTGACCGTGCGCAACAACCTGCCGTCGATGGCATATCCCAGCCGCCGATAGATTCGATCCGGGGCGACCATGGTGCCACTCAGGCCAATCAGGCCGATGACAACCGGTAGCGCCCCCGAGAAGGCGGTATCTGCCAATACGGTTGCATTGGTAACCAGCGAGGCAAGGAACAGCGGCACCCAGAACATGGCGGCGCGGGCCCGGAGCGCGTTACGATAGGAAGGTTCGACCGGCTGGATATCGGCCGGGATGGCAGTTGCTGTCATGCGCCGATGATACAGCGCGCCGGACGGCTCACAAGTGGATTAGAAAGGCTTGCGATATTCTGTCGCGACGCCCCCTTCAGTCCTCTTCTTCCGCTTCATGCTCAAGGATGTGCGTTCCGATCCTGACACTTCTCGTGCCGAGCCTCGTCTCGTGGAGGAAGATGGCGAAGCCGAGGCCGGTGCAGGCCATCGCCGCGATGAACAGCAGGGCAATCGCCGTACCGAAGCGGCCGCCGGTCAGGAAGGCCATGAACAGCAGGATCACGACTGCGGAGATCAGCAACGCCGACAGCACGGTGGCGAAAATGGCGGCGTTGACCACCCGGATGCGCCGGTCGAGCATCCGCACTTCGCGGATCAGCCGCTCATGTTCCTCACCGCGGCTTTCGAATATCCGCGGTTCGAGCTTGCGGGCGCGGTCGACGATCCGCGCAAGCCGTCCGGCGCAGACATTGAGGAAGGCGCCGAGCCCGGCGAGCAGGAACACCGGCGCCACCGCCAGCTGGATGATCTGGGCTAGCTGGGTGAGTCCGGGTGTGGACGGAAGGAACGAGGGCACGGACATGCGCGCCGATATGCATCAGCCGTAGGTGGCCGACTACCCCTCGATCACCACCTTGTTGCCGGTCTTGGTCAGCGCATAGAGCTGCTTGGCAAAAGTCATCGGCAGGCGGATGCAGCCGTGGCTGGCCGGATAGCCGGGCGTCACTCCGCCATGGAAGGCGATGCCCTTGTCGTCGATGTTCTGGATCCAGGGCATTGGCGCATTGTCATATTTCCGGCTGAAATATTTCGGCTTCTTCCAGTTGATCGTCCAAAAGCCAAGCGGCGTCGGATGCCCTTTCTTGCCGGTCGATATATTGGTTACGCCAATCAGCGTTTCTCCCTTGAAGATGAACGCAATCTGGTTGGCGATGTCGACGGTTATGTTGACTTCGCCGTCGACCGGGAAGTTGGGCGTCCAATGATATTCACCTGGCTTAAGATGAACCTTGCCGAAGGCGGCATACATCGCCTCAAAGCCCTTTTCGGAGAAGCCGTTGGTCCATCGGTAGTTGGTCTGCGGCGCCACGGATCGCGGTTGAACGACAATAGGAGCGGGCGGCGGTGGCGGCGGTGGCGTCGCACATGAAGCCAACATGCCAACGGCGGCTAACGCAACCAGCGTACGAAATTTCATCATGCCCCTGAATCCCGATCCCATAAAAGTCTTGCCGAACAAGTGCATGAGCCGTGGCTCAAGCACAAGTTGGCGCCATTAACCATTATCGGTGGCTGAACGTTCCCCTGCCTCGGCTGGGCGATAACTCGTTTAGTATGGGGCTCGACGTCGCCCACATGCTCCCCACTGTCGCTTGACGCGCCCTCATCCGCCACTAGCCTGCGCCGTTTCCACCTTAACAATGGAATCGCGGGCATGATGACAGAGCGGTCGAGGTTGCCAACTGCCCGACTTGGTCAGCTGGCTTGGATCAGCATCGCTCTCGTCGCGCTTTACGCCTTCCTCCAGGATTTCATGAGTCCGGACTGGCCGGCCGGGATCCTCGCACCATTGCTGCTCATCGGTTTTCGCAGCGCTTTGTCGGCGACCCCTGAGGATGGCATGTTGCGGGCCGGCTTGTGGCAGGCAGCGCTGCTGCTGATACCGTTCATGGGCGCTTACGGGCTGCTGGACCTGATTTTCTCGTCGGACATCCCCGTGTGGCTAATCTCGCCGGTCGTCGTGCTGGCGATCTGGACCCTGTTTTCCTACGTCGTGGACATCGAAGCCGACTAAGCGGGTCGCCTGGCGTTAAGCGCCAGCCATCATCTTCTTGATGCCTCTCGCGGCCTGGCGAAGGCGCTGCTCATTTTCGACCAGGGCAATACGCACGAAGCCCTCGCCCTTCTCGCCGAAGCCGACCCCTGGGGCCACCGCGACATGGGCTTCGGTCAGCAGGCGCTTGGCGAATTCCATGCTGCCAAGGTGGCGGAACGGCTCCGGGATCGGTGCCCAGGCGAACATGCTGGCCATCGGGACGGGGATATCCCAGCCGGCACGGCCGAAGCATTCGACCAACACGTCGCGGCGCTTCTTGTACAGCTGGCGATTGGTTTCGACGCAATCCTGCGGTCCGTTCAGGGCAGCGACCGCGGCGGCCTGGATCGGCGTGAAGGCGCCATAGTCGAGGTAGGACTTCACGCGGGTCAGCGCGCCGATCAGCTGTTGGTTGCCGACCGCGAAGCCCATCCGCCAGCCGGCCATCGAATAGGTCTTGGACATTGAGGTGAACTCGACCGCCACCTCCTTGGCGCCCGGCACCTGCAGGATCGAAGGCGTCGGCTCTTCGCCGAAGTAAATCTCGGCATAGGCGAGGTCGGAAATGACCCACAGACCTTCGGCCCGGGCGAACTCAACCAGCTGCTTGTAGAAATCGAGGCTGACCACCTGCGCCGTGGGATTGCTGGGATAGCCGATCACCAGCACCTTGGGCCGAGGCACAGTATAGCGCATCGCCTTCTCGAGCCGATCGAAGAAGTCGGGGCCTGGGACGGCGGGAATCGAGCGGATCGAGGCGCCAGCGATGATGAAGCCGAAATGGTGGATCGGGTAGCTGGGGTTAGGGGTCAACACGACGTCGCCGGGAGCGGTGATCGCCTGGGCGAGGTTGGCCAGGCCTTCCTTCGAGCCCAAGGTGACGATGACCTCGCGGTCGGGGTCGAGCTCGACGCCGAAGCGGCGCTGGTAATAAGCGGCCTGGGCCTTGCGCAGGCCGGGAATGCCCTTCGAGGCGGAATAACGGTGTGCAGTCGGTTTGGCCGCTACTTCGCACAGCTTGTCGATGACATGTTTGGGCGGGGCGCCGTCGGGATTGCCCATGCCCAGGTCGACGATGTCCTCGCCCCGCGCCCGCGCCGCCGCCTTCATCGCATTGACTTCGGCGAAGACGTAAGGCGGCAGTCGGCGGATTCGGTAGAAATCGTCGGTCATAATGTCGTCATGGCCGATGATGCTGCAGTGCGACAAGCTACTTGTTGTAGGCCGGAAGCTTCAAACCGCGGGCAATCGCGGCTGCACGAAGCGAGAAGCCAGCCAGACCAGCGACCAGCGCGGCAAGGGCGGGCGGGGCGCCGGCCATCGTCACGACCACGAACAGTCCCGAGGCCAGCGCCGCGGCGGTGACATAAAGCTCGGGCCGCATCAGGATCGACGGTTCGTTTGCCAGCACGTCGCGGATGATCCCGCCGACACAGGCCGTCATCACGCCCATGGCGAAGGCCGGCACGGGAGCGACGCCATAGTTGAGTGACTTGGCCGCGCCATAGGTGGCGTAGGCAGCGAGGCCGACCGCATCGAACCATAGCAGCGCCTTTTCGGCAATGGCGCGGCGCGAGAGGAACCAGACCCCCAGCGCCGCGCCGATGCAGATCAGCAGGGTCGCGTTGGTGCCGACCCAGAATACTGGCGCACCGATCAGCAGGTCGCGCAGGGTGCCGCCGCCGACGCCGGTGATGACCGCGAAGAAGATGAAGGTGACGAGGGTCTGCTTCTTCTCGGCGGCGAGCAGCGCACCCGACACGGCGAACACGGCGATACCGACATAGTCGAGCATGACGAGCGCGTCGGGGAGTATGGGGGGAGAAGTCATTTGCGCTGCCCTAACCGTTCGTCCCGAGGGAAGTCGAGGGGCGCGGCCCAGCGTGTCTCGACTTCGCTCGACACGAACGGAGTTGGGATTGTTTCCAAGAAGGTCTAAATCCCATCCCATGACCGACGACGCGACCACGACCCTTCCCGGCATCGAGGACTGGCAGCATTGGGCGCTGGTCATGGCCCGGGCCAACCAGATGATCATGGAAGCCTGGGCCGACAATCTGGCCAAGGGTAAGACCATGCCCGGATTCGGCCTTCCTGTCCCGCACGCGACCAATGATCCGATGGCCTGGATGACTGCCGGCGCGGAGGCCTGGTCGAAGGGGCTCGAGGCGTGGAGCCAGATGCTCGGTCAGTTTCAGCAGGCAGGAGAGACGAGGGACCGGCGCTTCTCCTCGCCCGAGTGGCGGGAGAATCCGATCTTCGACACTGTCAGGCAAAGCTACCAGGCGATCAGCGACCGGCTGCTCGGCACCGTCGAGGAAATCGAAGGGATCGACGACGAGGCTCGCAACCGCCTGCGCTTCGCCACCAAGAATTTCGTCGAGGCGATGAGCCCGGCCAACTTCATGGTCACCAATCCGGAGGTGATGAAGCGGACGATCGAGACCAAGGGCGAGAATTTGCTTAGCGGGCTCAAGAACATGCTGGCCGACATCACTCGCGGGCAGGTTACGCAGAGTCCCGAGGGTGCCTTCGAGCTGGGTCGGAACCTGGCGACCACGCCGGGCAAGGTGATCTACGAGACCAGGCTGTTCCAGCTGATCCAATATGCCCCGTCGACCGACGAGGTGCTGGAAACGCCGCTGGTGATCTTCCCGCCCTGGATCAACCGCTTCTACATCCTCGACCTGACGCCCGAAAAAAGCTTCGTCAAATGGACCGTCGACCAAGGCGTCACCCTGTTCATGGTCAGCTGGAAATCGGCCGACGAGAGCATCCGCGACGTCGGCATGGACGATTATGTCGCCGCGCAGGAAGAAGCGATCGACGTCATCCGCGACCTACTGGGTGTCGAGGCGGTTCACACCATCGGCTATTGCGTGGCGGGAACTACGCTGGCGGCGACGCTCGCCTATCTCGCCGGCACGGGCGAGGCGGCCAAGGTTGCCAGCGTGACTTTCCTCACCGCCCAGGTCGACTTCGAGCTTGCGGGGGACCTCAAGCTGTTCCTTGGCGACGAGACCATGGAAACGCTGAAGCAGCTGACGGCCGAGACCGGAGTGCTCGACGGCCGGGTAATGGCGGCGACCTTCAACCTGCTGCGCGGCAAGGACCTTGTCTGGAATTATGTGGTCAACAATTATCTGATGGGCAACGATCCGCCGCCGTTCGACTTGCTCCACTGGAACGGAGACGTCACCAACCTGCCTGGCGAATGGCATCGCGACTATCTTGATCGGCTCTATCGCCGGAACTTGCTCGTTCAGCCGGGCGCCATCGAGGTGAAGGGCGTGCCGATCGACCTGACCAAGATCGAAACCCCCGCCTACATCCAGGCGGGACGCGAGGATCATATCGCGCCCGCGCCGAGCGTGTGGCAGATGACCAAGGTGCTGAAGGGCCCCAAGCGGTTCGTGCTCGCAGGATCCGGCCATATCGCCGGCGTCGTCAACCCGCCCGCAGCCGGCAAATATCAATATTGGACCAGCGAGCTTCCGGCCTCGACGCTGCCGGAGTTCATCGCCAATTCGACCGAGCACAAGGGCAGTTGGTGGCCGGATTGGGTGGAGTGGCTGAAGGGGCTGGGCGGCAAGACAGTCAAAGCCGCAGGCGCGCGGATTCCGGGCGAGGGCAAGCGCAAAGCCATCGAGGATGCGCCGGGCCGCTATGTCCGGACTCGCTGACCTCATCATCAGGCTCGCGAGGCCGGTGGAACGGGACGCGCTTGAAGAGCTCCAGCGCCGGGCCTCCCTCGCCCTCGGCGAATATAATGATCAGCTGGAGACCGAGCCGGACGCAATTGCCTTGCCGGCTGACCAGATCGAGCGAGGAGGGGTGATCGTCGCCGAGCTGGACGAGCGGCCCGCCGGCTTCGCCGCGGTGGTGATCGACGACGATGGGGCGGAGCTGGATGGGCTGTTCGTCGAACCAGCGCTGTGGCGACGCGGGATCGGGGCCGCACTGGTCGACGTCGCCGTGCATGAGGCGCGACGGCAGGGGCTGACCATGATGGTCATCGCCAATCCGTCGGCGCGATCATTCTACGAGAAGTGCGGATTTGAGATTGAGGGCGATGCGGAAACGCGGTTCGGTCCGGCGTTGAGGATGTCGCGCTAGCAGCTCTCATATTTCCAGTGGCGCTTCTTGCCTTCGTTCAGCCATTCGATCGCGGTAGTGATGCGCTTGGCGCGGGTCGCCTCCTGCTTGGCCGCGGCGACCCACTCCAGATAGTCGCGCCGCGCCGAGGGCGGGAAGCCGTCGAGAACTTGCTTCGCCTTGGTATTGGCATTCAAAGCGGCGGCAAATTCCGGATGAAGCTCAGCCGGCGGCTTAGGCTCGTGCTTGACTTTCCGGGGCGTGGGCGCGGTCATCGCCAAGGCCGCGGCCTCGCGGATTAAGGCGTCCAGCTCAACATCGGGCGGCAGGTCATCGACCGAGATCAACCGGCCAAACTGGCCCATCGCGCCAGCTTTCGGGCTGCCATCGCCAAACTCCTGCCCGCGCCAGAAATTGAGCGCCGCATGCGCTTTGAACGCGGCCATCATCAGCAGGATCTTGCCGTCAACGGTGAATCCGGGGGCGCCCCATTTGATCGCCTCCTCCGCTTCCGGCGCGGCCACATGCACTCGCTCGCGGACCTTCTCGAGGATTGGCCTGGCGAATGGGGCCGCCTTGGTGATGTAGGCATCGATGCGCGGGTCGCGGTTCATATGATGCCTCCGCCGAGCATCAGCCGGACGATGCCGACGACGATGACGAACAGGTTGAGGTTGCGGCCGCCCCTGCTCTGCGAAATCTGGCCGACGCCGGCACCAATCACCGCCAAGGGAATTATCAGCCAGTTGAGCCAGCCGAGAAAGGGAATGAAGGCCACCGCCGCGCAAACCAGCGCGATGATGCCGATGATCAGCGAGACAAAGTTCAGCATCGGCCGCGCCTCCTTGCTTGCCGCCGGTTGAGGCAGGCTAGCTCGCGGTTTCGATATTGGCCAGCCTGACCAGGATGCGGCGCCCGCAACGGACGGTGAGCGATCCAACCCGCTCTTCGCTCCGCCATGCGCCGCGCACCTCGCGGGTTTCGAGCGCCTGGGCTGTCGGCCCCGCGGGCGGGACGGCATCGAGGTAGACGGTAACCTGCACCGGATAGCTTTCGGCAACTTGTCCCATGCGCAAAGCCAGCTTGTAGCCGCCGGTCGCGACCGTGACCTTGCCGCTGACGATCAGCCGGGGATTGTCGTTCGGCCCGGGCATGGCGTCGACATGGGCATGCCAGTCCGCCGATCGGACGATCGGGCAATCGGAAGTCGGCCCGATGGGCTCGGGCGCCGAGGCCGGCTGCGGATCGTCGCTTGAAACCGGCCGGTCCGGCTGTTCGTCTGGATTGGCGGCCACGGGTTCCGAATTGACTAGTGCGGTGTTGCCCGGCCCTTCGGCCTGGCAGGCGGCCAAGGCGGCGGCGGAGATGAGCAGGAGGGCTCGCATCGCCGCGACCAATGCGCCGTCGGTCGTCAGGGTTCCGCCAGTTCAGGACATTCCCGTTGCCTTGCGGCCCGCATGCCGCGGACAATCGAGGAGACGTAGAGCGCAAGCGCGGTCCAGATGCAGCCGAAGGCGATGCCATGGGCTGTCGTGAAGGGCTCGTCATAGACCCCGACCGCGAGCAGGAACTGCAGCGTCGGCGCGAGGAATTGCAGCATGCCAACCGTTGAATAGGCGAGGCGCCGGGCCGCGGCGGTGAAGCAGAGCAGTGGCACGGTGGAGACGATCCCGGCCGCCATCAGCAGCGCGGTCTCCTGGCCGCCCGAGCCCATCGGCTGGCCCGCCGCTCCGCCCAACAGCAGCCAGCCGAGCGCGATCGGGAAGAGCAGCGTCGTCTCCACGGTCAGCCCGGCGAGCGATTCTACGTGGATGATCTTCCGCAGCAGGCCGTACGTAGCGAAGCTGAAACAGAGGGTCAGACTGATCCACAGCGTGCCGAGCGCGCCCGCGGCGAGGACCGCAATTCCTGCGGCGGCAATTGTGACCGCGGCCCACTGCACCTTGGTCAGTCGCTCCTTGAGGATGAACCGTCCGAGCAGGATATTGGCCAAGGGATTGAGGTAATAGCCGAGGCTGCCGGCCAGAATGTTCCCGCTGTTGATCGCATAGACGTAGAGCAGCCAGTTGATGCCGATCAGCACGGCAGTCACAAACAACATGGCCAACGCTTTGCGGCTGCGGATCGCTTGCCCAATCTGGTCCCAGGCCTTGGCGATCGTTACCAGCAGGACCAGCACCAGCAGCGACCAGACGATCCGGTGAGCTACGATGTCGATCGACGGCACCGCCTGGAGCCATTTGAAATAGATCGGCATGACGCCCCACAGGCCATAGGCGGCGAGGCCATAGAATAGCCCCGTCCGGGCCCGGTGTTCGGCAGCGGCCTGTTTGGAAAGGGGCGCGTTCACTGCCGTGCAGCTAGCGACTGCAACTATTCAGTCAATCAAGCGTGCGGCATCCGCCGATCAAAATGTCCGGCAATTCGATATGGTGAACTTATGATTAGTTGAAAGCGTTGCGCGGCTTTGTCACCCTATGGGTGCCGGGGTTTAATTTTTTCGGAGTCGTTGTGAGGCCAATCAGGTCTGCCACACTTATGGTCGCGCTTGCACTGGCCGCCTGCACCATGCCTGGTGCAGACGAAGACAAGCCGCGGCCGGTGATTAGCGCTCCTCCGCCGAGCAAGGCAGACATTTGGCAGGATATTGCGAGCTCCGAGGACGCTAACCGGATTCGCCGGATCGGCACTGCCTGGTCGACCGGCTTGCAGGAAGCGCGGCGCGGGGGATTCGACGGTGATATCAAGGCGGAGGGCAAGCTGCTCAACGCCAATGCGGCCCAGGCCAAGCCGGCGCCGACGCCCGGAAGCTATAGTTGCCGGGTTATCAGGCTGGGCAAGGAGAATGGCAGGGGTCCGGCCTTCCAGAAGTTCAAACCCTTCTTTTGCTATGTCGGGGTCGAAGGCGAGCTGTTCACCATCGTCAAGCAAACCGGCAGCCAGCGGCCGGCCGGGCGGCTGTGGGAAGACGACAATCCCGTCCGGTTGATCTTCCTCGGCACGGTGGCAATCGGGAACGAGGAGGAAGCTCGCGCCTATGGCGAGGATCCCAGGCGTGACACTGCCGGGATTTTCGAGCGCATCGCGCCATTCAAGTGGCGGCTTCTGATCCCGTTCCCGCAGTCGGGCGCGCGGCTCGATGTGTTCGAGCTTACGCCGGTCGCCGAACAACCTCCGGAATGAGTCTCACTGATCCGGTCGAGATCCGTGCCCACCTCGTTGCCGCCGCCGCAGCCGGACATGCCTTGACCTATTCGGAACTGCTCGAGCATCTGGGTTACGGCTTTTCGCGCCCGAAAATGCGCCAACTGTGCAAGACGCTGGGCGTGGTCGACGACGATACGGCAGCGAGGAGCGAACCGGAACTGGCGGTGCTGGTGGTGCGTCAGTCCGACGGTTTGCCCGGCCAGGGCTGGTGGATCACCGGCGCCCGGCTTCATGGCTATGAAGGCCCATGGGAGGGCCCGAAGGCAGCGAAGTTCATCCGCCAATTGCAGCAGAAGACCTTCGATTATTGGGCAATGGCGGACCTCGACGCTTCCGGCTAAGGGGCGGCGATGGCCCAACCCAGCGACAATGTGCGGACGTTCACCGTCGGCGAGGACGATGACGGCATCCGCCTCGACCGCTGGTTCAAGCGGCACCTGCCGGACGTCAGCTTCAATCTCGTATCGCGCTGGGCGCGGACCGGGCAGCTCAGGATCGACGGCAAGCGGGCGACGCCCGGCGATCGCCTCGAGACTGGGCAGACACTGCGCGTGCCGCCGGCCGAAGCAGCGCCCGCCGAAGGTCCTGGCGCCCGGCCCAAGCGGATCGTCGAGCCGCTGACCGAGGATGAGGCGGCCTTCGTTCAGGACATGGTGCTGGCGAAGGGTCGCGACTGGTTCATGCTCAACAAGCCGCCAGGCCTGGCGACGCAGGGCGGGACGAAGACGGTGCAACATCTCGACCGGCTGCTTGACGGGCTGGCCGACGATGCGGGGCAACGGCCCAAGCTGGTCCACCGCCTGGACAAGGATACCAGCGGCGTGTTGCTGGTGGCGCGGTCCGCTCGGGCTGCGGGGCATTTCACCAAGGCATTTGCGGGACGAGCCGCGCGCAAGGTCTACTGGGCATTGATCGTCGGCGTGCCGTCGCTTGAGGAAGGGACGATCGACGCGCCGCTCGCCAAGCAGCCCGGAACCGGCGGCGAGAAAATGCATGTCGACGAGGAAAATGGGCTGCCCGCCAGGACCCGCTACCGGTTGATCGATCGCGCCGGGAACCGCGCCGCGTGGGTCGAGCTGCAGCCGCTCACCGGCCGCACCCATCAGCTCCGCGCCCATATGGCCGCGATCGGGCACCCGATAGTCGGCGACGCCAAATATGGCGGGGCAGAGGCCTTCTTGACCGGCGGGATCAGCCGCAAGCTCCACCTCCATGCCCGGCGGCTCAAGATCGACGGACTGGATGGAAAGCCGATCGACTGGACGGCCGAGGTGCCGGCTCACTTCGCCGAGAGCCTGGCGATGCTTGGATTCGATCCGATGGCCGGGGATCGACTGCCGCTCGACAATCCCGACCCAGCCAAACTGCCCGAGACCAAGGCGCGTAGGGCAGCAGCCCACGCCAAATCGCTACGCAAGGCGCGCAAAGGCGAGCGGCGGTCAAGGGGGCAGCCGGCGGGGAAGCGGCGCTGATGCATCCCAACCAGGTTTTCGACTGGACGGACCGGAGGGCAATGCTGGGGTTCGCCGACGAGCACGCCTTCGCCCATATCTTCACCGCGTCCGAGGCGGGGCAGTTCGTCGTCCATGCGCCGGTCATGCTGACGCAGGCCGGCAAGATCTGGTTCCACGTCGCGCGACGCAACCGGATCGCCGAGCACCTCGATGGCCGTCCGCTGCTGATCAGTGTGGCCGGACGCCAAGGCTATCAAAGCGCCAACTGGTATGCTTCGGATGACCAGGTGCCGACCTGGCACTATGAGGCCGTCGAGATCGAGGGCACCGCGCGCAAGCTGCCCGAGCAGGAGTTGATCGAGCTTCTCGACGGGCTCAGCGAGCGGCATGAAGGCAAGCATTCGCCCGATCAGCCCTGGACGCGAGCCAAGATGGCGCCCAGTAAATTCGAAGCGATGACCCGGGCGATCGTCGGGTTCGAGGTCGATCCGACCGAAGTCCGCGGCACCCGCAAGTTCAACCAACATAAGCCGACGGACGATCTGGCGGCGACGATCGCCGGTCAGCAGGCGGCCGGACGCGACGATATTGTGGCCGCCATCTGCGAAATGACCGGCGATGAATAAGCTCGCCATTTTCGATTGCGATGGGACCCTGGTCGATAGCGGCGCGACCATCCATGAGGCTCTGCGCCAGGCGTTCGATATCCATGGCCACATCTGCCCGCCCCCAGAGGTGGCAAAGAAGATCATTGGGCTGAGCCTGATGGAGGCGATGGCAGTCCTGGTTCCCCACGGCGACCATGCGGCGTTGACCCAGACCTACAAGGACGCATTCTTCGCCATGCGCGGTGCCGGCCAGGTCGCAGAGCCCTTGTTCGACAGCATTGTCGAGCTGCTCGACACGCTGGAGGCCGACGGCTGGCTGCTGGGAGTGGCGACGGGCAAGAGCGATCGTGGCCTCAGGCACTGCCTCGAAAGTCATGGGCTCGGCGGCCGTTTCGTGACCTTGCAGACCGCCGACCGCAACCCGTCCAAGCCGCATCCGGCCATGGCGCTGGCGGCGATGGCCGAAGCTGGCGCGGAGCCGCAGCGCACCATCTTCGTCGGCGACACGGGCTGGGACATGGGCTGCGCGCGCGGCGCCGGGGCCGGCGCGCTTGGAGCTGGCTGGGGCTATCATGAGACTGAGGAGCTGACCGCCGCCGGAGCCCATGGTGTGGCGGCGACCCCGGCGGAGGTGATCGCGCTGGCGGATCAATGGATCGGGAGAATCGCATGACCGACGATCAATTGTGGCGCGGCCGCTTCCTGGCTTTCACGCTGGTCCGGCTGGCCGGGCTGCTGCTCTTCCTGGCCGGCGTGGTCATCGCCTTTTCCGACTTGGTGCGGCCGGGCGGCTGGCCATTGCTGGGCGGGCTGATGGCGATCGCCGGCGCGATCGACGCCGTGCTCGCGCCGAGGATTTTGCGGCGAGCTTGGGAACGGCTGGACTCCGGGCAATAGGGTGAAGCGCTTTTGGTCATCGGCCACAGCGGTCATGGCGGATGGCGGCTTCGCCATCGAGCTGGACGGCCGTCCAGTGAAGACGCCCGCACGGCATAACCTGATCGTTCCCACGCAAGCGCTTGCCGAGGCCATCGCAGCGGAATGGAATGCTTGCGGCGATTCGGTCGATCGGCGCACCATGCCGTTGACCGGGCTGGCCAATGCGGCGATCGACCGGGTGGCGACCGCCAAAGATGAGTTCGCCGCCGGGCTGGCCCGTTACGCCGAGAGCGATCTCACCTGCTACCGCGCAGAGGGTCCGGCGACGCTGGTCGCCCGGCAAGCCGAGAGCTGGGACGTGCTGCTGGCCTGGGCCAGGCGGCGCTACGACGTCGACTTCACCTGCGTGTCGGGAGTGATGCATGCGCCGCAGCCGGCGGAAACGGTGCGCAAGCTGGCGCATGCGGTGGTGGCGCTGGATGGCTTCCAGCTGGCCGGGCTGTCGCCACTGGTGACGATCGGGGGCTCACTGATCACCGGCCTTGCGGTTCTTGAAGAAATGATGCCAGCACAAGCGGCGTGGGAGGCCGTCAGCCTAGACGAGCGTTGGCAGCTCGAGCAGTGGGGCGACGATCCCGAAGCCCGGGCGGCGCTTGATTCGCGTCGGCGCGATTTCCTGGCAGCCGCAACCTTCCTCGAACTAGTGCGCGGGTGAACCGGCGACTAGGTCGCGGACGAAGCTGACCAGCCCGCCCTGGCGCCATCTCTTCAAACGCTCTGCCGCGAGGATGGAGCGAACTTCGCTCAGGCACTCGCTCATATCCTCGTTGATCAGCACATAATCATATTCCGCCCAATGGCTGATCTCCGCTGCGGCGCGCTGCATCCGGCCGGCAATGACCTCGTCGGAATCGGTGCCGCGCTCGTGCAGCCGCCGCTCCAGCTCCTTCATCGACGGCGGCAGGATGAAGACTCGGACCAGATCCTCGCCCATTGCCGCATGCAGCTGCTGCGTGCCCTGCCAATCGATGTCGAAGATCACGTCGCGGCCCTCGCGCAGCGCCGCCTTGATCGGCGCCTGGGGCGATCCGTAATGATGGTCGAACACCGGGGCCCATTCGGCGAATTCGCCCTCGGCAATCATTCGCTGGAATTCGGTGTCGTCGACGAAATGATAGTCGACGCCTTCGACCTCGCCGGGCCGCATCGGCCGGGTGGTCGCGCTGACCGACATGGTGATGTGCGGATCGGCCTCCAGCAGCATGCGGCTGATGGTCGATTTGCCCGCGCCCGACGGCGACGACAGGACGATGAGGAGGCCGCGGCGGCGGCGGGGCAGGGCGGGACTGATCGGATCGGCCATGCGCGCTGTTGCCTTGGCGGCCGGCATTCCGTCAAGCGGCGCCCCAAATCCGTTTCATGGTGCAATGCACAATAATGGTTGAAATCCATGCCGCACTGCATTATGTTGCACCGCAGCAAAGGGAGTTTCTGACGTGGCAGACGAGACGAAAGTCGAAGAAAAAGTTGAAGCGGTAGTCGAAGCCGCCGCCGCGCCGGTGAAGGCCGTTGTCGAGAAGGCGGAGCAGGTAGTTGCTCCGGTCTCGGCGAAGCCGGCAATCAAGGCCAACAAGCCTGCCGCTCGACGTGCCCGCAGGGCTCCGGCCAAGATCGTCGAAGCGGTCAAGAAAGTGAACAAGCGCCCGGCGAAGACCGTCAAGCGCGCTCGGCCGGCGGCCAAGGCCGCCAGCATCAAGCAGATCGAAGGGATTAAGACCATGACTTATGATTTCAACCAGCTGTTCGCCGGCTTCCAGCTGCCCGGCACCGACAAGTATCAGCAGCTCGTCGCCGAGGCGGGTGAGCGCAGCCAGCAGTTCGCTGCCAAGTCGCAGAAGGCCGCCGAAGAGCTGAGCGAACTCGCCAAGGCCAATGTCGAGGCGATCGTCGAAGCCAGCCGCATCTATGCCGGTGGCGCCAAGGCGCTGGGCCAGGACGTCATTGCCTCGGGCCGTGACGGCATCGAGCAGGCATCGGATGCGGTCAAGACCCTCGCCGAGGCGAAGTCGCCGGCCGAGTTCTTCCAGATCCAGTCGGAGCTGGCCCGCGCCTCGTTCGATCGCTTCGTCGCCGAGACGTCGAAGCTGACCGAGCGCGTCGTCAAGCTGGCGGGTGAGGCGGTCGAGCCGCTGCAGACCCGCGCCAGCCTCAACGCCGAGCGCATCAACACTTTGGTTGCCTGACCTCTCCCCTCATTGGAAGGCAACCCAGTCTGGCGGCCGTCTCCTTCATGGGGGCGGCCGCTTTTCTTTTCGGGACGGCCAGTTTTTCTTTTCGGGACAAGCTGTGCGCGCCTTCTTGCAGGGCGGAGCCGAGATGCCATATTTTAGGCGGCGCATGATCAAGGACGTGATTCTAATGGCCGGCGATGAGCCAGGACAGGGCGACGGCCTCGACGAGATCGAGACCGGCGTCGTCACGCGTACCCGGCCGAAGACCAAGAAGCCCAGCAATTACAAGGTGCTGATGCTGAATGACGATTATACTCCGATGGAGTTCGTCGTGCTCATCCTGCAGCGTTATTTCTCGATGGACCTGGAGGACGCGACCCGCGTCATGCTCCAGGTGCACCAGCAGGGCGTCGCGGTGTGCGGCGTGTTCACCTACGAGGTGGCCGAGACCAAGGTCGCCCAGGTGATCGATTTCGCCCGAGAGAACCAGCATCCGCTGCAATGCACGCTGGAGAAGGCTTAAGCACCTAGCTCCTCCCTGGCGCGAAGCGGTGGGGAGGGGGGACCGCACGAAGTGCGGTGGAGGGGCCATGAGCGTTTGGCCTGGGCCCCTCCACCATTCAGCTTCGCTGAACGGTCCCCCTCCCCACGAGCTTTGCTCGCAGGGAGGAGCAGTAACTTGCGCGCGCTTCGCATCCCGCTAAAGCGCGCCGATGGACTCCATTCGTATTACCGGCGGCAAGGCCCTCAAAGGCCGAATCCCGATCTCGGGCGCCAAGAACAGCGCGCTGGCCCTGCTTCCCTGCGCTCTCCTGACCGACGAACAGCTGACTCTAGCCAACCTGCCGCGTCTGGCCGACGTCGACAGTTTCGGCCACCTGCTCAACCAGCTTGGCGTTTCGACCTCGGTCGCGGGCGTCAAGAAGGGCGAGGTCGGTCGGCGCATGACCCTGCAGGCCAGCGAGATCGCCTCGACCGTCGCGCCCTACGACATGGTCCGAAAGATGCGCGCCTCGATCCTCGTGCTCGGCCCGATGCTCGCCCGCGCCGGCGAATCGACCGTGTCCTTGCCCGGCGGTTGCGCGATCGGCGACCGGCCGATCGACTTGCATTTGAAGGCGCTCGAATGCCTCGGTGCCGAGATCGAGCTGGCAGCCGGTTATGTGAAGGCCAGCGCCCCCAGGGGCCGCCTGCCGGGCGGCGACTTCAGCTTTCCCGTGGTGTCGGTCGGAGCAACCGAGAATGCGGTGATGGCCGCGGTGCTGGCGACGGGCCGAAGCCAGCTGTTCAACGCCGCCCGCGAGCCGGAGATCGTCGATCTTTGTAACCTGCTGGTGGCGATGGGGGCCAAGGTCGAAGGCATCGGCTCGTCGCACCTGATCATCGACGGCGTCGAAGGACTCCACGGCTGTACCTATGAGGTCATGCCCGACCGGATCGAGGCCGGCAGCTATGCCTGCGCCGCCGGCATCACCGGCGGCTCGATCGAGCTGATTGGCGCCCGGCCGGCGGACATGCTGGCGATCACCAACGGCCTCGCCGCAGCCGGCCTGGCGATCGAGTTCACCGAGGACGGCATGAAGGTGACCGCCCACCAGCCGCTTCGGCCCCTAGCCATTTCGACCGCGCCATTTCCGGGCTTCCCGACCGACATGCAGGCCCAGTTCATGGCGATGCTCGCCGTTGCCGATGGCCAGAGCTTCCTCGAGGAGACGATCTTCGAGAACCGCTACATGCACGTGCCGGAGCTGCGCCGCATGGGCGCCGACATCGAGGTCCACGGCCGCTCGGCGATCGTCAAGGGCGGCGCGCCGCTGACCGGCGCCCAGGTGATGGCGACCGACCTCCGAGCCTCGATGAGCCTGATCCTCGCCGGACTCTCCGCGGAGGGCGAGACTGAGGTGCTCCGCGTCTACCACCTCGATCGCGGCTATGAGCGGCTCGAGGAAAAGCTCAGTGCTGTGGGGGCGACGATTGAGCGAGTGAGCGCGGCCTAGTCGCCGAGCTGCGGCCGACCGGCGAGCTTGTAGACCCGCCCCTGCCGCATCACGAAGCCGACGCTTTCCAGCAGTCGCACATTGCTTAGCGGATCGCCCTCGACCGCGATGATGTCCGCGTCCTTGCCGGCGGCGATGGTGCCGATCCGGTCCGATCGGCCGAGCAGGTCAGCGGCGCCCACGGTCGCCGAGCGGATCGCGGCCTCGGGGCTCATGCCGGCCTCGACCATCAGCGCGAACTCCTGGGCATTGTCGCCATGCTTGGACACGCCGGTATCGGTGCCAAAGGCGATCTTCACGCCCTCACGAACCGCCCGTGCCAGGCTGGTTTTGGCATTGCCGGCCGCCTGCTGCGCCTTCTCATATTGGGCGGGGGTCAGCGCGCCGCGCCGGCCGTCGGCCAGGGCGGCGGCCGGAGCGAGCAGGGTTGGGACGTAATAGGCCCCGCCTTGCTTGTAGAGGCGGAAGGTCTCGTCGTTGGTGAAGGTGCCATGTTCAACAGAATCGACCCCGGCGCGCAGCGCGGCGTTGATCCCGTCGACGCCATGGGCATGGGCGGCGACCTTTCGGCCGAACATATGGGCCGTCCTCACGACCGCGCGCATTTCCTCCTCGGTCATCTGCTGGTTGAGGCCGCCCGCGACATTGCTGAGCACGCCGCCGGTCGCAGCGATCTTGATCAGATCGGCACCGCCGCTGACCTGCTCGCGCACCGCGCGGCCGCAATCCTCGGGTCCGTTGCAGACATTGTTGATGCGGACGGTCGCAGCCACGTCGCGGTTCAGTCCGTTGCGGGCGTCGCCATGGCCGCCGCTGACCGACACCATCCGCCCCGCGCTGACAATCGTCGGCCCGGCGAATTCGCCGCTGGCCAAGGCATTCCTCAGCGGAATGATCAGTCGCGGCTCGGCGCCCAGGTCACGCACGGTGGTAAAGCCCGCGAGCAGCATCTTGCGCGCATTGACGAGGCCGGTGAAGGCTTCGTCGGCATCTTCGCGATTGACCCGCTGCAGCCGCGCCTGGAAGCGGTCGTCGAGTCCGATCAGGTGCACGTGCATGTCGATGAGGCCGGGAAGGACGGTCGCGTTCCGCAGGTCGACCAGCCTGGCGCCTGGAACGTCGGCGAAGCCGGGCTGCACGGCCTCGATTTTCCCGCCGCGGATGATGACGCTGGCGTTCCTCAGCGGCGCCTTGCCCGGCTCGGCCAGCAGCGTTCCGGCGTGGATTACGGTGACCGGCACCGGCTGTTGGGCGAGTGCGGGTAGGGCGAGTCCAAGCGCGGCAACGGTGGCGGCGAGACGAGCGATGATTTTCATGAGCGGAGATCCCTGACCGGTTTGAACGCGAGTGGAGCCGGTCAAGGCCGTCGACGCAAGCCCTCAGATGGCGTCGAGCGCGTGCAGGATCAACCCGACCATGCCGCCGACCAGCGTGCCGTTGATGCGGATATATTGGAGATCGCGGCCGACGGTCGTTTCCAGCCGGTCGGTGATGGTCTGCGCATCCCAGCGCCGCACGGTTTCGCTGACCAGCTTGACGATCGACCCGCCATAGCTGGCCGCCATGCCGGACACCGCCCGGCGGGCGAACATGTTGATCGCGCCCTTGAGGCGCGGATCGCTTTCGAGGCTCTGGCCCATCGACTGCAGTACCTCGCCGAGCTTGCCGGCCATCGCCGCATCGGGATTGCGGGCGGCGCGGATCATCGCCTCACGTCCCCGCTGCCACAGCGTGTCGAGCCACAGCGACACCGACTTGTTGTCGAGCAGCTGAAGCTTGATCTCCTCGACCTTCTCGCGGGTCTCCGGCTTGGTCTGCAGATCATTGGCGAGGTCGGCCAGCGCCTGCTCGATCTTGATCCGTACCGGGTGCGCCGGATCGGTGTGCATGTCGGCGGACAGCTTGCGCAGGCCATCGACGATCGCATCGGCCAGCTTCGCATCCAGCCCGGCCAGCTTAAGCACCCAATTGGCCCGCTTGTGGACCATGTCGCGGATCAGCCCTTCGTTGGCGTCGAGCGCCCGGGCCATCCAGCGGATGGTCGCTTCCAGCATCGGGACGTGCCGGTCCTCGTTG
>JALYNQ010000085.1 GCA_030773115.1 Pseudomonadota bacterium
GGCGCCGCCCTTGCCTCGGGGAGCGCGGAAATGCTGGGTGTAGCGGAAGTCGATCAGCGTATTGAGACCGGGCACCGCCTCGAACACAATGTCGCCGCCCTTGCCGCCGGCACCGCCGTCGGGCCCACCATATTCGATGAACTTCTCGCGCCGAAAGCTGACCGCGCCGGGGCCGCCAGCGCCCGAGCGGATGAAGATCTTGGCCTGATCGAGAAAATGCATGGCCGGGCCTTTAGCGGCAAATGTGGCGAAAGGGCAGCGGTGGCAGCGAGGGGCAGCGCTCCACGACCTGCGTTCGTCCTGAGCTTGTCGAAGGGCGTTGGCGCAACCCCTGTCCAAATATGCCCTTCGACTACGCGCTTCGCGCTCCGCTCAGGACGAACGGTCGTCCTCTTGCCATTCCAATACTTCCCCGACTCGTCCGACACCGGCGTGAGTGGGCTGGTTTGTGCAGCTCAGCTCCCCCGCCAGCTCGGCGAAATAGGCATCGCGCTCCGCTTCGTCGGCCTGGCGCTGCTCCTCGGCCTCATCCTTGAAGGCGTCCGGATAGCGACGATCGAGCAGCTCGCGCTCCTCGGGGGTGCAATTGCGGCTGTAGTCCGGGTCGCCGTAGTAGCCCTGCTCATCGCCATTGAAGCCGTCCGGCGGAGGGAAGTTGGTGCGCCAACGATGATCCTCGATCCAGACGCGTGGATCGTCCTCCTCGTCAGCCAAATCGGCTTCTTCGTCGAGCGCTTTTCCCTGCCGAAGTTGATGAAGTTGATGGATCAACATCGAATCGCTGCCCTGCCCAAGTATCGCATCATCATCGTCGGGAAGTTCGAGCGGTGGCGGGGCCAGCATCGCCTGCATGTCGTCCGTCCGGTCCTCGGCCAGCGCGGCGAGGTACGCTTCCCAGTTGGCCGCGACACGGACCGCGAGATCGGCGAAGCGCTCGGCCCGGTCGCAGCGCGCGTCAAGCCGGTTCAGCACCGCGATCGACAGGCGGTTGTCGTGACGGTGGCGCTCGGCGACGACCATGCCGTCCTTCCAGACCTGGTCGACCGTGCCGTGGACCGCGCGGTGGAACGGCTCGTCGGCGAGCCGGGCGCGGGCCATCGACAAAGCGGCGTCCCAGCCGGCAGCGAACAGGGGATCTCGGTTGCGCAGCGCATAGGCCGCCTGGCTGCTCCGCTGCACCTCCCGGCAGGCATCGGTGACCACGCCGCTCCTGGCCAGTGTTTCGAGGAAGGCTGCGCGTGCCACGGGGGTCCAGCCGTCGTGGCGATAGCGGCGGGTTTCGGTTTCGACCGTGTCGAGGCTGGTTGAGGGCTCCAGCGGCGGCGGGTCGTCGGGCGCGTGGCGGCCCAAGGAGAGGATGACGGGGGCGGGGTTATCGATGGTCCGGTAGTCGCTCATACGACTCGGGGTAACCTATTTGGTTCGTGTAGGAAAGGCGAAGCATTCTAGCCGTGCGGTTGCAGTAATGGCCGCTTTGGGTGGAAAGCGGCCGCTATGAGCTCTCTGCGAATCTGAGCTGTTCGTCTCACGCAGCTTTCGGCAGTGCGGTGAGTAGCTCCTCCGCAGCATCTTTGCTTAGCGCCTCGCCGAATAGGAAGCCCTGACCGTATTGGCAGCCGAGCGCTCGCAATAGCTGTGCTTGCGAAGCGTTCTCGATTCCTTCTGCAACGACATCCAGGCCGAGGCTGCGAGCCAAAGATATCACGGCGGTCACGATAGCTCCGACGCTCCTATCCGTCGTGATTCGTTCGACAAAGCTCTTGTCGATCTTGACCGTGTCAACTTGCAGGTCTCGCAAGTGCGACAATGATGAGTGCCCTGTGCCAAAGTCATCGAGCGAAATGTGAATGCCGGAACCTCTTAACAAGGAGAGCGCCCTAGCCACATACTCACAGCAATGACCCATGAAGGCGTGCTCTGTAACTTCCACTTCAATGCGAGAGGGTGGCACGTCGTGGAAGGTCAATATATCAAGAAGACGCTCGGCGTAGTCATCGCGCAGGAACTCGGCTGGTGATGCATTGATCGACATACGCCCGAATTTGAAACCACAGTCGATCCAGTTCGCGACTTGCGCGGCCACTTGGCTATGCATCAGCTCACCGATCTTGCTGGCGAGTTCATAGTCGTCGAATGCCTCGAGCATGCTCGAAGGCAGATGTAACCCGGAACTATGGGCGGACCGGAGCAGCGCTTCAAAGCCAACTATCTCTCCAGTGACCAGATCAACTTTTGGTTGATAAAATGGCACCAACGTCTTGGCTTCTATGGCGGTGCGCGCAGCCTCCAACTGCGACCGCGCCCGATTAGCGTCAGCCAGCATTCCGGGGTCAAACATCTTTGTTCCACCTCGCCCGGAGGCCTTCCGCGAGTAGAGAGCGACATCGGCTGCCTGGAACAAGCCCACTGCACTGTCCGAATGCGCCGGGAATATCGCTGCGCCAATGCTAGCTCCTATGTTCACCAGACGGGAATCGATCCTAATTGGTGCCAAGAGCTGCGCCAGGAGATCGTTACTCCTCGCGTGTATCTGTTGCCGATCCAGCGGTCGCTCCAGAATGACGGCGAATTCGTCACCGCCGATGCGGGCAACGAAGTCGTCATCTCTTACACAGTTTCGTAGGCGCGCCGCCATGTTCCGGAGAAGCTCGTCCCCAGCAGGGTGCCCCAGACTATCGTTCACGTGTTTGAAGCGATCCAAGTCGATGAGCAGGAGGGCCAGGGACGTTCCGTCCCTCATCGCTCTTTGGGTGGACGCCCGCAGGCGTGACTGGAAAGCGCGCCGATTGGGAAGATCCGTCATCGGATCATGTTCGCTCGCCCATCTCAGTTGCTCGGCCTCTAGTTGCCGCTGCTTGGCGACGTCCACCCTATGGCCCCACAACATACCGCCAAGTAACAGAAGCCAAGCGATCGCAAGAGTCGCGTAAAACTGATTGCTGTTGAGTAGCCGATACTCGAAAACGACACCTTCAATGGTCGTACTGTAATCACCGGCCTTCCCGTCGATTCCTTCCTGAACTTCGAAGGCCACCACGTTCTTGAATTCAGGATCGGCAAGGGATGGCGGTATGTTAAATCTTAGCTTCCACCATTCGACCACCGCGAAGTGGTCCAACCCCAGGTTGACTGTCTGCCTGCCGTCATGAACCATGGCATCGGCATAGTTATACTTCTCGGTTTGATCGACGCCGGGGCGACTGTAGGCTGGATTGTAATTTTTTAGGTAGACGCGAACGAGGTGTCCTGGCCCGTGATGATTCAAGGTCAGACGGACACTGTCATAGCCGGAGAGATCGACCCCGCGAGTGCGATCGGCGCGTACGGCGAATCCAAAGCCGCAGAAGGGGGTGGCGTACACCTTCGTCAGAGTGCAGGACCAGCTTAACTTGCGACCTTGTATAGGCTGCACAGTAGACGTGCCGCCCTCACTCCGGTCACTATACGAGAACACTTCCTGGTCTGGGGCGATGTCGTCAGGCGGAAAACTCAGCTCTTGCGTGAGGATTTCGTCTTCGTAATAGAGAGCGACAGCTGTTCCAAGCACAGCCATGCATGCAGCGACCTCCATAAGGCTTGGAGAACTGATGAACTTGCGGAAAGATGACCTTAGATCGGTCATAATCGCGATACTCTGATCCTCTCACCCTGGCGGCTACGCCCCGAGTAGTGAGGATTCCTATACGGATTGACCCGAAATGGGGTGGAGGGGCTCTGGCAGCTTAAGCTCGGCGATCAGCGGCGATAGATGCTCGTGCGAGGTTGAATGGGACAATCAGGAATGTCCGCTTTGGGTCGAAAGCGGACAGTGGGGCGAAAGCCGAGGCTCGCCTCATTGGCACTTTGACCGTTAGGGCTTGGGGTGGCGGGATTCGATCTCCGCCCGCAGGCCTTGGGTGGCGATCGTCCGGGCGGAATCGCGGGGCAGGCCAAGTGCTTCCGCGATCTCCGGGCCGAGCAGGGAATCGCCGAGCGCGGCCAGCACCAGCCACAGCGTGCTTTCGGCGACATGATGCTCCTCGTGGCCGACGGTCAGCTGCTCGACCAGGGTGCGGATTGAATCGAGGATCGGGTTCAGCGCGTCGCGGTTGCCCGAAAGGATCATCCAGGCGGCTAGCGCGCCGGCGCCGCCCGGTCCGAAGGCGTCGAACGTGCCGTCGACGATCTCGCGCGTATCGGCCTCGCCGTTGCGGGCGCGCTCGACTGCGTCGGCGATCTGGGCCGTGACCTGGGAGCTGATGTGGCCCGCGAGCGCCGACTGCAGCTCCGCCGCCGAGCCGAAATGATGGAGCAGATTGGCATGGGTCCGGCCAATCCGCGCCGCGACCGCCTTTAGCGTTACCGCCTGCGGACCGGCCTCGAGCAACAGGTCACGCGCCGCCTCAAGCGCGGCCGCCCGGCTTTCGTCGGGTGACAGGCGTTTACGAAGTTTCAGGCTTATTGACATTTATGTCAGTAACCGCCTAATGATCTCGAGCAAGTCCTTGGAGTGGTTTGATGAGCGCCGCAAGCGTTACCCCTGCCGACCTGACCATCACCCCGCGCGACCGGCGCTTTGCGCGCGAGGTGAAGCCGGGCCGCTGGTGGCATGGCGGCGATCCTTTCGCGACTGCCTTCTACAACGCGCTGTCGGCGACCTTTCCCAAGGGCGAGGCGTTTTTCGTCGAAGCGGTGCGTGCGCATCGTGAAGGTGCCCATCCCAAGCTGGCCGAGGAGATCAAGGGTTTCACCACCCAGGAGGCGATACACAGCCGCGAGCATGCCGCCTTCAACAAGGCTGCGGTCGATGGCGGTTACGACCTGGCGCCGCTGGAGGAGCGAATTGAGGCCCGCCTGGACTTCGTCAAATCCAAGCCGCCGATTGCCTGGCTGGCGTCGACCATGGCGCTCGAACATTTCACCGCCATCTTCGCCCATCAGCTGCTGGCCGATCCGCGGCATCTCGTCGACGCCGAGCCGGAGGCTGCCGCCATGTGGCGCTGGCACGCGATCGAAGAGATTGAGCATAAGGGCGTCGCCTATGACACCTGGCTTCACGCAACACGCCACTGGCCGAGGTTCAAGCGGTGGAAGGTCAAAGCCAAGGTCATGTTGAACGCGACCCATAATTTCGTCGTCCACCGCACGCTCGGAGCCATCGAGTTGCTGCGCCAGGACGGCATTGCCGGCCCCAAGGCATGGTTCGGGCTGATCTGGTTCATGTGGGCCAGGCCCGGCATGATGCGGAAGATCTTCGGCGCCTGGTTCGCCTTCTTCATGCCGGGCTTTCATCCGTGGAATGAGGACGATCGGCACCTGATCACTCGCTACGAGGCAGAAGCGGCGCCGGGCACTGAAAGCGTGAAGAAGGTTCGCCGCGCGGCGGCTTGAGTTTCAGCACAAGCGACGGGATGCTGTGCTGGGGTCAGGCGGCCATGGTCGCCGCATGTCCATCGAACAACGCATTGCAGCCATCGATTGGCAGCGGCTGGCCGAGGAAATCGACCGGCAGGGCTGGGCGACCACGGGGCCGCTCCTGACGGCCGCCGAGCGTGCCCAGCTGATCGCCTCCTACGATGATGAAGATCTGTTCCGCAGCCACGTGGTGATGGCCCGGCACGGCTTCGGCCAAGGCGAATATCGCTATTTCGCTTACCCTTTGCCGCCGCTGGTCCAGCAGCTTCGTGAAGGCCTCTACGAACGGCTCGCGGCCCTAGCCAACCATTGGCGTCAGGCGCTGGGGGTGACCGAGCCGTTCCCACCCAAGTTCGAGGATTATATCCTGCGCTGCCACGAGGCCGGGCAGACGCGTCCGACGCCGCTGATCCTGCGCTACGGGCCGGGGGACTATAATTGCCTGCATCAGGATCTGTATGGCGAGCTCAACTTCCCGCTGCAGGCCGCCTTCCTGCTGTCCGAGCCCGGGGCCGACTTCACCGGCGGCGAGCTGGTGCTGACCGAGCAGCGGCCGCGCATGCAGTCGAGGGTGCAGGTCGTCCGGCTACATGCCGGAGAGGCGGTGATCTTCGCCGTCAATCACCGCCCGGTCCAGGGCACTCGCGGCACCTATCGCGTTACGATGCGCCACGGCGTCAGCCCGCTCCGCGAAGGACAGCGCCATACGCTCGGCATCATCCTTCACGACGCGGCCTAGGCCGCCAGCGGCTCCTCGACATCTGCCCGGTTCATCAGCGACAGCCGGTAGAGCTTCGACATTGCCTCGCCGCCGCGAGCGCAGCTGTAGCGGGTGGTGCTGAGCCCGGTTGGCTGGAAGCCGAGCTTCTCCAGCACCCGACCCGAGGCCGGATTGTCGAGGAAGTGCGAAGCCTCCAGCCGCGGCAGCTTGAGCGTCCGGGCGATGTCGATCAGCGCCCGGCCGGCCTCCGTGGCGAATCCTTTGCCCCAGTGGGCGCGGGCGATCCAATAGCCCAGCTCTACCGCGCCGGAGGGACGGCGGGCGAGGCCGCAGGAGCCGACGATCCGGGGCGCGCCGTCCGTCCGCTCGGTGATCAGGAAGCCCGGCATCGCCGGGTCGCGTGGGGACGCGAGAAACGCCTCCGCGTCCTGCAGCGCATAGGGCCAGGGCGCCGTCGCCAGGTTGCGCACCACAGCCTCGTCGGCAATGGCGCGCGCCAGCGCGGGGGCGTCCTCGGCCCAGCCGGGTCTCAGTAACAGTCGCTCAGTACGGGCGAACATGTTCAACTTCCTTCTCCTCTCGAGCGGCCCGTTAGGCCCGCTCTGTTTCAGTTTCGGGAGAAGAAAATGAAAAAGGGAGGAGAGGGGGCTTCCCTCTTCTCCCTTTTCGGATTCCGTAGAACCTGATCTGGGCTGCCCCCTCCCGGGAGCGGCCCTTTATCGACCGATCCCGCCTATTCTGCCGCCTCTTGTGCCATCGACTCTACGTGCACG
>JALYNQ010000086.1 GCA_030773115.1 Pseudomonadota bacterium
ACCCCGGCCTACGCCGGGGAACAGGATGACGGGACCGGACTCGGAGGAATCCGGCCCCGCCCCTCCGGGCAGCGGCCAGGGCGACCGCCGCCCGAGGCTGATGGCTCAGAATTCCCCGGCGACGCCCACCCGCACCCCGTTGTTCTTGTTGCCGGCGTAGGAGAAGCCGACCCCGATCGCCATCGGTGCGCAAGTGTTGAGCCGGTACTGCAGCGACCCGCCGACGGCCTTTTCGCCGCGGAACATGGCGCCGTTGACGGCATAGGCGACCCGGCCCGGCTCCGACGGCATCGGCGCGCTGGCCATCGACATCGCCGCAGCCACCCCCTGCTTCATGTCGCGTCGATCGCTGCTGCGGAGCTCGAACAGCGTGTCGACACTCCCCTCGAGCGAATCCTGCACCGCCTGGAGAGCGCTGATCTGGGTGGTCTGGGTAGTGTTGACCGCCTGGATCGCGCTGATCTGAGTGGCTTGTGTAGTGTTCACCGCCTCGACGGCAGCAATCTGCGTCGTGTGCGTCGCGGTCGTGGTTTCCAGATTGCCGATTTGGGTCGTGTGGGTGGCGGTCGTCGCGTCCAGGCTCGCAATTTGCGTAGTGTGCGTCGCGGTCGTGGTCTCCAGGGTGGCGATCTGCGTCGTGTGCGTCGCAGTCATAGTCTCCAGCGCGGTAATGTCGGTGGCAACCCCGGAGGTAGCAGCGATAAGCTGTGCAACGTTCACGGCATCGGTGTCGGCAACACCGGCGGCGACGCCGTGGACGATGTTGCCGCCCATCGTGACGTTGGCAGAACCGATGACGGTCAGCGAGTCAGTGAAAGAGCCGTTGGCCGACAGGATGTTGGTGATCGTGGCGCTGTTGCCGAAAATGGTATTGCTCGACAACGAGCCGGAAATGATCAATCCGGTGTTCGTAATGCCGTTGGTGGTGAGATTGTTGTTGACCGTCACCGTACCGCCGAGCGTGGTCGTGCCACCGCCGAAAGCAACGGTTGAGCTGTTGAATTGGACGGTCGTACTGTTGAAATTCGCGGTACCGAAGGCGCCATTAAACACGATATGGCTCCCGCCCGCGTCGCCAATCCGTAGGTCCTCTGCAGCATTGAACGACGTGCAACTATCATCATCGGCAGTGCCGATTGCATCAGAGAGCGTGCATAACACGTCCTGGTTGCCGACTCCGGTCAATGCAATCTGCCCTGACGCCGGAGAAGCTACCGAAATTGCTGTCCCGACTAAGATCGCGGCGCGGGCGGTTTGAGCGAATGCAAATCCGCCGTCCCTGCATGTTTTCGCCATGGAATTTCTCCTCCGATTGCGCGCCGCCCGATGCGACGCGGGTTGGGGAGCCAGCGCGGTCAATCTCATCTAAGTTATTGATTGCGTTCAGCGCCCCTGCAGGGAAAGATGCGCCGATCGGGGGGCACTAATCCTGATGAACGACCGATTTTCAGCGGATGATTTGCCGAGGAAGGGTGGATTGGCGCCCCCGAAAAGCCCGTGGCCGATCGATCTCGCCCATCTTCGGCCATTTCGAATCGGAACGGTCGAGGTGCGCCCTGCCACTCGCGAGGTCATCGGGGGCGACCGCCGCGAAGTGCTCGAACCGCTCGTCATGCAGGTGCTGGTGACGCTGGCCAGCGCGCGCAGCGAAATCCTCAGCCGCGACGATTTAATCGCCGCCTGCTGGGAAGGCCGCGCGGTCACCGACGATGCAATCAACCGCGTCCTCTCGCGGTTGCGGGCGCTGGCCAGGCAGTTCGAGGCCTTCCGGGTCGAGACCATTACCAAGGTCGGCTACCGGCTGGTCGAAACCGACGAGAATGGGTCGGTTGTCGAGAGCACGACAGCAGCCGTCAGCCCGAACAACGAGCCTCGATCCGCGATCAATCGCCGCGCGCTCATCGCCGGCGGTGCACTGGCCGCGCTTACGGGCACTGGGCTGCTGGCGTGGCGCAGGCCGTGGCTGCATCAGCCGCCGGCCGAGGCGCGGGAGCTGTTCCGGCAGGGAGACGTCGCCACGCGCCAGGGCTTCCCCGGCCAGCAGCGGCAAGCCATTTCCTATTTCGAACGGGCGGTCCGCATTGACCCGCAATATGCAGAGGCGTGGGGCGCGCTTGCTCTGGCGACCACGCATTTGCTGGAAGGCTATGACGATGCGGAAATCGCCGCCGTCCCGACAAAATTGCGGCCGGCGGCGGAGCGCGCCCTGGCAATTGATCCCGACAATGCGGATGCGCACCTCGCGCTCATCCTGATCAGGCCCTATTTCAGGAACTGGGCGAGCATGGAAGCCGAGCTACGGCAATTCGTGCAGCGCTTCCCGGGCCATTGGCTTGGCCCAGGCAGGCTGGCGGGGCTTCTCCACGATGTCGGCCGACTCGAAGAGGCCGTTGACACTTGGAAGGGGATGGCTCGGCGGCCTTCGTTCCCGCCCGTCGGTCATGCTTTGCTGGCCAATGCCATGCTGCACGCCGGTCATTCCGACGACGCCAATGCGCAACTCGACCGCGCCTATGATCAATGGCCGTCGCATCCCGCTCTATGGCACACGCGATACAGGTTCCTGCTGTTCAGTGGCAGGCCGCAGGCGGCCGCGGCGTTCGTCATGGACCCGGACAGGCGGCCTACCGGGTTCAGCCCCGACGAACCGGCGACAATGCTGCGACTGGCACAGGCAGCGGATTCCCAGCACGCCTCCGCGATCGAAGTCAGCGTTGCCGATTTCCGCAAGCGCGCGGAAGCGGATGTCCGCAACATCCCTTTCTCCGCGACAGTCTTCGCTTTGCTGGGGCGAGCAGAGCTAAGCTTCGATGCGTGGGAACGCTACCTCCTGAACCGCGGTGAGTTTGGCGTCGATAACCCAATTTCGACGCTCACCAGACGCCAGACCCGGGATCTTTTCGCCCTGCCGATGGCGCCGCTCCGGCCCGAGCCCCGGTTTACAAGCCTGCTGCATCGCATTGGCCTCGAAGACTATTGGCGCCGTACGGGAACACAGCCCGATTATCGGCGATCGCCCGCTTGATGCGCGCCGCAGCGTTACAGTAGCGCGCAAAGCTGAAGCGAAATACGCCGCGCAGCGGTCCGCCAGCCGTCGAAATTCCTTGGGCGGCTTCCTATTTCTGCTCTACCCCTGCCAGCAAAGGAGAGTGCCATGCGGTTCGTGGGTGCGGTGTGGAAGCTGCTGGTCGGCATCAAGGACATGCTCGTCCTGCTGTTCATGCTGTTGTTTTTCGGGCTGCTCTACGCCGGCCTGTCGGCACGCCCCGCGGCCATATCGGACGGCGTGCTGGCGATGGACCTCGACGGGGTGCTGGTCGAGCAGGCGTCGCGCCCCGATCCATTCGCGGCAGTGGCAGGCACTGGCGGGGTCACCCGCGAATTTGAGCTGAGGGACCTGATCGCCACGCTCGACGCGGCCAAGGACGACAGCCGGGTCAAGGCCATCGCCCTCGACCTCGACGGCTTCCTCGGCGGCGGCCAGCCGGCGATCGCCGCGCTGGGCGAGAAGATCCGCGAGGTGAAGAAGACCAAGCCGGTGATCGCCTTCGCCACCGCTTATGAATCCGACCGCTACCAGCTCGCCGCCCACGCGTCCGAAATATGGATGCCGTCGCTGGGCATCGTCGCGGTCGCCGGGCCGGGCGGCAACAACCTCTACTTCAAGGGCCTGCTCGACAAGCTGGGAGTCACCGCCAACGTCTATCGCGTCGGCACCTACAAGGCCGCGGTCGAGCCGTTCACCCGCAGCGACATGTCGCCCGAGGCGCGCGAGAATCTGCAGGCGCTGGCCGGAGCGCTGCTCGAAACCTGGCGCGAGGACATCGGCCGCGGCCGACCGGTCGCGACGGCTGGCCTCAATCGCATGCTGGCCGACCCGGCGGGCGTGGCGCAGGCGTCGAACGGCGACCTCGCCAAGGCGGCGCTCGACCTCAAGCTGGTCGACCGGATTGGCGAACGGCGCGCCTATGAGCAAAGGCTGGCGGAGCTAGGAGGCGAGGATGCAGACGGCCCGCACCTCTACAATCGCATCAAGCTGGCCGACTATGACCGCCAGGCGGTCGATCGCCGCGAAGGCCCGATCGGGGTGGTGACCGTCGCCGGCGAGATCGTCGACGGCAAGGCCGGCCCCGGCCGCGCCGGGGGCGAAACCATTGCCCGGGCGATCGAGAAGGGCCTCGCTACCAAGAATTTGAAGGCGCTGGTCGTGCGCGTCGACAGCCCGGGCGGCTCGGCGCTGGCATCGGAGCGAATCCGTCAGGCATTGCTGGCGGCCAAGGCCAGGGACATCCCGGTCGTCGTGTCGATGGGCAATGTCGCCGCGTCGGGCGGCTACTGGGTTGCGATGCCGGGCGACTATGTGTTCGCCGAACCGTCGACCATCACCGGATCAATCGGCGTGTTCGGCGTCCTGCCGAGCTTTGAGGGAACGCTGACCAAGCTCGGCCTCGGCGCCGATGGAGTGAAGACCACGCCGATGTCGGGCGAGCCCGATCTGCTGAAAGGGCCGTCGCCCGAAGCCGACGCGCTGATCCAGGCCGGCGTCGAGCAGGTCTATCGCAAGTTCCTCGGCATCGTCGCCGAGGCGCGGCGCAAGTCGCCGGCCGACATTGACCGCATCGGCCAAGGCCGCGTCTGGGACGGCGGCAGTGCCCGCCAGCTGGGGCTGGTCGACGGCTTCGGCGGGATGGATGAGGCGATCGCCAAGGCCGCGGAGCTGGCCAAGCTGGGCGAGGGCGAGCGCCGGCTGACCTATCTCGAGGAAGGACCTGACTTCACCGATACCCTGCTGATGGCGTGGGCCGGGGAAGAGGAAGAGGCGGACGTTCCGGCCGACGCCCTAGCGTCCCTGTCACCGGCACCGGAGTCCATGCTGGCCCGCGCCCTGGTGGAAGTCCGCTCGATCCTCAGCGGTCCGACGATCCAGGTCCGCTGCCTCGAATGCCCGCCGGTAGGGGCCCCTCCGCGTCTGACTCAAGACGATCGCGGTTGGCTGGCGAGGATGCTCAGCTGGAGCTGACCCGGCCGCCGTTGCCATTCTTGCCATTCTTGCGGCGGATGGTCATCGGCAGCAGGGCGAACGCCAGCAGCACCATGAGCAGCGACAGGACGGCGAAGCTCACTATCCAGGGATTGTTGGTGTCCTCGCGGCCCTGCAGGTCCATGATGTGCAGGCCCCACATGAAGTCGTAGATCCGCCACCAGCTGGTCCGGCGGGCAATGATCTCGCCCGATCCGCCGTCGATGTAGAAATGGCTGTCATCGTCCATCCGGACGCGCCAGCCGTTCATCGCCCGGCGAAGCTCCAGCGGCGGGCTGTCGGCATCGACCCGCGCCACTTCCGCCACCTTGGCGGTGCCCTGGTATCGGGCCATCAGTTCCCTTGAAGCGTCGGCCGCACCCAGACGCGGCAGCAGCCGGCCCGTCGCCGGATCGGCCAGGCGGCTTTCGCCGCCCGCGAAGTCGATTTCCCAGCGCGGACCATCGGCCCGCGGCTCGAGCGTCACGGCGATGACCTGCCGCCCTTCCACCCGTGGTGCGACCAACGGCCCCGTCACGCTGATCGGCCTGGGCTTGGCGATGAGATGCTCGCCGCGCACCTCCTCGATCGGCTTGGCGACCATCACCAGCCCGGACACGGTCCAGAACAAGAAAGGCAGGCCCACCAGCCAGCCAAGCCACACATGCCAGCGGCGCAGCCGCGAGCGAATTGCCCCCATCTTTGACTCCCGGTCACGCGCCGTTCGAAGGTCCACCTGGTTGGCCCGTCCCCCGGCCGCCAGCATCGAATCGGTCAGCAACTCCGTTAGCCGGGCCGCCGCGGGAAATCATGATTTTTATATAATTAGGGTTAAATCTACCGATCCCTCTCGCCCTGAGGGAGCGGGCGACTCGGCGCAGCTGAGCGGGGTGAGGGGTGACTTGCCCTCACCCTCCCACTGCTTCGCAGCGGGTCCCTCCCTCTCCCTAAATGGGAGAGGGTCCTCAAATATGGATCGGCTTGCCGGTGACCGCCATCGCCGCTTCCTTGAGCGCTTCGCTATGCGTCGGATGGGCGTGACAGGTGTAGGCGATGTCCTCACTGGTCGCGCCGAACTCCATCGCCTGCGCGGCCTGGGCGATCATCGTGCCGGCGACCGAGGCGATGCACCACACGCCGAGCACGCGGTCGGTCTTGGCGTCGGCGACGACCTTCACGAAGCCGTCGGGCTCATGGTTGGTCTTGGCCCGGCTGTTGGCCAGCATCGGGAATTTGCCGACCTTGACCTCGCCCTGTTCCTTCGCCTGCTCCTCGGTCAGGCCGACGCCGGCGATTTCGGGCATGGTGTAGACCACGCTGGGGATCACCTCATGGTTCACGATGCCGGTCTGCCCGGCGATATTCTCGGCGACCGCGATCCCCTCATCCTCGGCCTTGTGTGCCAGCATCGGGCCGGGGATCACGTCGCCGATCGCCCAAACGCCGTCGACCTTGGTGCGGAAATCATGGTCCGTCTCGATCTGGCCGCGATTGTTGAGCTGCAGGCCGATCTTGTCGAGGCCCAGCCCTTCGGTGTTGGGGCGGCGGCCGATCGAGACGAGGACGCAGTCCGCCTCGATCGTCTCGCTGTCCCCGCCCTTTGCGGGCTCGACGGTTAGCGTAGCCTTGCCACCCTTGACCGACACGCCGGTCACCTTGCTCGACAGCTTGAACTCGAAGCCCTGCTTCTTGAGGATCTTGTTGGCCTCCTTGCGGACGTCGCCGTCGAAGCCGGGCAGGACCTGGTCGAGGAATTCGACACAGGTCACTTTGGCGCCGAGCCGCCGCCAAACGCTGCCCAGCTCCAGTCCGATCACGCCTCCGCCAATCACCACCATATGCTCGGGCACCTTGGCGAGCTCGAGCGCGCCGGTGCTGTCGACGACGACCTTCTGGTCGATTTCGACGCCCGGCAGTGGAGTCACCGACGAGCCGGTGGCGATGACGATGTTCTTGGCGGTTACCGTGCGTTCGCCGACCTTGACCTTGTTGGCGCCGGTGAAGGCGGCATAGCCCTTCAGCCATTCGACCTTGTTCTTCTTGAACAGGAACTCGATGCCGCCGGTCAGGCCCTTGACCGCGTCCTTGCGCTGGCTGTGCATCGCGTCGAGGTCGAGCTCCGGCTTCACCTTGATGCCGAGCTTGGCGAAGGCGCCATTGGCCGCGGCATCATAATATTCCGACGCGTGGAGCATCGCCTTGGAAGGAATGCAGCCGACGTTGAGGCAGGTCCCGCCCAGCGTCTCGCGACCCTCGGCACAGGCGGTCTTGAGCCCGAGCTGCGCGGCACGGATCGCGGCGACATAGCCGCCCGGGCCGGAACCGATCACCAGGACGTCGAAATCAAACGTGTCCGCCATCACCGCTCCAATTGCATTGAGGAAGCTTGGGTTTGCGGGGCGCTTTAGGGTCAGTGCCTACGGCCCGCAAGGCCGCAATCCGACGAGCTCGCGGCTGGTAACTTAGCCTTAAGCCAGAATTCGTATGTACCTCCGATTCTGTGGGAGAGTGCACATGATTGGTTCGGCTGCGACCGAGGGACGTCCCTGGTTGCTCATCGATGCATCGCTGGAAGGCGTTCTACGTTTCGCGACGGCATCGCCGTCATTGCGGCCCAGGATCGAGCATGCTCGCGAGATCGACATCCGCGGACTGCCAACCTTCACTGATGCGCTGCAGCAGTTTGAGCGCGAAAGCGGCCATGCGTTGCGTGGCCTTGAGTGCGCGCTGGCAATCGCCGGCGCGTGCAGCGGCGAAACGCTGTCGCTAGTCCGGTCGCGATGGACCATCACCCGGGCCGGCCTCGCCGCCGTCTTCGAGCGCCCGGTCACAATCATCAACGACGTCGTCTCCCGCGCCTGGGCCACGCGATCCGGCCTGGCTACCATGGAGCCGGTTCGCGGCAGCGGCACCTTCGGGCTCAACCGGCCGGGACGCTATGTCATGGTGATGGTCGACGAAGGGGTAAACGCTGCGATTGTCGACGTCGACACCCAACAACATGTCAGCGTCCTCGAAACCGAGGCCGGAAACATCGACTTTGCGCCGACGAATGAGCGCGAGGAGAAGCTCGCTACCGCGCTCAAGGCTGGGTCTCCCTTCGTCAGCTGGGAAAAGATGCTGCAGCTCGACCGGCAGGACCCGGTCTGGTCGCTTGCTTGCCCCGAGTTGCTGATTCCGGAGCGCCCGCGCCTGCTCGCGGGGCTTCTTGCCCGCTATATCGTCAATTTGATGCACGCCTACGGCGCCTGGCAGGGCGTGATGCTTACCGGCTCACGGGTGGGCCAAATTCTCGATTCCGGCGGCCGCCCAAACTTCGACACTGCCTTTGCCGCCCGGCGCCACTTCGGCCGGCTGATACTGGGCACGCCTGTGTGGCGCGTCGAGCAACGGGAGGCCGTGCTGACCGGCGCGGCCGAACGCCTCGGGCGCGACTATGCGTTGGAGATCCGCCAAGCCGCCTAGGAGCAGACCCTAAAGGTCGATCAGCAGCCGGGTCGGGTCCTCGATCGCCTCCTTCACGCGGACGAGGAAGGTGACCGCCTCGCGGCCGTCGATCAGGCGGTGATCGTAGGACAGCGCCAGATACATCATCGGCCGGGCGACGATCTGGCCGTCGCGAACCACGGGCCGTTCCTCGATGCGGTGCATGCCGAGCACCGCCGACTGCGGCGGGTTGACGATCGGGCTCGACAGCAGGCTCCCGAACACGCCGCCGTTGGAGATGGTGAAGGTGCCGCCCTTCATCTCGTCGACGGTCAGCGTGCCTTCCTTGGCCTTCTTGCCGAAGGCGGCGATGGCCTTCTCGATCTCCGCGAAGCTCATTTTATCGGCGTCGCGGATCACCGGGACGACCAGCCCTTTGGGCGCTGACACCGCGACCGACACGTCGAGGAAGTCGGAATAGACGATCTCGTCGCCTTCGATCCGGGCGTTGACCGACGGCACGTCGCGCGCGGCCAGCGCCACGGCTTTGACGAAGAAACCCATGAAGCCGAGGCGGATGCCGTGCTTCTTTTCGAACAGATCCTTGTAGCGGGCACGGGCGTCGATCACCGCCGACATGTCGACGTCGTTATAGGTGGTCAGCAGAGCCGCGCTATTCTGCGCGTCCTTGAGACGCTGGGCGATGGTCTGCCGCAGGCGGGTCATCTTGACCCGCTCCTCATTCCTGTTCCCCGGCGCGGGGGTTCCCATCAAAGTAGTACTTTGATGGGGCCCAGAATGGGGCCCAGTAGCGCCGACAGGCGCTGCTTGCGCAGCGCCCTGGACCCCGGCCTGCGCCGGGGAACTAGCAGGTGCGCGCGCCTCCGGCTCGTGGACCGGCCCGCCTTGCTTCAGCTTGGCGGCGGCCAGCACGTCGTCCTTGGTGATCCGGCCGTCCTTGCCGGTACCCTTGATCGAGGAGGGGTCGACATGATGCTCGAGCACCGCGCGGCGAACCGCCGGCGACAGGGTCAGGTCCGCATGATCCGCGGTCGGCGCATGCGCGTCCTCGCGCGGCAGCGGCGTTTCGCCGGCTCCGGCAGGGTTGGTGGCGGCGTCGACCGCTTCCTTGGTCTCGGCAGGCGCGGCGGCTGCCCCGGCACCCGCTTCACCGATCCGCGCGATGATCGCGCCCACCTCGACCGTGTCGCCTTCCTTGAACAGCTGCTCGGCCATTGTCCCTGCCACCGGCGACGGCACCTCGACCGACACCTTGTCGGTCTCCAGGCTGGCGATCGGCTCATCAGCGGCGACAGCCTCGCCGGGCTTCTTCAGCCATTGGGCCAAAGTCCCTTCGGTGATCGACTCTCCCAGCGCGGGAACCTTCACATCGGTGGCCATGGGTCGCTTATCCCTTAGAAGCTTGCTTGGTGGCGGCGCTGCGGCTGCTATGCCCCAGCGCGTCGGCAATCAAGGCCGCTTGCTCGGCGGCGTGGCGCTTGGCGAGGCCCGTCGCCGGCGAGGCCGAGGCGGCGCGGCCGGCGTAACGGGCGCGCTTTCCCTTGAACCCGGCCTCGGCCAGGCAATCCTCCAGCTCGTCCTCGACGAAATGCCAGGCGCCATTGTTCTTCGGCTCTTCCTGTGCCCAGACCATCTCTTCCAGCTTCGGCATGGCCTTGAGGCGCTTGACCAAAGGCTCGCCGGGGAAGGGATAGAGCTGTTCGAGGCGGATGATCTCGGTCGAGCTGTCGCCGGCCGCGTCGCGCGCCTCCATCAGCTCATAGCTGAGCTTGCCGGAGCAGAGCACAACCCTCCTGGTCTCGCCCTCCGCCGGCGGATTGAGGTCGCTGAGGATGCGGCGGAAGTGACCTTCGCCGATGAAATCGTCCTTGCCCGACACCGCCAGCTTGTGCCGAAGCAGCGACTTGGGGGTCATGATGATCAGCGGCTTTCTGAAACCGCGCAGCATCTGGCGGCGGAGGATGTGGAAATAATTGGCCGGCGTGGTGCAGTTGGCGACTTGGATATTGTCCTCGGCGCACAGCTGCAGGTAGCGCTCGAGCCGCGCCGAGCTATGCTCCGGCCCCTGTCCCTCGAAGCCGTGCGGCAGCAGCATCACCAGTCCCGAGGCGCGCAACCACTTGGCTTCGCCGGCGGCGATGAACTGGTCCATGATGGTTTGGGCGCCGTTGGCGAAGTCGCCGAACTGCGCCTCCCACAGCACCAGCGCGCGCGGATCGGCCATCGAATATCCATATTCGAAGCCAAGCACGCCAAACTCGCTCAGTGGGCTGTCACGGACCTCGAACAGCGGCTGGCCGGCGTCATCGCGCCTGGTGCCCAGCGGGACATATTTGTCGCCGCTCTTCTGGTCCGTCCAGACGGCATGCCGCTGGCTGAAGGTGCCGCGGCCGCTGTCCTGGCCCGACAGGCGGACCCGATAACCGTCCTCGACCAGGCTGCCATAGGCCAGCGCCTCGGCGGTCGCCCAGTCGATGCCCTGCCCCTCGTCCAGCGCCTTCTTCTTGGCGTCGAGGATGCGGCCCAGCGTCTTGTGGATGTTGAGGCCTTCGGGGACCGTCGTCAGCAGTTGCGACAGACGCGCATACTGATCTTCCGTAATCGCAGTGTTGACGTTGCGCCGCGCATCGACCGGCTCGCCCGGCATGCCGAGGCCTTCCCATCGACCGGAGAACCAGTCGGCCTTGTTGGGCAGGTAATTCGCGCCCGCCTCGAATTCGGTTTCGAGGTGCTGGATGAATTTGGCCGTGGTCTCGTCGATCCACTTCCGGTCGACCACGCCCTCGGCGATCAGCCGCTCCCCATAGACCTGGCTGACCGCCGGGTGCTGCTTGATCGCATCATACATCAACGGCTGGGTGAAGCTCGGTTCGTCGCCCTCATTGTGGCCGAAGCGGCGGTAGCACCACATGTCGATGACGATGTCGCGGTTGAACGCCTGGCGGAACTCGATCGCCAGCTTGCAGCAGAAAGTGACCGCTTCGGGATCGTCGCCGTTGACGTGCAGGATCGGCGCCTGGACCGACTTGCCGATGTCCGAAGGATAGGGCGACGACCGCGCGAACTGGGGGCTGGTTGTGAAGCCGACCTGGTTGTTGATCACGAAATGGATCGTGCCGCCGGTCTCGTAGCCGGGCAGGCCGGAGAAGCCGAAGCATTCGGCGACAATCCCTTGGCCCGCGAAGGCGGCATCGCCATGCAAGATGATCGGCAGGACGCGGTCACCTTCCTCGTCGGCCTTGAGCGTCTGGACAGCGCGAACCTTGCCGAGCACCACTGGATCGACCGCCTCGAGGTGCGAAGGATTGGGCAGCAGCGAGAGATGGACCTTGTTGCCGTCGAACTCGCGATCGGTCGAGGTGCCGAGATGATATTTGACGTCGCCCGACCCGCCGACATCGGCCGGGTTGGTCGCGCCGCCCGCAAACTCATGGAAAATCGCGCGATAAGGCTTGCCCATCACATTGGAGAGAACGTTGAGCCGGCCGCGGTGGGCCATGCCGATGGCGATTTCCTCGACGCCATATTGCCCGCCATATTTGATCACCGCTTCCAGCGCGGGGATGGCGCTTTCGCCGCCGTCGAGCCCGAACCGCTTGGTCCCGACATATTTCTTGGCGAGGAATTTTTCCCACTGCTCGCCGTGGATCACCTTCTCGAGGATCGAGCGCTTGCCCACGGGCGTGAACTGGATGGTTTCCTCCGCGCCCTCGATCCGGTCCTGGATGAAGCGCCGCTCCTCCAGGTCGTTGATGTGCATATATTCGAAGCCGACCGGCCCACAGTAGGTCGATTGCAGCACCGGCAGGATCTGGCGGATCGAAGCTTCCTGAAAACCGAGGACTCCGCCGAGATGGATCTTGCGGTCGAGATCGGCATCGGAAAATCCGTGGTACGCCGGAGTGAGGTCGGCCGGCAGCTCGCGCTTGGTCAGGCCGAGCGGGTCGAGGTTGGCGGCGAGGTGACCGCGCACCCGGTATGTGCGGATCAGCATCATTGCCCGGATGCTGTCTTCTGCCGCGCGGCGTATGGCCGCCTCGTCCGTGACGCCGGATGCGGCGATGGCAGCCTTGGCCTTCTCGGCGACCTTCTCGATCGTGGCTTCGGTCGGATCGAGTCCAAGATTGACAGGGTCGAGTTCCGCCACCGGCCAGTTCGGCCGCGCCCAGCTCGGGCCCTGCTCGCGTTCGATCGCCATGATGCCTTCGTCGTTCATGCCACCTCTAGTTCCCCGGCGAAGGCCGGGGTCCAGGAACCGGCGCAGCCGGTTTCAAATCAACGTCGGATAGAGATCGACCCATTCAAGGTTGTTCTCCTCGATCAGGCGAACCTTCCAACTCCGCTTCCACTCCTTCATCCGCAACTCGCGCAACCGCGCGTCCTGCAGATCGTCATAAGCCTCGAAGTACACCAGCAGTTTGCAGCCATATCGCTTGGTGAAGCCGGGAACCAAGCCCTCGCGGTGTTGAAAGATTCGCCCGACAAGATCGCTGGTCACGCCGATGTAGATCGTTCCGTTCCTCCGGTTCGCCATGATCTAGACGTAACCGGCCTTCATCATTGCCCGTTCTATCCCTTCATTGTTCCCCGGCGAAGGCCGGGGCCCAGGCTGGCGGCAGCCAGTAATAGGATCCTTCAAATGCCTTCCTGAAGCCCCATTCGGGGCTCCTGGACCCCGGCCTTCGCCGGGGAACAGTTAGTTACGCTCCCAAAAGTTGCTTCAGCGTCTTGCCAAGCTCAGATGGGCTTGGGCTGACGCGGATTCCAGCGGCTTCCATCGCCGCGATCTTCGATTCCGCATCGCCCTTGCCGCCAGAGACGATGGCGCCGGCATGGCCCATGCGGCGGCCCGGGGGCGCGGTGCGGCCGGCGATGAAGCCGACGGTCGGCTTCTTGCGGCCGCGCTTCGCCTCGTCGGCGAGGAACTGCGCCGCCTGCTCCTCGGCGTCGCCGCCGATCTCGCCGATCATGATGATCGACTGGGTCTCGTCGTCGGCCAGGAACAGCTCGAGCATCTCGATGAATTCGGTGCCCTTGACCGGGTCGCCGCCGATGCCGACCGCGGTGGTCTGGCCCAGGCCCTCGTTGGAGGTCTGAAACACCGCCTCATAGGTCAAGGTGCCGGAGCGCGAGACGATGCCGACGCTGCCATCCTTGAAGATATTGCCGGGCATGATGCCGATCTTGCACTCGCCGGGCGTCAGCACGCCCGGGCAGTTGGGCCCGATCAGCCGCGACTTGGAGCCGGTCAGCGCGCGCTTGACCTTGACCATGTCGAGCACCGGGATCCCTTCGGTGATGCAGACGATCAGCGGCACCTCGGCGTCGATCGCCTCCAGGATCGAGTCCGCAGCGAAGGGCGGCGGGACGTAGATGACGGACGCGTCGGCACCGGTCGCCTCGACCGCTTCCTCGACGGTGTTGAACACCGGCAGGTCGAGGTGGGTTGTCCCGCCCTTCCCAGGCGTCACGCCGCCGACCATCTGCGTGCCATAGGCCAGCGCCTGCTGGGTATGGAAAGTGCCGGTTTCGCCGGTCATCCCCTGGGTGATGACCTTGGTGTCCTTGTTGACGAGGATGCTCATTCAGATTCTACCCGTGCGACTGTCTGAGACTTGCGAAGTCTCAAGACGGAAAAGATATAGCCTGCGAAGAACGCCGCGGCGCTGCTAGCTGACAATACGACAATAATCAGACGCGCCGCCGCATTGCCCATGCGGTCGGCTTCGTTGAGGTCAGCGGGGACCGACCCCGACAAGGTGTAGATCGACAGGGCAGCCGCGCCGACCAGTAGGCCCGCACCAACAAGCAGAAGCCGCCGATTCCCCATCCAGAAGAACGCAGCCGAAGTGATCAAAAAGATCGTCAGGATCGACAGCAATCCCATTTATGCGAGGCTGCCGTCGATCTGCTTGCAAGCCACCAGCAGCTCTTTAACCGCGTCGACGCTGACCTGGAAGTTCCGCTTGGCCTCGTCGTCGAGCGCGATTTCGATCACTTCCTCGGCGCCGTTCGCGCCGATCACGGTCGGGACTCCGACGTAGAGGCCGTCGAGGCCATATTTGCCCTCGACATAGACGGCGCAGGGCAGGATCCGCTTCTGGTCGCCAAGATAGGCCTCGGCCATGGCGATCGCCGATGTCGCGGGCGCGTAATAGGCGCTGCCGGTCTTCAGCAGCGCCACAATCTCGCCGCCGCCGCCGCGGGTGCGCTTGACGATCTCGTCGATGCGCTCCTTCGACGAGCGGCCCATCTTGACCAGGTCGTCGACCGGGATGCCGGAGATGGTGGTGTAGCTGGTGACGGGGACCATCGTGTCGCCATGGCCGCCGAGCACGAAGGCGTTCACGTCGCGGACCGACACACCGAATTCCTGGGCGAGGAAGGTGGCGAAGCGGGCCGAGTCCAGCACGCCGGCCATGCCGACCACCTTGTTGTGGGGCAGGCCGGAGAATTCGCGCAGCGCCCACACCATCGCGTCCAGCGGGTTGGTGATGCAGATGACGAAGGCGTCGGGGCAGTGCTGCTTTAGCCCCTCGCCGACCTGCTTCATCACGCCGAGGTTGATGCCGAGCAGGTCGTCGCGGCTCATGCCCGGCTTGCGCGGCACGCCCGCGGTGACGATCACCACGTCGGCGCCGGCGATGTCGGCATAGTCGTTGGTGCCCTTGATGCTCGCGTCGAAACCCTCGATCGGGCCGCATTGCGACAGGTCGAGCGCCTTGCCCTGGGGGATGCCCTCGGCGATGTCGAACAGGACGATGTCGCCCATTTCCTTCTTGGCCGCGAGGTGGGCGAGCGTGCCGCCGATCATTCCCGCGCCGATCAGCGCAATCTTCTTGCGAGCCATGGAGGTTCCGGTCCCCTTGATGAGCGTGTGAAACCAGGGCCGCGGGAAGCGACCCCGGAATTTGCGCGCGCTCTAGACCGGGAGTCGGCCGGGGGCAACCGGGTTCCCGTAAAGGACCGGCTGCTTTCGCCAGGCCCAATGATATATTGGCGGCAAGGCGACGGTGGGAGTTACTGCCCATGACCCTGGAACAGGCCTCATTGGTTGCGCAGATCGTTTCGGCGGTCGCCGTCATCGCCTCGCTCATTTTCGTTGGGATTCAGCTCAAGCAAGCGACCTCGGCAATCCGCGCAACCTCGTCGCAGGCGCATTCGGGGCTCTACACGGACCTGGTGCAGAGCATCATCGACAATGCCGATTTCGCACGCCTCTGGTCGGTTGGACTAACCGACCCGAGGGCGCTGAGCGAAGAGGACTGGGTCCGCTTCGTCGCCTATGCCAGCGCGCTCTTCCGCCTTTATGAATCCTCGCGCGTGCAATGGCTCAATGGCCGCCTCGACGAGGAGCATTGGCACACCATCGAGCGGCAGGCCGCCGATTTCGGCCACCTCCCGGGCCTCCAGCTGGCCTGGAACCTTCGCGGCCACTGGTATTCGCCCGAGTTTCGAGCCTGGTTCGACGGCCTCACGCCTGTGCAGCAACCGCGCCCCTATGCGCGCGATTGAGCGATTTAGGCCTTTTCTTCGATCAGGCTCAGGATGTTCCCGTCCGGATCCTTGAACCAGGCGGTCTTGAAGCCGCCTTCGCCTTCATAGATGTCGCCCCTTGGGGTGAGCCCCTCGAGATCGTAATGCTCGAAGAAGATGCCCTTTTCCTTAAGCTCGCGAACCTCGGAATCGATGTCATCCACATCGAAGGTCAGCGACGTCGCCTTGTTGGTACCCGCGAATTCGGATTTGTAGACGGTAATCGGCGTGCGGCCGCTCCGCACGATCAGCACTTCGCCTTCCATCTCCTCCTTGGCCTCGAGGCCAAGCGTCTCCTCATAGAATTTGCGTGCCCGATCGAGATCCTTGACCGCGATCATCGGCGTTGCGTCGGCTTTGCCGAGCATGATCCTTCTCCTCCTTGGGTGAGAGTGGAAAAACGGTCGGTGTGCGACAGGCGTTCCCACATTCACCACGGTTAACGGGCAAGTCATGGACCATTCAGCGCGGCTCGGGCATTGTACCGCCCATGAAACATCTATTGATCCTCGCGGGCGTCGCGGCGCTCGCCACCACCGCCCCGGCTTACGCCAAGCCGGACCATGCCAAAGGCCACAAGGGCCACCATGCCAAGGGACATGTCGGATACGGCACCGGCGGCTGCCCACCGGGTCTGGCCAAGAAGAACAATGGCTGCCTGCCGCCGGGCCAGGCCAAGAAGCTCTACAACATCGGGCAGCGCTGGCCGGGCAACTACGGCTATGCGTGGAACTACAACCAGATCCCGTACGACCTGCGCACCCGCTACGGCTTCGATGACGACGACCGCTATTATTACGGCGACGGCTATCTCTATCGCGTAGATCCGACGACGATGCTCATCTCGCAGGTGGTGAGCGCAATCTTGCGGTAAAACATTTTCTCCTCCCCGTCGCGCAGCGATGGGGAGGGGGACCGTCACCGCGAAGACGGTGATGGTGGAGGGGTCTGGCACATCACATAGATTGAGTTCGCGACCTCGTCGGGATTGCGCAATACATCTCGGGCTGCAATTCGAATGACGGTCAGGCCCTGCGCCTCCAACCAATTCTGACGCTTCTGGTCGCGCTCCGCCCTTTCGGCGGCATTGTGCTGCTGTCCGTCAATTTCGAAAACATGCTTCGTCGCAGCGCAATAAAAGTCAGCGACGTAAGGCGGATGGCGATAGTTGTCGCCTTAGTGTCCTTGCCGATCGGTATGCATTGTTTGTCGGCGGCATGACCCCTCCACCATTCACTCTTCGGTGAATGGTCCCCCTCCCCACTGCTGCGCAGCAGGGAGGAGCAGCTGCATCACCGCCCCGCCAGCTGCTTCAGCACCATCTCCCAGAACAGCACATTGTCGTATACGGCGCGGACCGGCATGCGTTCGTCGAGGCCGTGGGCGCGCTCGTCCTCGGGCGAGATGACCCAGCTGCCGTCCATTCCGTAGACCGGCATCCCGGCTTCGCGGAAGAATGCCCCGTCGGTCGCCCCGGCCGACATATAGGGCGCGACCGGCACGCCCTTGCCGTTCAGCGCGGTCACCGCATCCTGATAGGCCTTGGCGACATCCGCCCGCTGCGGCGTAACCGGAGTTGATCGTCCCACATAATTGGGGTCCTTGGTCACCTCGACGCCGGCGCCGGCGATCCCCTTCAATTCGGCCTGGATCGCGTCCGGGCTGACTCCGGGCATGATCCGGCAATTGACCGTCGCCCGCGCCATCTGCGGCAGCGCGTTATCGGCATGGCCGGCCTGAAGCTCGGTGGCGACGCAGCGGGTACGGGTCAGGCCGACCTCCAGCTCGCTGCCCTCGATCGCGTCGGCCGCCGCATCGTCCTTCTCATTGGCCAGCCAGGCGCGGATCGCCTTGCCCAGCGCGCTGTCGCCTTCCTGGCGCGCCCTCAGCGCGAAATAGCCGCGCGTGGTCTCGTTGAGCATCGGCTGGAAGCGGTGCGCCTCAAGCTTCTTGAGCGCCGTCGCCAGCTCGTAGATGGCATTGTCCTTGCGCGGGCGGCTGGAGTGGCCGCCCTTGTTGCGCACGGTAAAATGGAAAGTCTGGAAGGTCTTTTCGGCGGTTTGCAGGGCGAAGCCAAGCGGCGCGCCGTTGGCCAGGAAGGCGCCGCCGCCGCCGTCCGAATTGAGTGCATATTCGGCGTCCGTCATTTGCCGCCATTCGGTGGCGCCCAGCCGGGCGCCCTTGCCGCCAGTCTCCTCGTCCCCGGTGAAGAACAGGATCAGGTCGCGGTTCGGCTTCCAGCCCGCCTGCTTGAGCTTGAGGAACGACATGACCAGCCCGGTCATGCCGGCCTTGTTGTCGTAGCTGCCGCGGCCGTAGAAATAGCCGCCCTCCTCGCGGAATTCGAACGGGTCGAACTTCCAATCCGCGCGCTTCGCCTCCACCATGTCCATATGCGCCATCAGCAGGATTGGCTTGCCGGTCGGCCTGTCCGCGCGCCAGCGGGCGATCAGGGCGACGGTCTTGTCGCCAGGCTCGCCCTCATAAGGAACGATCTTGATGTCCTGTTCGGCAAAGCCCGCGGCCCTCAGCTCGTCGGCGATCAGGTCGGCCTGCAGCGGCATCTGCCCACGACCCGCCACGGTCGGGATCTCAATCGACTTCTCATAGAAGGCACGTGTCTTGGCCTGCCACGTTGCGTCCAGCTTCGATGGTTGAGCGACGACGCCCGGGGGCGATTGCGCCAAGCTGGCCGTGGCCAGCGCAAGCAGCGACGCGGCGAGAATGAAGCGCATGATGTCCCTCCCGATTTCGTCCTGACGCTAGGCCGCAAAATCGGGTTTGCGTAGAGGTTTCTTCACCTCTTTTATCTAAACGCACGGCAATGACGGACGCCGCCCGGCCCCGGGACGCCCTCGTGGCGATCGACATGCTGCGCTTCGCCGCGGCGAGCCTGGTCATGCTGTGCCATTATTTCGGCGAATGGGCCCTGGTTGCGCGATTGGGCGTCGACGCCGGGTCGGGCCCGTCCGGACTGCCGAGCAATGATTGGTTCAGCAGCGGCTGGGTCGGCGTCGAGATATTCTTTGTGATCTCCGGCTATGTGATCGCCATGTCGGCCAACAATTCCGCGGCGATCGATTTCGCGCGGCGGCGGCTGCTCCGCTTATGGCCCGGCGCCCTGGTCTGCGCGACCATCACCGCCCTGGCCCTGCTGTTGGCCGGCGTTTCGACCATCTACGTCGCGCCCCGCTTCGCTGCTTCGGCCATGATGTTCCTGTGGGCCGAGCAAATCGACCCGGTTTACTGGAGCCTGCTGGTCGAATGCGTCTTTTACGCCCTTGTCACCGTCTTGCTGGCCATCGGCCGCTGGAATCCGGTCAAGGTGGGAATCTCGCTGTCCTTGTGGACACTCATCTACCTCGCCTGGGTTGTCAGCCCCGCTAACGTTGCCGCGCCGGCTATCAAGCCGTTGGCCGAATTCCTGATTGCCCCGTTCGGCGCCTTTTTCGGGATCGGCATTCTGCTTCAGCAAGCTCATCGCGATCCGGCCTCGGTCAAAGGGTGGATGTTCCTTCCATCGTTGCTGGCTGCACCAGTCTGCATCGGCGGGCTCAATGCGATCGACGGCGGCCAGGGATCGGGAGAGGCGCTGATGCTGTTCGTGGCCGGCGTTTCAGTGGTCGTCCTGTCTCCCCGGCTTCAGCTGACCGTCCGCTCGCAACGGCTGCGCCGCCTCGCGATCGCCTTGGGCCTTGCGACCTATCCGCTCTACCTGCTCCATGCCTATGCCGGACAGGCGTTGATGGTCGGCGCCGCCCGGCTCGGAGTTCCCCCGTCGATCACGGTTGGCCCCGTCATCCTGCTGATGGTCGCCATGGCGCTGTTGATCGCGCTTCGGATCGAACCGGTCATCCGCGCTCGCATGGACCAATTGTTGAGGCCGTTCCTCAGGCCTGCTGCCCGTTCCGCCGCCTAGGCCGCGAGCCCATGCCCCTCGCCGAGATAATCGGCGCTCTGCATTTCCTCCAGTCGGCTGACGGTGCGGTCGAACTCGAACCGCCCGTCTCCAGCCGGATATAGCCCGGCCGGCTCGGCATCCGCCGCGGCGAGCAGCTTGACCCGATGTTCGTAGAGCGCGTCGATCAGCGTCACGAAGCGCGATGCCTCATTGCGCATCTCTCGCGTCAGCTCCGGAATTCCGACGATGATCACCGTGTGGAAGCGGCGGGCAATGGCGAGATAGTCGGCTGCCCCGCGAGCCTCGCCGCACAGCCGCTTGAACGAGAAGACCGCGACACCCTTGAGGCTCTTGGGCACATGCAGCATCCGTCCGCCGCCGACATCCAACTCCTCCGACGGCACCTTGGCGCGGTCCTCGACCGGATGGTCGGTCAGGCGAAAGAATGCGGCGCTTAGTTTTCCGGTCGCTTCCGGCCCATTGGGCACCAGCCAGGTTTCCAGCCCGCGCATGCGGTCGAGCCGATAATCGGTCGGCCCGTTGAGCGGGAGAACCTCCATCTTCGCCTCAATCAGCTCGATGAAGGGAATGAACAGCTCGCGGTTGAGCCCGTCCTTGTAGAGGTCGCGCGGCGGCCGGTTGGACGTCGTGACGATTGCCACCCCTTCATCGATCAAGGCGGTGAACAGCCGCGACATGATCATTGCATCGGCGGCGTTGGTCACCATCATCTCGTCGAAGGCGAGGAATTTGACCTCGTCCGCAATGTCCTCCGCGACACGAATGACGGGATCGCCCTCCTCGCTCTTCCGCGCCTCGCGCAGCCGCTCATGAACCTCCAGCATGAAGGAATGGAAGTGGGTCCGGCGTTTGGGTTGGGCCGCGATATGGTCGAATGCCAGGTCCATCAGCATCGACTTGCCGCGCCCGACGCCGCCCCACAGATAGACTCCGCGCGGGGCATTGGTTGGGCGGCCGAGCAATCGTTCGAGGAAACCCGGATTGTTGTGCGTCAACTCATAGGCCAGCCTGTCGAGCGCCTTGACCGCACTTTTCTGGTCGGGATCGGGCTTAAGCTCTCCGGCCGCGACCAGCGCGGCGTATGCGTTACTTACCGGCCCCATCGTCATCCATAGCCGGAGCGTTTGGACGCGTCACCCGCTTCAGCGTGCCAGTGAAGGCGTAACAGATCTCACCGTCCTGCTCGCAATGGCCCTCGAAGAAGACCAGCCCGCCTCTGGTCTGCTTCAAGAGGCGTACATGCGCGTCGAGTGGAATGCCGACTTTACCCCGGGCGACAAAGCGCGTGTGGCAGTCAAGGGTCACATAATGGCCCTCGGCCATGCCCGCGCAGCGGCCGCCGGCGAACAGGCTCATGTCGATGAAGCTCATCACCGCCCCGCCGTGGATCGAACCGCCCATGTTCATGTGCGCTTCAGTCGGGATCATGCGGCAGCGCGCCCGTCCCTCGCCGTCGGGCCGGAACAACAGCCGCCCGGTCTGCGCCGCAAAGCTGCCGCGCGGAAAGTCGCCCCAGCTGTACCAGCCGGGATTGTCGGGGTCCTCGCGAGCGCCGTTCGGGAGTTTCAGAGGGGCATCCATCGGCCACCCGCGTAAAGGCGTCCGTTTTGGTGCGCAACTGGAACATCGAAGGCGGAATTGCTATTGTTGATTTGCTCGGTGGCCATGATCAACGGAGTGTTTCATGTCGATCCTGCTTTTCATCCTTGCCGCCTCATCGCAGCCATTCACCTATGTGCCTGACCCTGGAATGGCCACCATTCACTTTGGCAATGGAAAGGTTTGCCCTCCCCGGATACGCGGCTTCGATTGCGCCGCTTATGCCTTCAACCGGGGCGACTTGAGGAGCACCGTCGCGGAACTTCAAGTCGCCGCCGACAAAGGTGACCCCCGGGCCATGAAAGCGCTTGGGCTCATGCTTCGCGGCGGCATCGGCGTGCCGGCCGATCGCGACCTCGGCGAATATTGGCTGCGCCTCGCCGCCGAGCAGCGCTAGGCCGCCCGCTCCGCAATCAGCTTCTTGGTCTCGGCGATCGCCTTGGCCGGGTTCAGCCCCTTGGGGCAAACGTTGGCGCAGTTCATGATGGTGTGGCAGCGGTAGAGACGGAACGGGTCCTCGAGCTGGTCGAGCCGCTCGCCGGTCGCCTCGTCGCGGCTGTCGGCCAGCCAGCGGTAGGCCTGGAGCAGGATCGCGGGGCCGAGGAACTTGTCGGAGTTCCACCAATAGCTGGGACAGCTGGTCGAGCAGCAGGCGCAGAGGATACATTCGTACAGGCCATCGAGCCGGGCGCGGTCGTCGGGCGACTGCAGCCGCTCCTTGCCCGACGGCTCCGGGGTCGCCGACTTCAACCACGGCTGAATCGAGGCGTACTGCGCGTAGAAATGGGTCATGTCGGGGACCAGGTCCTTGACCACCTCCATGTGCGGCAGCGGAGTGATCTGGACCTCGCCCTTGATGTCCTCGATCGCGGTGGTGCAGGCGAGGCCGTTGGAGCCGCCCATGTTCATCGCGCATGACCCGCAGATCCCCTCGCGACAGGAGCGGCGGAAGGTCAGCGTCGGGTCAATCTCGTTCTTGATCTTGATGATCGCGTCGAGGACCATCGGCCCGCATTTGTCCAGATCGATGGTGTAACGGTCGTAGCGCGGGTTCTGGCCGCTGTCCGGATCGTAGCGATAGACCTTGAACGTCTTCAGCCGCTTGCCCTCCTCGGCCTTATGGTCGCGGCCCTTCTTGATCTTGCTGTTCTTGGGCAGGGTGAATTCGGCCACTTGCGCGTCCCCGTTTAGGATGAGGTTCGAAGGGGCCGCTAGCACCGCGACGGCGCCCGCTGCAAGCGATCAGGCGGCGACGAGGCTCACCAGCGACTTCAGCCGCTCGACCACATGAGCCGCGCCGATCGGCTTGTCGCAGCGGAGGACGGCCGAATAGTTATCGGGAATATAGTCGTCGCCATAGCCGGTCAGGAACAGCATCGGCACGTTTCGGGTCCTGAGCTCATCGGCAAGGGGGAAGACCGTTACGCCGTCCAGGTGGATATCGAGCACGGCAGCGTCGATACGTTGGGAATCGCCGGCGAGTCTGATGGCGCTTGGCAAGCTTGCTGCCGGTCCAATCACTTCGGCACCCGCTCCGCGCAGCACCGCCGCCAGATCGTCGGCGATCAGAAATTCGTCCTCGACGACGAGGACATTTCGGCCTGCCAGGGACCTGGATCCTGGTTTTCCTATCATGTGATAAGGAACGAACACTAAACCTATGTATTGATTAGGTATCGCCGGACGGAACCACCGGGCTTCGGCGGCCGAGAGATGAGATGTGCTCCCGCCCTGGGTTACAAGCGGGAGCCGTGCAGTGTCCCCCAAGAACCATCCGCTTGAGCGCTTCCTGTGGGAGCTGACCTTTCATCGCCCGCTCGATAGCGACGATCGCCAGGCCATCCTCGACCTTCCCCTCAGGGTCCGCAGGCTTGACCATGGCGCCTATCTGGTGCGCGAAGGCGGGGTGCCGGAGAATTGCTCGGTGCTGATCGACGGCTTTGCCTTCCGGCAGAAGGTCACCGGCGAAGGCGCGCGGCAGATCATCACGGTGTGCATCCCCGGCGATGCGGTCGACCTCCAGAACATGTTCCTCAATATCGCCGACCATTCGGTGCAGATGCTGACGAACGGCACGGTCGCCGATCTCAAGCACAGCGATTTGCAGCAACTGGTCATGGCGCGGCCGGCGATCGGCGCCGCAATCATCAAGTCGACGCTGGTCGAGGCATCGATCGTGCGGGAGTGGGTGGTCAACGTCGGCCGCCGCGACGCTCGCGAGCGAATTGCTCACCTCTTGTGTGAGTTCGCGGTCCGGCTGGAAACCCGCGGCCTCTCGACCGGCGGGTTCGAGTTGCCGATGACCCAGGAGCAGCTGGCTGACGCCACCGGCCTGACGCCGGTGCATGTCAACCGGGTCCTGAAGGCATTGGAGGCGGAAGGCCTGATCACCCGGCAGCGCCGGCAAATCCAGTTCCCGGACTGGCGCGCCCTGCAAAACGCCGGAGACTTCAGCCGCCAATATCTGCATCTGCCCGGCGAAGATGTGGTCCACGACGGACTGGCTGGGGCCTAACTTCGATTAAGGACGCATATCTCCCCGACAGATAGGCGTGATTCTCGCGCTTCATGGGGGAAACGCCAGTTGATTGAATCTCACCCGCTGGGACCGCTAGCTCACCGCTGGTCCAAGCTTGCCTCTGTCACCCCAGAGGATTGCAGCGCATTACTCGAGCTGCCCTACACCGTCAGGACGTTCGGCAAGGAAGCCTATCTGGTGCGCCAGGGGCAGCAGGCGAACGAATGCATGCTATTGTTGAGCGGCTTCGCCTATCGGCAGAAATTGCTCCGCAACGGCAGTAGGCAGATCATCTCGATCCATATCCCGACCGAATTCGTCGATCTTCAAAACTCGCTGCTCGGGGTCGCGGACCATAACGTCCAGAGCCTAAACGGCTGTGAGGCTGCGATCATTCCGCGGCGTGCCCTGATGGAGCTTCAGGAGGCGAGGCCGGCAGTCCGCATGGCGATGTGGATCGAGACGCTGATCGATTCCTCGATTTTTCGCGAATGGGTGGTCAATGTCGGGCGGCGCGATTCCAAGGCACGGATCGCCCACCTGCTGTGCGAACTTGCCATCCGGCTGAAAAGAATCGGCGATGGCCGGGAATGGACGTTCGAATTCCCCCTGACCCAGGAACAACTGGCGGACGCGACGGGGCAGACGCCGGTTCACACCAATCGGACGCTGCAGGCACTGCGCAAGGAAGGGTTGATCCAGTTGACTGCCCGGTCCCTGAAAATCCTCGACTGGGAAGGTCTGCGCGAGGCTGGCGATTTCGACGAGCTGTACCTGCACCAACAGGCCCAACTCAACTTGGCATCGTCTGGTGCCGGACGCTCTTGAGTCGCGTAACCTACTGATTTAGGTAAATTACTTCTCGACCGTGATGATTTATACCGGTCCAATCGAGTGGGCATGTGGGGCGTAAGATGTCGCGTTCAAATGATCGAGCCTATCATGAAGCCCGTGCGCAGGATGAGCTGCAGCGCGCAGAGGAAGCGACCGATCCATCAGTCGCCGCGGTACATCGCGAGCTGGCGGCTCTTCACCGGCGGCGGATGATGGAGATCGTACATCTCGGCGAGCCGCAGCGGGCAACGACACCATTGGTGGGGAAGCGGCCGCCGCAGGCGGACACCAATTAACCGCAATCTCGACCGCAGCTGAAAGGCCCGCTCGTCGCCAGGAGGGCGTTAAGCGGTCGCTTTTGCCGCTTTCAGCACTTCCGCAGCGTGGCCCGGCACCTTGACCTTGCGCCAAGCCTTCACCACTCGCCCGTCGGCGCCGATCAGATAGGTCGCGCGCTCCATCCCCATATATTTGCGGCCGTACATCGACTTTTCGACCCAGGTGCCGAAGGCGTCGCTGATCGCCCCATCCTCATCCGAAGCCAGCGGCACCTTGAGGTCGTACTTGGCGATGAACTTGTCATGCTTCTTCATCGGGTCGCGCGACAGGCCGACCACCTTGACCCCCGCCTTGGCGAAATCGCCGGCGAGTTCGGTGAAGTCCTGCGCCTCCCTGGTGCAGCCGGATGTGTCGTCCTTGGGATAGAAATAGAGCAGCAGCGGCTGGCCGGGCGCGGACAGGTCGAGCTCCGTTCCATCGCTCAGCCTGGTCTTCAACGCCGGAACCTTGTCGCCTTCATTCAGCATCTTTTGCTCCCTTTACCATGGCCCAGCGGGCTGCGATCCTCTGCCGCGCTGCTGCCGTCGCCGCAAGCAGCGCCGCCCAATCGTCAAACCCGCACAATGTGGCAACCAGCTGCTGCGACTGCTCGGCCGGCTCCATCCCCTTAGCGCCGACCAGGCGCAGCACCACCAGCATCCGGCTGAGCAACCTTAGGTCGGGATCTGCACCCTCGTCGATCAGCCCCTTCTCGACCAGGGCGGCGAGGGCAACCTCCAGCCGCGGATCCTGACCGACATGAGTAGTGAGCTGCAGCGTGTGGACCGCGAACTCCAGGTCGACCAGCCCGCCCTTGCCCAATTTGATGTCGAGCGGCCCGGCCGGCGCCTTGTGCCGCGCCATCTCGTCGCGCATCGCCGCGGCGTCGATCCTGATCTGGGCCGGATCGTTGGGCGCTTCGAGAATCGAGCAGATCAAGTCGCTGACCTTCGTCCGCGCCTCGTCCGACCCGGTGAGCGGCCGGGCGCGGCACAGCGCCATATGCTCCCAGGTCCAGGCCTCGCGCCGCTGGTAATCCTCGAACGCGGTCAGGCTGACCGCCAGCATCCCCTGCGCGCCCTGGGGCCTCAGGCGCGTATCGACGTCGTAGAGCGGCCCGGCCGCCGTTGGGGTACCCAGTGCGGCTCCGATACGGCTGGCCAGCCGGTTATAATAATCGGTCGCCGGAAGCGGTTTGCCGCCATCCGACTGGGCGCCCTGCGGCGCGTCGAACAGGTAGATGAGATCGAGGTCGCTGGCGTGGGTCAGCGCCCGCCCGCCAAGCCGGCCGAGGCCTAGCACCACCAGTTGGCCGCCAGGGACGATACCGTAAGTCCTGGCAAACTCCCGTCCAACCAGCGTCGTCAGCGCGACGATGGTTGCTTCGGCAAGGTCGCTATAGCCTTCGGCAATGACGATCGGATCGCGATGGGCAGCGAGCAGCTGCACGCCGAGCGCGAAGCGCCGCTCGCCGACCATTCGCCGCAGCCGATCGAGTGCCAGGTCGAACGGCTCACCCTTGGTCACGTCCAGGAAGCGTGCGGCCAAGGTCGACGCATCGGGCGGTGGAGCGAAGCTGGATTCGTCGATCAGCCCGTCGAGTAGGGTAGGCCGGCGGCCGAGCTGTTCGGCCAGCGGCCCGGCATGGGCGAGGATCAACGCCAGCAGGTCGGCCAGGCGCGGCCGGGCACCGAGCAGCCGGTAGAGGTTCACGCCGCTCGGCAATTTGTCGACAATGTCGCCGAAGCGGTTGAGCGCCCGGATCGGATCCGGGCCGGCAGCGACGGCGCGCATCAGTGTCGGCAGCATCTCCTCGAACGCCGCCCGCGCCGGCGGCGAGCGCAGCGACCGCGCGCGGCCCGAACGCCAGTCGCCGATCCGTCGATAAGCTTCTTCCACCTCCGCGAAGCCCATCGCCGCAAGTTCCGATCGCAAGATATCGGGATCGTTGGACAGCCGCTCCTCGCGCTCCGACACCAGTCCGTCGAACTGCCTGCCGACGGCTTCGACATGCGGCGCCAGCCTGGCGAGGAAGGATTCCACGCTTTCGCTGCCGTTGAGCCTGGCAATCGCGGCTAGCGCGGCCGGGTCGGTCGGCAGTCGATGATCCTGCCGGTCGTCGATCATTTGCACCCGATGTTCGGCGGTGCGAAGTGCGCGATAGGCATCGGCAATCGCGGTCGCAACCTCCGCTTCCAGCCGCCCCGTCCCGGCCAGCACCGCCAGGGCATCGAGCGTCGCCGGCGCGCGGAGTTCGGGCTCGCGCCCGCCATGGACGAGCTGCTGGACCTGGGTAAAGAATTCCGCCTCGCGGATCCCGCCGCGGCCACGCTTCAGGTCGAAGCCGGGCCCGAACGCCTGACCCTGGGCATAATGATCGCGGATGCGCAGCGAGATATCGCGGATTTCCTGGATCGCGCCGAAATCCAGCGCCCGCCGCCAGATGAACGGGCGGATTTCGGCCAGGAACGACTGTCCGAGCGCCAAATCCCCCGCCGCCGCCCGGGCACGGATGAAGGCCGCCCGCTCCCAGGGCAGGGCCGAGCTTTCATAATAGCTGATCGCAGCTTCGGCCGGCAGGACGATCGGCGTCACTTCCGGCGAGGGCCTGAGGCGCAGGTCGACCCGCGCGACATAGCCGTCATGGGTTCGGTGCTGCATCAGCTCGACGAAGCGGCGGCCGTATCGGACCGCAGCCTCGCCCGGCTCGTCACGCGGCCGTCGTGGAAGCGTCAGGGGATCGAACAGCAGGATCAGGTCGACGTCGGACGAATAGTTGAGCTCGCGGCTGCCGAGCTTGCCCAGGGCAAGGATGGCGAGACCGCGCGGCTCCTCGTCCGGCAGGCGCTCGAGCATCGCCGCACGCAGCGCTTCGTCCATGGCCGCATCGGCGAAGTCCGACAGGGTGGCGGTCACCCACTCCAGCGGCTGCTCGCCGCTGAGATCGGCCAATGCGGTCGCCAGGGCCAGCGCATGGCGCCGCCGACGAAGCCGCTCGCCGGCCGCTTCGCCACCGATCGCCAATGCCCTGGCGACCGCGGCAGCACTGCCTTCGTCCAGGAATGCTTGCGCAACGTCCGGGAAGCTTGCAGCTGCCGCGCGCAGAAACGGCGCATGGGCCTCGGCTCGTTCCAGCGCTCCTGCCCGATCCTGCCTCACCAGCGTTGCTGCCATGCGACAGGTCTAAGCCGGATTCGACGAATTACGAAACCGCTTGGCCTTTCAAGCATTTGATCCGGGAATGGATATGGATCAGTCCTTTTTATCGAGGACCGAAGGTACGATGAGGCAGTTCGCCAGCTTGATTGACCTTCCCCCTGCTCAGGCCGGTTTGGCGGCGGCGCTTCGTCGCGCATACGATCTGCCTGCTGATGAAACAGAGCGGCAGTTTAGCGAGCTGTTGCAAAAACTATGCTAGCTAGCCGCGGTCGCGGCTGAGCTCGTCCACTTCGCCCATGATTTCTTGCAGGACCGACTTGTCGGGATCGGTCTTGTGCTGCCGCCGCGACGGCAGCTTGCCGCCATTGAGCAGCGCTTCGAGCGCGACCCGCCCACGGGCGACCCGGCTCTTGATCGTCCCGACCGCGCAGCCGCAAATCTCGGCGGCCTCTTCATAGGCAAAGCCGCCGGCGCCGACCAGGATCAGCGCCTCGCGCTGCGGTTGCGGCAAATGCAGCAGTGCACGCTGCATGTCGCCGAGCTCGACGTGGCGGTCCTGGCTCGCCGGCGCGGCGAGGATCTTGGAGGCAGTGACGTCGTCCCATTCGCCCTTGAACCGCGCGCGGCGCATCTGACTCAGGAACAGGTTGCGAAGGATGATAAAAGTCCAGGCCCGCATGTTGGTCCCGGCCTGGAAGCGTTTGCGCGCGGCCCAGGCCTTTAGCAGTGTTTCCTGGACCAAGTCGTCGGCGATGTCGCGGCTTCCGGACAGAGAACGGCCAAAGGCTCGAAGATGGGGAATGACCTGTGCCAGCTCGTCCTTGAACTCGCCGTCGGGCAGCGGGGTGGGCTCGGGGCGAGCCTCGTAGTCGGCCTGATGATTTTTGTCATCGCTCACTGGCACCCGCCCCGCTTCCGTGGACTCGTTTGACGCAACGTCATGATAAGCATCGTCGCTACACATTGATGTAGGGCTTAGCGCGCAATGAACAATATCAGTGCGAACAGGCCGATCACCAGCAGCAGGCCGATTCCAAGCACGACGCGGGTCACATGCGGCGTCGCTCCTGCCCGGGCCTCGGTGGCAGTCAATCGTTCGGGCGTGCCGTCCGTCATTCGTCCCCCAAAAGGAAATGGTTGGTTTCCAACCGTAACGACGCAGGGAGGCGCCCTGTTCCCGAGCGTGTCGCCCGGATGGAGCGATCAGGCTGCCGGAACGGTCGCGGCGTCGAAGAACAGAGCCTGGCTGATCGCCGCCTTCACGGTCGAGCGCTGGAACGGCTTGGTGATCAAATAGGTGGGCTCGGGCCGGGTGCCGGTCAGCAGCCGTTCGGGGAATGCCGTAATGAAGATCACCGGCACCGAAAATTCAGACAATATGTCCTTGACGGCATCGATCCCGCTACTGTCGTCGGCCAGCTGGATGTCGGCCAGCACCAGCCCCGGCGGCTCTTTGCGGGCCTGCGCAACTGCTTCGTCCCGGGTCACGGCCACGCCGGTGACGTTATGGCCGAGGTCGCGGACGATCGATTCTATGTCCATGGCGATGATCGGCTCGTCCTCGATGATCAGCACCTCGGCGTGGGTCTGGCGATCGATCTCGGCCATCGCCTCGGCCACCAGATTTTCGACATCTTCCTGGCTGGCGTCGATCAAATAGGCGACATCCTCGCTGGAAAATCCCTCGAGGCTGGTCAACAGCAGCGCCTGACGCGACAGAGGGGTGATCCGCGCGAGGCGCGCCTGGGCGATGCCTTCGGCGCCGCGGATATCGACCGAGGGCTCCTCGCCTTCCTCGATATTGGCGCTCGACCAGATGGCATGAAATGTCCGGTAGAGACCGAGCCGCGGGTCGACGTCGCGCGGAAATTCGTCGGGCTTGGCGACGATGGTTTCCAGTGTGGCGCGGACGAAGGCGTCGCCGTGCGCCTGGCTTCCGGTCAGCGCGCGGGCGTAGCGCCGCAGGAAAGGCAGATGTGGTGATAATTCCTGACCGAGCGACATGAGTTCGTCACCTCCCCTTAGATCCAATGGACCGTTTCGTACCCGTATTGGGCGGGCACCCGAAACAGTGCAACCCTGTCGACCGATCGATCTGCGCCGTCACAGCAGCGCCACACCCTTCGCCCCGAGTTTGCGAGGGGTGGAACAAAGGATTGGCCATTTGGTTTCCTTCCCCAATGCTCACTGCGTTAACTTCGGATTGAACGGCTGACGTTGGTGAGCAATAGAGCGGGCGGCTATCCGGCTACCTGGATCTAAAATCGTCGTCGGCACGCGCCGCGTAAAGGGTACAGGAAGGTTGTGGCGCATATGCTTGCGCTCAAGGGGGATGAGAGGTTGAGTGGGACCAGCAAAGCCGAAGGCGGCCGCGGGCATCCGGAACGGAAGCCACGCAGGGATCGTTCCGGCATCGTCGGCCGTGCGCTGCGCACCGTCTATGATGACATGCTGCGAGAAGAGGTTCCCAAGGACTTTCTCGACCTTCTCCGAAAGCTCGACTGAGGCTTCACCCTGGATGAACAGTTGATGGAGCGCCGGCCTTCCGCGTTGGAGCGCTGGCCCACCGGAGCCGTTCTGCTATTGCTGCTCACTGCGGCACTGCTGCCGCTCGGGCTGTTGCTCGCCTGGGTTGCCCGGCAGAATATCGAGGAAACCAATCGGGCGCTGGTTGAGCGCGCCGATCAGCAGGGCACGGCGGCGGAATTGGCGGTCGAAAGCCTGATTGCTCGCAACGCACTGGCGCTGCGCGTCGCAGCCAATGGGGCGATCGCAACGGGAACATCCAACCCCTGCGTGGCAACGGTGAGGTCACTCGGCGTGTCGCCCGCGGTGGCCCAGCAATTCCGAATCCGCCGTTCGGACGGGACGCCGGTCTGCGCGGTCGGCCAGTTCCAAAGCGAGCAACCGGAATTGCTGGTCGCTCCGGGCGACATCCGAATCTGGGTGTCGCCGCAAAAGCTGATCAATTATCGGGTCGGCGTGATCGGCGGAATGGCGACCGGCGTGCTCACCCCCGCTGAAATCAGGCAGGCCGCGCTCGATGCGACCGAAGGCCTCTACGGGCTGTCCCTGAGCGACGGCTCGAATAGCTTGCAGGTGATCGATGTCCCGCTTCCGGCGGATCGCAGCCGACTACCGCGCGACCGGACCTATTCGATCAGCGGCGGGCAGCTCAGCGTGCGCACCGTCACTGCGATCGAGCGGACCACGCTGGTCGACCGGATGCTGATGTTCCTGCCGTTGCTGATGTGGGTTGCGGCGACCTTGCTCAGTTGGCTGCTGGTGCGCCGCCTGGTCCTGGCGCCGCTTGCCCGGCTGCAACGCGCGGTCACAAGCTACCAGCCCGATGAGGGTGGCCTGGAGCTTCCGACCAGATATGGCGCGGCGACCGAAGTGCGGGACCTTTCCATGGCATTCGCCCGAGCCGTCGATCGGGTAGAAGGCGCGGAACGCGAGGCGCTCGATGCGCTCGAGGGCCAGCGGCGGCTGGTGCGCGAAGTTCACCATCGCGTGAAGAACAATCTGCAGGTGGTCGCCTCCCTGCTCAGCATTCACGGGCGCAGCGCGGAGCGGCCCGAAGCCAAGGCCGCCTACTCGGCGATCGGCCGCCGGGTCGACGCCTTGTCGGTGGTTCACCGCCACCACTATGCCGAGATGGAGGAAAATCGCGGCATCGCGCTCCGGCCGCTGTTGACCGAATTGGCCGCCGACCTTCGTTCCAGCGCCCCCGTCGAAGCGCGCGGGATGCGGGTGGAGCTCGAGCTGGATTCGCCGTCGACGACCCAGGATGTTGCGGTAGCCGCGGCCTTCCTGATCACCGAGATCGTCGAATATGCGATGCTTCGCCGGCCCAACGACAATGTCGAAATTGCGCTGAGGCGGGAGGACGAGCTGACTGCGACGCTGGCCATTTCCTCGGCAGTGCTGGTCACCGAGGGCGACCAACTGGACATCGCCCGTGCCCAGTTCGAGCGCATCGTCGAAGGGCTCGCGCGCCAGCTGCGCTCGCCGTTGGACCGCAAGCTTGGGCGCTACGCGGTGACCCTGCCGGTGTTCCCCGACCGCTAGATCCAACGGCTTGCCGCTGCTGTGGATAAAAATGCGACGAACCGTTGAAAATAATTTAGAATGGCGCGGAACTGAGTCGGAAAAGAGGGCGTTTAGGGGGTCGGATAGTGACCTTTTGCCCCCCCGCTCTCGCTATCCGACGAAATGGGCCCGGATTCGCCAACCCTCCCCCCCCCCGGTGGCGTTTTCGGGCCCACACTTTTATCTGCGGCAGACGCAGCCTTGCGGGCAGACCTCCAGTGGGTCAGGCGGATCGCCAGGATGGCAAACTCGTACAGCGCATAGAGCGGCACGAGCATCAGCAGCATCGACACGACGTCGGGTGGGGTCAGCACCGCCGACACCCCCGCGGCGGCGACGATCGCATAGCGGCGTGACTTGGCCAGTTGCTCGCGGGTGACGATGCCAGCGCGCTCCAATACCATCAGCAATATGGGAAGCAGGAAGGCGACCCCGAAGCCGAACAGGAAACGGGTGGTGAAGCTCAGATAATTGCCGATCGCCGGCAGCGCCTCCTGGGTGACGCCGCCGACTTCTCCCTCGAAACCGAGCAGGAACTTCAGCGCCCAAGGCATGGCAACGAAATAGGCGAACGAAGCCCCCGCGGCGAAGAAGAAGGGAGTCATGACCAGGAAGGGCAGGAACGCCTTTTTCTCCTTGGCATAGAGGCCCGGCGCAACGAATTTCCAGATCTGCGTGGCGAACACCGGGAAACTGATCATCAAGGATGCGAAGAAAGCGACCTTCACTTCGACGAAGAAGGCCTCGAAAATGTCGGTGTAGATCAGCTTGCCCTGTCCCGCCGCGAGCAATGGCTGGACCAGCACCGCGAAGATCGGCTTGGCGAAATAGAGGCATGCGAAGAAGGCGGCAAAGACGGTGACCACCACCCACAGCAGCCGCCTGCGAAGCTCGATTAGATGGTCGAGCAGCGGCGCCTTGGTGTCGTCGATGTCGCTGATCATGGCAGAGGCCGATCCTCGGGCGGCGTCGGGTCTTCGTCAGGGGCTGCCGGCGCCTCGAGCGGCAAGCCCGGTTGCTCTTCGGGCGGCAGCGAGGTCATTACCGGCGTCGGCTCATCGACTGCGCTCGGGACAGGCTCCGGATATTCCGCGTCGGCCGGAAATTGGGCGAGGATCCGCTGATTCTGTTCGCGCCAGCTCTTTTCCATTTCCTCGAGCTCGGCCTCGCGGATGACATTCTCGATTCCGGACGTGAAATGGCGCGCATAGCCGCGCATCCGACCGATCCAGCGGCCGATCTGCATCATCACGCGCGGCAATTCCTTGGGCCCGATGAACAGCAAGGCCACAACCGCCACGACCAGCAGTTCAGAAGTGTCGACGCCGAACATCGGCGGACTCTAGCAGATTTCTACTGGCGCGACTGATCGTCGCCCGAAGCCGGCGGCGCCGTCGGCTCGGCGGGTCGGCTGGGCGTGATGTCGATCGGCTGCTGCTGCGGCGGAATTTGCCTGGGTTGTTCGGCGGGCTTGTCGTCCTCGCTCAGCCCCTCCTTGAAGCCCTTAAGGCCCTTGGCGACGTCCTTCATCATGTTGGAGAAGCGGTTGCCGCCGAACAGCAGCAAAACGATGATCGCGAAGATCAGGATATGCCAGAGGCTGAAACCGCCCATGAGGATACTCCGGTAAAAGGATTTGAGAGCTACTTAGTCGTCCTCGCCCTCAGTTTCTAGCTGAAGCTGGAAAACGGCTTCGTCCAGCGGATCGAGCAGGCCGGCCGCCTTGAGATCGTCGATCCCCGGCAGGTCGCGGCGCGACGAGAGCCCGAAATGCGTCAGGAAATCCGGGGTGGTGGCATAGAGCAGCGGGCGGCCCGGCGCTTCCCGCCGCCCCGCGGTCCGCACCCAGCCGGCCTCCATCAGCACGTCGAGCGTGCCCTTGCTGATCTGCACGCCGCGGATCGCCTCGATCTCAGCGCGGCTGACCGGCTCATGATAGGCGATGATCGCCAGCGTCTCGGTCGCCGCGCGCGACAGCCGGCGGCTATCCTCGCGAGTGCGGCGAAGGATATGCGCCAAGTCCGGCGCAGTCTGGAAATGCCAGCGCCCGCCGCGCTCGACCAGCTCGATCCCATGGCCAGCGTAGCGCTCGGCCAGGGCCGCCAGAGCCGCCTCGACATCGCCTTCGCCGGCATAAGCGGTGATGTCTTCGACACTGAGCGGAATCTCCGAAGCGAACACGGCCGCTTCGACGGCCCGCTGGAATTCGTCCATCAGGCCGCCGCCTTCTTGACCAGCAGGTCCGCGAATGGAGCCTCCTGTTCAATCTGCAACCTGCCCTGCCGCGCCAGCTCCAGCGCGGCGACAAAGCTGCTGGCCAGCGCCGACTTGCGGTATTGCGGGTCGCTGGTCACCGGCAGGAAGGCTTCCAGCGTCGTCCAGTCGAGCGCCTGCCCGATCAGCGCCGACACTCGCTGGATCGCGTCCTCCAGCGTCATCACGGCGCGGTGAGCAACGACGTGCATGGCCGGCTGGGTGCGGGCCTTGACCCGTCCATAGGCGGCGAACAGCTCGAACGGCGTCACCTGCCACGCGGATTTCCGGACCAGCTTGAGGCCCTCCGGCGCGCCGCGCGCGAACACGTCGCGGCCGAGCCGGTCGCGGCCGATCAGCCGGGCGCCGGCCTCGCGCATCGCATCGAGCCGCTGCAGCCGCAACTGCAGCCGCATCGCCAGCTCTTCGGGCGACGGATCGACCGTCGGGTCCTTGGGCAGCAGCAAGCAGCTCTTGAGATAGGCCAACCAGGCCGCCATCACGAGATAATCGGCCGCAATCTCCAGCCGCAACGTCCGCGCGCCCTCGATATAAGCCAGATATTGCTCGACCAGTGCTAGGATCGAGATTTGGTGGAGATCGACCTTCTGCGCCCGTGCGAGGTTGAGCAGCAGGTCGAGCGGCCCTTCCCAGCCGTCGAGGCTGAGGTTCAGCGCCTCGTCGTCGCGCACCGGCGCAATGAACAGTTCTTCATCCCCCATGATTCGGGAGCCTAGCCTGCTCCTCCCTGCGAGCAAAGCTCGTGGGGAGGGGGACCATGGCGCGAAGCGGCATGGTGGAGGGGCTAATTCGGCATCGCCACTGGCCCCTCCACCGCCTTCGGCGGTCCCCCTCCCCATCGCTTCGCGACAGGGAGGATCAATTCACACCAAGGCCAGCAGCGCATCCCGCTTCGCGACCGCCTCGGCGAAGTCCATCTCGTCATCGGGCGTGAAGCGCATTGCCATGGCGCGGGCCAGCCGCGATTCTCCTTCCGGAGAAAGCTCGCCGACCGCATCGGCGACCAGCAGCATATTCTCCATCTTGCCATCGCAATGCAGCGCCACGTCGCAACCGGCCGCAATGCAGGCCGCGGCCCGTTCCCCATGGTCGCCGGCCAGCGCTTCCATGCCGATGTCGTCGCTCATCAGGAATCCGTCAAAGCCGATCCGCTGGCGGATGATCTCGTGGATGACGAACGGCGATTGCGAGGCCGGCCGCTCGGCGTCCCAAGCGGTGTAGAGCAAATGGCTGGTCATCCCCATCGGCGCCTCGCGCAGCCGCTCGAACGGCTCGAGGTCGATCGCGAGCTCCTCCTCGCCCGCCTCGACCACCGGCAGCTCATGGTGGCTGTCGACCAGCGCCCGGCCGTGGCCGGGGATATGCTTGATGACGCCCAGCGTGCCAGCGCTGCGCAGCCCGTCGAGGATCGCCCTGCCGAGCGCCGCCACCTGCATCGGCTCGGAGCCCAGCGCGCGGTCGCCGACGATATCGGTCGCGCCCGGCTGGCGGACATCGAGCATCGGCAGGCAGTCGACGTTGACCCCCACCTCATGGAGCATCAGGCCCAATGCCCTCGCATTGACCCGCGCCGCCTCGATCGCGCTGGAAGGGGCCAGGCGGTAGAGCTGGTCGAACGCCTCGCCGCTCGGGAAGGAAGGCCATTCCGGCGGCCGCATCCGCGCCACCCGGCCGCCCTCCTGGTCGATCAGAATCGGCACCTCGTCATGCCCCTCGAGGTCGCGGATCGCGTCCGTAAGCGACCGCAACTGTTGTCGCGACTCAATATTTCGCTTGAACAAGATATATCCGGCAGGCCGCGCGTCGCGGAAGAAATCCCTTTCTTCCGCGGTCAGCTCCGGCCCCGAAAGCCCGTAAATCGCCGCCTGCATCAGTTCACCGGCAGGCAGCTTTCGCCCGCCGCCTTGAGCGCGGAGCAGGCCGCTTTGGTCTGGTCGGAGGAACCGGAGGCGCGCAGGCGGTAAACAGCCTTGCCGCCAACATTCGCCGTGACGACCACCTTGTTCAGCGCCGCGACTTGCGGGAAGCGGCCCGACAGCATTTTCCACGCCGTATCGGCCTTGACCGTCGAGGCATAGGCGCCAAGCTGGATGGTCGGGCCCGAGGGCGCGGCCGGCTTGGCAGCTGCGTCGGGCGCCGGCTCCTTGGCCTCCTTCGGCGGTATCTTCTTGGGCGGCGCCGCTTGCTCGGGGGCTTCGACCGGCAGCGGGGTCATGTCCGGCGGCAGCTTGCGCACGTCGAGCGCCGCGTCGGGGTCCTCGCCGGCGCTGGTCGAATAGGCCGTCTCGCTGTCGCCGGCGACATCGAGCCCGCCGGGATCGCTGGGCCTGACCTTGTAGGGACCGGGCTCGGCCTTGATCAATTCGGGCGCTCCGCTCGGCGCCGGATCCTGCCGCCCGAGCCAGAACATGGTCCCGGCGACCACCGCTGCCGCAAGCAGCACCAGGACGAGGCCGATCAGCATCTTGCGAGCGGAGATCGCACGCGGCCCGTCCTCATTCTCGACCGCCTCCAGCCACGGCAATGACTCGCCGTCATAGGCCCGTGCGTCGCTCATACTCGCTGCTCTCCCGTTATCTTGCCCGCCATCCTAGAAGCCGCGGGCCGAACATGGGAGAGGGCGGCAAGATTTTTTCGACGTTCAGGCGACGCTGCAGATGCGTCCGATCGACTTCAAATTGCTGCACAGCTGCGTGGCGTATCTTTTTGACGGCGTGCCGAGCTGCAGCCGATAGAAGCGCTTGGAGCGGATTGAGATCGGCTGGATGTGCTTCGGCATGGTGACGAGAAAAGTATAGTCGCGCACCGCCCGCTGCCATGCCGCCTCGGCCTGTCCCGCGGTCAGATAGACGCCCAGTTGGACGGTCTTGCCGCGAACCACGCGCGCCGACGGATTGACGGCGGGCCGCGGCGGGTCCGGCGGAATGGGGATGGCGGCGATCGCCAGGGCAGCCTCTGTCACCTCCGTCACGGGCGGTTCCTCGGACTGGGTCTTGATCACCTGCCGATAGGCGGTGGTCGTCGGGACTGCGCGGATCTTGCGCCTCTGCGTCCGCTGCGGCGCCGGCCGGACGAGCCGGGTCCCCTTCTGTGGCGCCGCCACGGCCGGTTCTTGCCTGGTCTCGAGCGGCGGCAGCACGATTTGCGGCTGGAGATCCTCCGGCGCGGGCAGCACGATGACTGCCTCCGCCGCCTCCTCCTGCCGCTCAACCGCCGGAGGGATCATGTCGCGTGTCAGCAGCGTGATTACGGCGGCGAGCCCGATCGCGCCGACTGCGGCAGTCACACCCGAGCGGCGGTTGGATGGCTTGCGGGCCGGGGCGCGATAGGGCTCGAGCCAGGGCAAACGTCCCGGATCACGTGCCACCCCCCCGTCGGCCATCAGCGCATCTCCTCGGCGGCCTCCACTCCCATCAATCCCAGGCCGTTCCTGATTATCTGCCCAATTCCGCGCGCCAGTTCCAGCCTCGCCCGAGAAAGTTGTGGATTATTTTCAAGGAGAAAGCGTCTTTCCGGATCGTCGTTGCCGCGATTCCACAGCGCATGAAGCGCAGCCGCCAAATCATAGAGGTAGAAGGCGACCCGGTGCGGCTCATGGGCCAAAGCGGCACCCTCGACGACGCGCGGATACTGCGCGGCCAATTTGACCAACGCCAACTCCTCGCCATCAAGCAGCGACAGATCGGCTGGTGTTTCGAGCGCCAGGCCGGCTTCAATCGCCTTGCGCCGCAGCGAGCTGATCCGGGCATGGGCATATTGGACGTAGAAAACCGGATTGTCCTTCGACGCCTCAACCACCTTGGCGAAGTCGAATTCCAGCGGAGTGTCGGCCCGCTTGGTCAGCATCATGAAACGGACGACGTCCTTGCCGACCTCTTGCACCACCTCGGCCAGGGTGACGAAATTGCCGGCGCGCTTGGACATTTTTATCGGCTCGCCGGCACGAAGCAGCTTGACCATCTGGATGATCTTGACGTCGAGATCGACCCGATCATCGGTCAAGGCCCTGACCGCCGACTGCACCCGCTTGACCGTCCCGGCATGGTCGGCGCCCCAGATGTTGACCAGGTGATCGGCCGACTGCGCCTTCTTCAGATGATAGGCGGCGTCGGCGCCGAAATAGGTCCACGACCCGTCCGACTTCTTCATCGGCCGGTCCTGGTCGTCGCCGAACTGACTCGACTTGAACAGGGTCAGCTCGACCGGCTCCCATTCGTCATGCTCGTCGAGGCTCTTCGGCCGCTCCAGCTCGCCCTCATAGACCAGCCCCTTTGCCCGGAGATTGTCCATCGCCTCCTCGACCTTGCCTGACGCCTGCAGTTCGGCCTCCGAGGCGAAAATGTCGTGGTGGATACCGAGCAGGCCGAGATCGTGGCGGATCAGGTCGAGCATCGCCGCGACCGTCTTGGCCTTGAATAGCTCAAGCCATTCGCTCTCGGGCGCATCGACATATTTGGCGCCATATTCGGCGGCGAGGATCGCCCCGACCGGCTTCAAATAGTCGCCCGGATAGAGTCCTTCCGGAATCTCGCCGATGTCCTCGCCCAGCTTCTCGCGGTAGCGCAGGTGCGCCGAGCGGGCGAGCGTGTCGACCTGGCTGCCCGCATCGTTGACATAATATTCCTTGGTAACCCGAAACCCGGCCGCCTCGAGCAGCCGGGCCAGCGCATCGCCGACCACCGCCCCGCGGCAATGACCCATATGCATCGGCCCGGTCGGGTTGGCCGAGACAAATTCGACATTGACCCGCTCATTGTTGCCGATGGTCGACAGGCCATAGCGCTCGCCCACGGACAGGATTGTCGCCAACTCCGCCCGCCAGGCGCCATCCGCCAGCCGCAGGTTGATGAAGCCCGGCCCGGCGACTTCGACCGCGGTAACGTCGGGCAGCGCACCCAGCTTCAGCCGGATCGTATCGGCAAGCGACCGCGGATTGGTCCCGGCGCCCTTGGCCAGCACCATCGCGGCATTGGTCGCGAGATCGCCATGCGCGGCATCGCGCGGCGGCTCGATCGCCACTGCCTTGCGATTGAGATCCGGAGGAAGCGTTCCTTCGGCAACAAGGTCGTCGAGAATGCCGTCAAGCAGCGCGGAATAGCGGGCGTAAAGGGACAATTTGGCTCACCGAACGAAAGGATTTCGGCGCGCTCTAGCGATTCATATCCGCTTCGCCAACTTTGCCCGTTCGGAGGTTAGTTCCCGCCCACCGAGTTCACGCTGGCTAGGCTCGCGCCGGCGGAGCTGTCGCCTCCGCTCGATGGCGGAGCGTAGACGACCCGCCACTCGGTCTTCTCGCCGGATTTAACCGTGACCATCCGCGGTTGCGACTGCAGGCCCCGGAGCTTCGGCGCACCGAAGGCGAAATGGCTGTGATCGCCCTCGTCGAGCGACTCGGCCAGCGAATAGCCGGCATTGCGAAAGGCGGCGGCTATCTGCCCATGGCTGACGCCCGGGCGGCGGGCGATGTCGATCGCCCGGCCCACCAAATGATAGCTGTTGGCGACGCCGCCGACCCGGCGGTTGTGCGCCGGGCTGCGGTAGGTGCTGGTGACCTGGCCCCAGCGCGAGCCGATCTGCTTGATGTCCGCCATGTCGACGGACCGTCCCGACGAACCGGTCGTCAAGGCCCAGGTGCCCGCCGGCTCGGGTTCCGACGACACCGGCGATTTGCCGACTTCGCGGATGCCCCAATTGGTTTCGGCCCCGGCCGCAGCCGTGCCGAGCGACAGCAAAATCAATGCGATCCCCGCCCGCATCATATGCAACACCCCCTATGCTCAGAATCGCTTATAACCCAAAATTAACGTCGATGGGGAGTCCGATGAGCCGGAACGCCCGTCCCCAGCGTTCGTTTGAGGGCGGTTGAGAGGAGGAACCTGATGAGAAAGCTCTTTTTGGTCGCCCTCTGCGGGACCGCGCTCGGTCTCGCAGCGTGCGGCGATCGCGACGAAGTGAACAACGTCGACACTGGCTTGAACGCCGAAGACATGAACATGGATATGAACGCGGACATGAACATGGATATGAACATGGACATGAACGCGACCGATAATGCGATCGACAACGCTACGGACAACGCCACTGGCAACGAAGCGATCGATAATACCGCCAACAGCTATTAGGGGCGCATCTCCGCAAGGCGATTGAAGAAGCGCCGGGGGTTACCCGGCGCTTCCCTTGTCACAAGGTTTTCCAGTTATCGGCGATTGATATCGATGTCGCGGACGAAGCCGCGATAGTCGACGGTGCAGTTGAACCTCAGATCGGCGGTCGGCTGGGCGTAGTTCGAGCCCAGCATGCCATAGGCGCCGACCCCATAAGGGTTGTAGGCGAGACGGCCGCTGCTAGCGACACCACGCACGCGCACCGAATTGGCACGCGGCACGACCTGGGTCACGCTCAGGACGCGCGCATTGTTGTAGCTGCGCACTCCGAACAACGTACCCAAAATGCCGGTACTGCCGCGCACGCTCAGCCGGTTCTGAACCGCGGCCGCGCACCGTTCGGCGGCGACATTGGTCATATTGGCGTGATAGCCGTAGGCGTTGCCGTAAGGCGGATAATATTGCGCATTTGCCGGGGTCGCAGCGGCAAGCGCCGCAAAGCCCGCGCCAAGCGCAAGGGTTTTGATCATGATGGTCATGGCTCGTTGCTCCTTTCAGGGGATCTTGAGCTTCACGCCGGTAAAAACGATTGGCGGCGAACCGGTGAGCCCGAACCCGTCGCAAGCCAATGTCGGCTTGTCGCCACAGGCTGAATGGGGCGTTAAATGATCGGCCAGGACGATCCAATCCGCGTGACAGATCGATCGAATTGATTACTCCGGCCCATCGCTACCTAGCTTGGGGCCACGCCCAAGCCCGAGGTGACCGCCGGGTCGCATGCTAGAATTTCTCCGGTAGATTGACCGGCCCGATCAGCTCCTCGTGCCGGGCGATGGCGAAGCGATCGGTCATGCCGGCGATATAATCGCCGACGCCTCGCAGCCAGGCAATTTCGCCTGCGCCGCTTCGCCACCCATCGGGCAGGGCTTCGGCATTTTCGCGATAGTAATGGGCGAGATCGCTGACGATCCGCTGCGCCTCGATCCGGATCGGCCGGAGCTGCGCGCTGTCATATAGCTGGGCGTAGAGGTGGCGCTTTAGCTCCCGCTCCTCGGCCTGCATCGATTCCGAGAAGCCGACCAGGGCGCGGCCCGCCGCGCGAACCTCGTCGATCGTCCCGACTCCGCTGTCGGCAACGCGACGGCGCGTCTCGTCGAGCACGTCACCGACCATCGATCCGATGCCGTCCCGAACCAGCGCCTTCAATTTCTTGACGCGATCGAGCCCCGGATGCCGCATCTCGATCTCGTCCCAATGGCGCCGGATGAAAGGCAATTCCATGAGCGCCGCGAGATCAAGGATCCCCGACCGCAGGCCGTCATCGATGTCATGATTGTCATAGGCGATGTCATCGGCGATCGCCGCGACCTGGGCTTCGAGGCTCGGCCAGCTTTGCAGCTCCAGGTCGAACGCAGCATTGGCCTCGGCCAGCGCCCACTGTGGCGCCGGCACCGGACCATTATGCTTGGCCAGCCCTTCGAGCGCCTCCCAGCTGAGATTGAGCCCGTCGAACGCCGGATAGGGATTCTCCAGAGAGGTCACCAGCCGGATCGAATGGCCATTATGGTCGAACCCGCCGGCATCGGCGAGGCTGTCTCGCAACGCCTCCTCGCCGCCATGGCCAAACGGCGGATGGCCGAGGTCATGGGCCAGGCACAGTGTCTCGGTCAGATCCTCGTTGAGGCCGAGCGCCCGGGCCATGGTGCGGCCGATCTGCGCGACCTCGATCGAATGGGTCAGCCTGACTCGGAAATGATCGCCGTCGGGCGCGATGAACACCTGCGTCTTGTGGCGCAGGCGGCGGAAAGCGACCGAGTGGACGATTCGGTCGCGGTCGCGCTGGAAGGCGTCGCGCGGCCCGCGCGGACCGCGGTCATCCTCGGCGAAGGCCCTGCCGCGCGATCTCGAAGGGTCGGCGGCGAGAGCCTTTGCTAGCGTCATCTGCTGGAGAGCTTCTCGATCTTGATCTTGGCGGGAGTGCGGGTCCAGCTAAAGCTGTCCACGCCTTCTTTTTCAAGCTTGTTGACGAACTCCTGGCTGTCCGACTTGGAGTCGAACGGGCCGATCACCAGCCGGAAATAATCCTTGCCCTCGGTGACATAACCGGTCCGCGACTTGAGCAGCTTGCCCGCCCTGGCGGACAGACGCCTATATTCGGTGGTCATCCGATCCTGGTTGGAGCCGCCGGCCAGCTGCACCCAATAGGTGCCCTTGACCCCTAGCTTGGCCGCCTCCTCGCGCGACTTCTTCTCGGCGGCGAGCGTCTCTTCCCTGGCTTTCTTTTCGGCTGCCGCCTTCTTGTCCGCCGCTTTCTTGTCAGCGGCCTTTTTCGCGGTTGCCGTGTCGGCTTTCTTCGCCTCGACCTTCGGCTGGGATGGCGGCGGAGCCTCGGCGATAGTCGCAAGCAGCTTGTCGATGCCCGACAGATTTCCCGCGGCAGCTTCCGCCTCGCTCAATTCGCGGGCCGGATCGTCCGTCACCGGCTGGAGCTGCTCCTGCGCCGGATCGCTAGCCGCCGGCGCAGCGCTATCCGCCGACGGCAGGCTAACAGACGGCGATGGGGGGGCCGTCTGGGACGGCAGGGAGAGGCCCGGTTGCGGCGCGGCCGGCAACGGGTCGGCCGACGCGATGCGAACCGGCTGGCTCGCCGCCGGCCTGGTAGTGCTTGCGCCGGGGTTCGGACCGGCAGGTCCGCCCATCGCCGGCGGAGCGGTTCGCGCCGCGACCTGCGGCTGGCGCTGCGCAGCCTGGGCCGCGGCGACCTTGGCGGCCGCATTGTCCGGGAACATGCCAAGGTGGACCGCCGCCGCCTTCTCCTGGACCGACAGGTGAGGCAGCAAGGAGAAGAATGGGGCGAAGCGGGCCGAACCGCCCGGCATGACGGCTTCGATCGCCTGCGCCGCCCCACGCTGGTCGCCGCTCAGCGCCAGCACGAAGGCGCGGGTGCGCTGGGCCGCCGGATCGCGGCGGTTGAGCAAAGGCTGGATCGCGATCAGCGCGGCGTTCCGGTCGCGGGCGATCGCCAGGCTCAGCGCCAGGCGCCGCCGCCCCTCGTCGCTGTTCAGCGACTGGACCGCCAGCCGATAGTCGTTCTGCGCCGCGGCCAGATCGCCGTTGAGGTCGCGCGCCAGCCCGCGGTCGAGGGCGATCGCCAGCGCCGATGCGCCGAGGCGGGTGGCCTGGTCGAAATAGAAAATGGCGCCATCTGCGTCGCCCATATGGGCCATCGCCGCACCCAGCCCGGCCTTGGCGGCGGGCGCAGTGGGATAGGTCTCCTCGGCGCGGCCGAAGAAACCGGCCGCCGACTGTACGTCGCCCAGCTCAAGCGCGGCCCTGCCGGCGCCGATCAGCGCATTGAAGTCGCGCGGGTCCGAAGCGAGCACGCGTATGTGCCGCGACAATGCAGTGCCCGGCGATTCCGGCGCAGCCGACGCATTGGCCGCGGGCGCAGCGCTCGCCATCATTGCCGCAGCGAGCATCGCGGCCAGCCGCGCTCGCATAGTTCCCATCTTCAGCATGGCCCTCCCCATGCCTGACCAAAGCTTGCCGAAAGCTTGCTGAACAGCCCGCGGCAAAAGCGGCCGCGCCGAGGCGTTCCGAGCCGGCGACGAGCCGGGCTCTGAGCAGCCGAATTCAATCGAAGCGGACCCCGGACTTGATCCGGGGCAGCGGAGATTGAATGAGAGACTGCCGGCAGGCTCAGGCAAGCAGCCAAGCGAGCAGTTCGTCCATTTGCACTGCCGTCTGCGCGAAGGCGTGGCCAGCACCTTGGTGGACGCGCGTCTCGAAGTGGCGGCCCCGGCGCCATCCCAGCTCCGCCAGTCGCCGCGCGATCCCGATTTGATGCGGCGCCATGCCTGCGTCCATCATCCGGGTGCCATGGTCCAACCATAGCCGCCGCCTGGCCGGGGCGCCGAGCCTGGCGAAGTAAGCAGGCCAGATCGAAAGTAGCTGCGGATGGTCGATGAAGCGGTCGTCATAGATCGGCCAGTTCGGCGAGATGCAGGCGGCGCGGCCGAAGGCTTGTTGCGCCTCAACGAAGATGGCGCCGGCCATCACGCCGGCCTGACTCGCTCCAATGATGGCGGTGTCGAGGCGGTCGGCCAAGGTGCGGTAGTGCGCATCGATGAACGGCTTCAGCCGCGTCGTTAGGAACTCGATGAATTGCGCAGAGACCAGCGGCCGTCCGGCCAGTCGGGCGAGCTCGCGGTCGATAGCGGCACGCAAGCTGCCTTCCGCCTGATCGTAGATCGTTTGCGGCATATATTGCAGGAAGCGATCGTCTCCGAGGTTATCGATCGCGACAATCAGGGCTGGCTGGACGCGACCGGTGGCGGTAAGCCGGGCGACGCGGTTATCGGCTGCAAAATTCTGGCCTGCGGCATCGCTTGCAAAGGCGAACTGCCCATCGAGCATGTATAGAGTACGGTAAGACCGAGCCCCTTTCTCGTAGCCGGGCGGCAGCCAGATCCGGACGCGCAGTTCAGGATGATCACCGGAGACGTGCGGCCCGACCGTCTCGATGCGGCCTTGCGATGCGCCCCGCTCGGCGACCGCAGGTGCTGTCGCCGCGGCGGCAGCACCCATCACGAATGTCCGTCGGCAGATCCGCGGCATCGTGGATCGGCCGCTCAACCCCAGGCGGCTCCGGCCTACTGATTATTCTGGCGATTGAGGAAGCGCGGGATGTCGAGCGGCTCGCGCCGGAAGCTCGGCATCGGTTCGTCCTCGACCTTGGCCTGAGCTGCGCCGCGAGCGATGTTTGACATGCGCTCGAACAGCGTCCCGGTAGCTGGCGCCGGCTTGGCTTCCTCGACCGGCTCGATCTCGGCCTCTTCCTCGTCGACCGGCGGATCGATCGGCGTGCCCATCACCGGATCGGCGAGGATATCCTCGCTCTCCAGCAGCAGCTCTTCGGCCTCGTCGCCCGAAGACAGGTCGAGCGGCTCCTCGTCGGCCTGCGGCGTCGCTACCGGTGCGGGCGCGGGGGCCGGTGCCGGGCGGGTCGCGGCCGGGAAAGTGAACACCTTGCCCTGGGTCGGCTGCATCGCCGCCTCGGCCTCGATGCCGGTGGCGACGACCGACACGCGGATCTTGCCGCCAAGGTCGTTGTTGAACGCCGATCCCCAGATGATGTTGGCATCCGGGTCGACCAGCTCCTTGATGTGGCTGGCCGCCTCGTCGACCTCCATCAGCCGCATGTCGTCACCGCCAGTGATCGAGATGATCACGCCCTTGGCGCCCTTCATGCTGACCCCGTCGAGCAGCGGATTCGAGATCGCCTTTTCGGCCGCCTCGATCGCGCGGTTGTCGCCCGAGGCCTCGCCGGTGCCCATCATCGCCTTGCCCATCTCGCCCATTACCGAGCGGACGTCGGCGAAGTCGAGGTTGATCAGGCCCGGCATGACCATCAGATCGGTGATGCCGCGCACACCCTGCTGCAGCACCTCGTCGGCCATCTCGAACGCTTCCTTGAAGGTCGTTTCCGAGGTGGCGAGGCGGAACAGATTCTGGTTGGGGATGACGATCAGCGTGTCGACATGCTTCTGCAGCTCTTCGATGCCGCTTTCGGCCGAGCGCATGCGGCGCGAGCCTTCGAAGGCGAACGGCTTGGTCACCACGCCGACGGTGAGGATGCCGCGGTCGCGCGCGGCCTTGGCGATCACCGGCGCAGCACCCGTTCCGGTGCCGCCGCCCATGCCGGCAGCGATGAAGCACATATGTGCACCGTCGAGCGAGCGCTCGATTTCCTCGAGCGTCTCTTCGGCCGCGGCACGGCCGATCTCGGGCCGCGAGCCGGCGCCCAGCCCCTGAGTGATCTTGAGGCCGAGCTGGATGCGCTGGTCCGCTTCGGAAGCGTTGAGCGCCTGTGCGTCGGTATTGGCCACCAGGAACTGAACGCCCTGGACGTCGGAGCGGATCATGTTGGCGATGGCGTTGCCGCCGGCGCCGCCGACACCGATGACACTGATCCTCGGGCGAAGCTCGTCGACTTCCGGCCGGATGAAATCAATGCTCATGAACCAAACCCCTCCCCGGCGCGCTAGCGCGTTGAACCGTCAATGAGAATCCATGAATCATCGGAGGTCTCGCGACAAGCGGAAAAGTTAACGCAAAACGAAAAAAATCCCAGATTGTGCCCCATCAGACTCACCATGATTCAATATGGGACAGGCATAAATAGACCGGTCGGGCGTTAACGTTAATCTGTAGGAATTACTTGGGCGATGCGTGGAACGGCGACCAGCCACCAGATGCCGCCGGCGATCGCCACCGCCGCGGCGACATAAAAGGCCCCGTCATAACCGGCTGCGTCGACGATCACTCCAGTTATCACCGGGCCCAAAATGCCCGAAAAGCTGTTGCCGACCGCATTCTGGAAGCCGATCCAGCTTCCGGCCGCGCGCGGCCCGGCGAACATCTGCGCCACCGCATAGACGTTGAGCGACAGCGATCCGGTGGCGATTCCGGCAATGACCAGCCAGATGCCGATGCCGACGGAACTTTCCGCCATCAGCACGCCGACGATCGCCAAGCCCTGGACGATCTGGGCGACGATCATCATCCAGCGTCGAATCTGGCCTTCGGAGCGCCCGGAGCGAGTCCAGCGGTCCGACCACAGGCCGAAGCCGATCGCCGCAACAGCCTGCGCGACATAGCCGAGCGTCGCCAACAGCGTCATTTCGCCGATGTCGAGGCCGCGCGCTTTGACCAGATAGTTGGGCAGCCAGATCAGCAGGAAATAGAAGCCGTAGTTGCTGGCGATATGGGCGATCGACATCGACCATAAGGGCCAGCGGCTGAGCAGGGCTCGGAGTGGCACGTGTATTGCTTGGCGTGCCTCCGCCGACCCGTGCGTTGGAAGCTGATTGACCGTCCGCCGCCAGGGGATCAGCCACAGCAAAGTGACCAGCCCGAAAACGATGAAGATCGGGCGCCAGCCCCAGGAGGCGAGGATCAGGCCGCCGGCCAGCGTCCCGGCGGCCGGCCCCAGCGCAATTCCGAGCGACACCGCGGAATTGGCGACGCCGCGGCGTTCCGCCGGCACCTGCTGGGCGATGATCTTGGACGTGCCGGGAAAGGCGATGCTTTCGCCGACACCGAGCATCACCCGCAGCACCAGCAATGACAGGAACCCGCCGACAAAGCCCATCAGCAAGGTGGCGGCGGCCCACAGCAGCAGGCCGATGGTCATCAGCCGGTAGACGTTGAACCGGTCGCACAGCCATCCAACCACCAGCTGCACCGGCCCGTAGATCCAGAAGAAGGCCGAGGCGACCAGCCCGAACTGGGTGGCGCTGAGGCCGAGGTCGCCCTGCATCAACGGCGCAGCAATCCCCACCGCGCCGCGATCGACATAATTCAGGAACACCGCCGCGCCGAGCAGGAGCACCAGTGCACGGGTCATCCCATTGGCCTTTGCAGCGACCGTTGCCATTTGCCCCTCCCCGTCACCCTGAACTTGTTTCAGGGTCCATTTCTCCGCTCGCTCAATCATCTCCAAGATGGATGCTGAAACAAGTTCAGCATGACGAAGTGAGTTCTAAAACCCGCCCTTCATCGCCGCGATTAGGCGACCCACCATCCCGGTCGCGGGTTTCTTGTCGCGCACCCCGACCATCGCCAGGTCGCGGATGTCGCCGCTGCCGCTGGCCGCCAGCTGGGCCAGGCCGACAAGGGTCGAGAACGCGGGCCCGCTATGCGCTTCGGGCAAGCCGGTGATGGTCTTGGGCCGGCCTACCCGGACCGCGCGGCCGAGCACGCCCTGCATATAGTCGGCGATATTCTTGAGCTCGGCGCCGCCGCCGGTCAGCACCACCTGCCGACCGACCGGTCCCGAGAATCCGAGCTCCTTCAGCGCGCGCTCGATCTCGTTGGTAATCTGCTCGGTGCGCTGGCGGATGACGGTGATCAGCTGGGCATGGGTGATGCGCAGTGGCTCGCCGCCATCGTCGCCGCCGATCGGGGTTGCCTCGACCATCTCGTGATTGTCGCGCGGCGAGGTCATCGCCGAGCCGAAGCGGCACTTCATCCGCTCGGCCTCGCGCCGCTGCACGGCAAAGGCGCAGGCGATGTCGTCGGTAACGTCCTTGGCGCCGAGCGGGATCGAGCGCAGGCCCACCAGCATGCCGCCGGCATGGAGCGAGACGTTCGTTACCTCCGCGCCCAGCTCGACCAGCGCCACGCCCAGCTCGCGCTCCTCGGGCGTCAGGCAGGACAGTGCCGCGGCGACCGGCGAAGCGACGATCGCCTTCACGCCGAGATGCGCGGAGCGGATGACATAGTCGATGTTCCGGAGCGGTGCGGGATCGGCGGCGACGACATGGATATCGACGCCGAGCCGGTCGGCATGGAGCCCGATCGGATGCTGCACCCCTTCGACCCCGTCGATGGTGTAGAGCGCCGGATGGGCATGGAGCACGACCTGGCCGTTACGGTCGATCGCGCCCTTCCCCGCCGACAGCAGCTCCTCGATATCCGACTGCTCGACCTGGTGCCCGCCCAGCTCGACCTCGACATTGGCGATGTCGCTGACCAGTCCGCCGGCGGCGAAGCTGGCCCAGACGTCGTCGATGGTGACGCCCGAGATGCGCTCGGCAATCTCGACCGCTTCGCGAACCGCGACCTCGGTCGCCTCCATGTCAGTGACGTAGCCGCGCTTGACCCCGCGGCTCTCGCGCTGGCCGGTGCCGAGCACGCGCAGGCGCCCGTCGGCGTCGCGGGTGACGATCAGCGCGCTGACCTTGGACGAACCAATGTCGAGTGCGGCGATCAGTGGCTGGTCGTTATCGGCCATACTGGTTTGTACTAACTCTCGGAAACAGGTTCGGGAACGATCGGCTCGCCCGGTTTGCGCGGCAGGCGAACGGTCATTTCATTGCCTTTGCGCAGATCGAAATGGACGATGCCTCGGCCCAATAGGCCGGCCGAACTGTCCATCTTGGCAAAGCGGGTCAAGGCCCGCGCGGCCGCTGCATCGCCTTCTGGCAGCATCAATGTCTCGCCTGACTGCATGCTCAGATCCCAGCGCCGCTCGCCGACCCAGGTGGCCGACACCAGCTGCGCCTTTAGGGTCGGCGCCTTGTTAAGCAGCGCAGCGAGAACGACCGCCTGGCTGTTGGCCCCCTTGCCGATCAGCAGCGGCAGGTCGGGCATCTGGCTGACCGGAACGCGATCGAGCACCACTCCCTCATTGTCGATCAGGGTCAGCCGATCCTCGTCCTGCCACAACGCCGCCGGCTGGCGCTCGACGATGTCGATCACCAGCGTGTCTGGAAAGCGCCGCGACACGCGCGCATCCTTGACCCAGCCATATTCGAGCAGCCGCTGGCGGATGGCGGTGACGTCGAGCAGCGGCATGGCGGTGGTCTTCTGGTCGGCGGCCAGCTCATAGACCGGACGCGGATCCATCCGCCTGATGCCGCGCACGTCGATGCTGCGCACGCGAAAACCCGCATCGCCAACCGCTTCGCCCGCGGCAGTCCCGACCTTGGCCGGCACGTCGAGGGCGATCAGCGCGACACCGGCGATGGCCACCACGAACAGGCCGAAGGTCCAGGCGGCCAGCTTGTTGGCCTGGGCCTGCTTGACCGGCAGCTTGGAGGCCAATTTCTTGGGAACGGCGACGCGCGACCCGCCCTTGCGGGGACCAGCCCGGCCCGACGCCCCCCGCCGGACATGCGTTGCGCTCACGTCTCCGCGGCCTCCTTCACCCTGGCTTCGGCAAGCGCCTCGGCGATGATCCGCTCGACCAGCTCGCCATAGCTTATGCCCCGCTGCTTGGCCTGCTCGGGCACCAGGCTGAGCGGGGTCATGCCGGGCTGGGTGTTAACCTCCAGCAGATAGACGCCCGCTTCGCCCTGCGTATCGTCCCAGCGGAAGTCGCTGCGCGACGCGCCCTTGCAGCCGAGCAGCCGGTGCGCTGCCAGCGCCATGTCCATCATTTCCTTGGCCACATTGACCGGAATTTCGGCCGGGCAGACATGCTCGGTCAGCCCCTCCGTATATTTGGCGTCGAAGTCGTAGAAGCCCTGCACCGGCTTCAGCTCGGTCACGCATAGCGCCTCGTCGCCCAGCACCGCCACGGTCAGCTCGCGGCCCTTGATGAAGGGTTCGGCCAGCAGCCGCTCGAAGTGCAGCCACGGCCCTTCGGCCTTGGCGCTGATCGGATGGCCGTAGTTGCCCTGGTCGGTGACGATCGCGACTCCGACCGAACTGCCCTCGTTGACTGGCTTCAGCACATAGGGCCGCGCCATCGGGTCGCCTTCGTAGAGCGACTTGCTGGCCACCACCTTGCCTTTGGGCATGCGGATCCCGTGCGGGACCAGCACCATCTTGGTCAGCTCCTTGTCGATGGCGATGACCGAGGTCTCGAGCCCGCTGTGGGTATAGGGGATCTGCATCAGGTCGAGCATTCCCTGGACCGTCCCGTCCTCGCCCGGCGTGCCGTGGAGCGCGTTGAACACCACGTCGGGCCGGATGCCGGCCAGCACCTGCGCGACGTTGCGGTCCATGTCGACCGGGGTGACATTGGTAAAGCCGCGCTCCTTCAGCGCCGCGACGATCCCCTTGCCGCTCATCAGCGACACTGGACGCTCCGACGACCAGCCGCCCATCAGCACGACGATGTTGAGGTCTTTCGGAAGGTCGCTCATCAACACTGTACCCCTGCGAAGGCAGGGGCCCAGTCATCGCAAGCGGAGCGCAGCGATTCCTGGCGGTCGGCCAGGTAAATTGGCCCTTCGGGCGTCTGGGCCCCTGCCTTCGCAGGGGAACTAAGTAGAGTCACCTCACGCCACTCCGATCCGCTGGATTTCCCATTCAAGGGTGATGTTGGTCTTGTCCTGCACGCGGCGCCGGACTTCCTCGCCCAGTTCCTCAATGTCGGCACTGCTAGCGTTACCGAGGTTCAGCAAGAAATTGCAATGCTTCTCCGACACTTGCGCATCGCCCCGGCGCAATCCGCGGCAGCCGGCCGCATCGACCAGCGCCCAGGCCTTGTGGCCCGGCGGGTTCTTGAAGGTCGAGCCGCCGGTTCGGCTGCGCAAGGGTTGCGATTCCTCGCGGGCGCGGGCGATCCGGTCCATCTCCGTCCCGATCATTACCGGGTCGCCGGCGATGCCGCGGAAGGTCGCCTCGACCACGACCGCGCCCTCGGGCAGGTCGCTGTGGCGATAGCTGTAACCAAGCTTCTCGGCCGGCCATTCCTCGACCGTGCCGTCTTTCAGCACTACAGTGCAGGAGACGAGAATATCCTGCACCTCGCGGCCGTAGGCGCCGCCGTTCATCCGCACGAAGCCGCCGACCGTGCCGGGAATGCCGCGCAGGAACTCGAGCCCGGCAATGCCCGCGTCGCGCGCGGTCGAGGACACCAGGATGCCGCTCGCCCCGCCGCCGCATTTGAGCGTCACCTCGTCCAGCCGCTCGATCTTCGCAAAGGCCTTGCCGAGTCGCACCGTCACCCCCGGCACGCCGCCATCGCGGACGATCATGTTGGAGCCAAGGCCCAGCGCCATCACCGGCGTGCCTTGATCGAGTGTCTTTAGGAACTCGATCAAGTCGTCGCGATCGGCCGGCTCGAACAATAGCTCGGCATTGCCGCCCGACTTGAACCATACGAGGGGCGCGAGGGGGGCGTCGGCCTTGAGCTTGCCGCGAACTTTCTGCTCCCCCTCCCGCACGCGGGAGGGGGCTGGGGGGAGGGCCTGTCCGCTCGTCACAGGCCCTCCCCTGCGGCGCTTCGCGCCTTGTCCCCTCCCGCTTGCGGGAGGGGAGATTTGGCAGCCCTCGCTGCGGCAATGGCCGGACCGAGCCCACTCGCCCATTTCGTAATATCCCCGGCCCCCATGCAGATCACGATATCCCCGTCAGCCGCCAGGTCGCGCAGATTGGCGGCGAGGTCGGTCAGGCTGTCGACGGTCTTGACCATGCGATGTCCATGGGCGCGCAACCCATCCGCCAGCGCGGCGCTGTCCACCCCCTCGATCGGTTCCTCGCCGGCAGCATAGACCGGCGCCACGAACACGGCATCGGCATCATTGAAGGCGTTCTGGAAATCATCCATCAGGTCGCGAAGCCGCGTGTATCGGTGCGGCTGGACCACCGCGATCACCCGCTCTTCCGCCGCCTCGCGCGCCGCCGCCAGCACCGACCTTATCTCCACCGGGTGATGGGCATAATCGTCAATGATCGTCGTCCCGTCGAGCTCGCCGACGTTGGTAAAGCGGCGCTTGACCCCGGCGAAATTCCGGAAGCCGTTCTTCAGCACTTCGTCGGAAAAGCCGAACTCCTGTCCCACCGCGACCGCGGCCAGCGCGTTCAGCACATTGTGCTTGCCCGGCATCGGCACGAACAGGCCCTCGATCGTCCGCCGCTCATTGCCCTGGAGGATCGACACGTCGAACCGGCTGCCGCCATTCTCCGGCACGATATTTTCGGCCCGAAGGTCGGCCAACGCCGAAGTGCCATAGGTGACGATCCGCCGGTCGCGGATGCGGCTCAGCACGCCCTGTACGTCGGGGTGGTCGACGCACATCACGGCCAGTCCGTAGAAGGGCACATTCTCGATAAACTCGCAGAAGGCCTCCTTGATCGCATCGAAACTGCCGTAATGCTCGAGATGCTCGGGATCGATGTTGGTGACGACGGCGATGGTGCCGTCGAGCCTCAGGAAGCTGCCGTCGCTCTCATCCGCCTCGACCACCATCCAGTCGGACTTGCCCAGCCGGGCATTGGAGCCATAGGCATTGATGATCCCGCCGTTGATCACCGTTGGGTCGATCCCGCCGGCATCGAGCATCGCCGCGATCATCGAGGTCGTCGTCGTCTTGCCGTGCGTTCCGGCGACCGCGATGGTCGACTGCATCCGCATCAGCTCGGCCAGCATCTCGGCGCGCCTGACGCGCGGCAAGCGCCGCTCGGCGGCCGCCTGGACCTCGGGATTGTCCTCGCGGATCGCAGTCGAGCAGACCACCACCGCGGCATCGCCCAGGTTGTCGGCGCTCTGGCCAATCATCACCGGAATGCCGATCTTCCTCAGTCCCTCGGTGACATAGCTTTCGTTCTGGTCGCTGCCCTGCACCTTGTAGCCGAGATGATGCATCACTTCGGCGATCCCCGACATGCCGATGCCGCCGATGCCGACGAAGTGGATCGTCCCGATCTCGGTACCCATCGCCTTCACGCGGGAACCCCCAGGCTGGGCGAAGGCCGTGCTGCCGGTGTCGCACGGCCAACCAGCAGCGGCGATGTACCGCCGGCGATCCGCTCGACCAAGTCGGCAAGGTCGCTGGTCGCGTGCGGCCGCCCGACCGACAGCGCCCGCTCGGCGGCATTGGCCAGCGCCTGCGGGTCGCCGGCGATCGCCTCGATCTGCGCCGCCAACACTTCCGGCGTGAACTCGGTCTGCGGGATCATCCGCGCTCCGCCAGCCTTGGCCATTTCGCGCGCATTTGCGGTCTGATGGTCGTCGGTGGCGATTGGCAGCGGGATGAGGATTGCCGGCCGGCCCGCCGCCGTCAGCTCGGCGATGGTCGAAGCGCCGGCCCGGGCAATCACCAGATGCGTCTCGGCGATGCGGTCGGGCATGTCCTCGATATAGGTCAGCAGCTCGGCCGGGATGTTGAGCGCGGCATAGCGGTTGCGCACCGCCTCGATATCGTCGGGCCGGCACTGCTGCATCACCTGCAGCCGGTGGCGGAGCTTGGGCGGAAGCATGCCGAGCGCATCGGGCACTACCTGCCCCAGCACGGTCGCGCCCTGGCTGCCGCCGGTGACCAGAATCTTGAGCGGCGCGGTGTCGTCGAACTCGGGGAAGGGCATGGTGCCCAGCCGCGCGACCGATTCCCGCACCGGATTGCCGACCAGCTCGACCTTGTCGGCATGGCCCGGCTTCAACCGATCGACCTCGGCGTAGGCGGTTGCAATGGCGTGAGCACCACCTGCCAGCAGCCGATTGACCCGACCCAGAACCGCATTCTGCTCGTGTAGGATTGTAGGAATTCCCATCGCATTGGCCGCCAGCAGCGCCGGGAAGGCCGGATAGCCGCCGAAGCCGACCACGGCGTCGGGCGTATATCGCCGATACAGCCGCTTCGCTGCCTTCCGGCCCTTGAGCACCGACAGCGCCGCCTTGATCATCCCGATCGGCCCTCCGCCCAGCCTGCCGGCGGGCAGGATATGGGTCGGGACATTGTCGAACAGCGCCGGGATCTTGGCCCCGCGGTCGTCGGTTACCAGCATCACGCCATGGCCGCGCGCCTTCAGCTCGGCGGCGAGCGCGTGGGCCGGAACCATATGCCCGCCGGTCCCTCCGGCAGCCAAAGTGATGTTCATTTGGCGATATTCTCCCCACCCCATTTCACCACATAGGGCGAGCGGCTCAGATAGGGGTTTCGCCGCGTGAAGGCGAGCAGCAATCCCATCGCGATCGACAGCGCCAGCATCGACGATCCGCCATAGCTGATGAACGGCAGGGTCATACCCTTGGAGGGCGCGATCTGGACGTTGACCGCCATGTTGATCATCGCCTGCAGCCCGAACTGGATGACCAGCCCCGCCGCGGCGAGGATGGCGAAGCTCGACTCCTCGTCGAGCAGCTTGATCAGCACCCGCGCGACGATGCCGAGATAGAGCAGGGCAATCGCCAGGCAGGCAATCAGCCCGAACTCCTCGCCGATCACCGAGAAAATATAGTCGGTATGCGGCTCGGGCAGGCCGAATTTGCGCGTCCCCGCCCCCGGCCCCATGCCGAACAGTCCGCCGGCGGTCAGCGTGCGCATCGCATTCTCGGTCTGGAAATTGTCGCCCTCGCCGAAGATGAAGGCGTCGATCCGCGCCGTCGCCACATCGTAGAAGAAATAGGCCAGCACGATCCCGATCACGCCGGCAATGCCAAGCCCGATCAGGATGCGGAGGTTCAGGCCGGCGATGGCCAGCATGGCGATCCACACCGCGGCGAAGATAATGGTCGATCCGAAGTCGGGCTGCCGCATCAGCAGCACAGCAACCAGCGCGACGAGCGCCGCCGAGACGGTGAATATCGGCAGCGACTTGTCGCCCTCGCGCAGGGAAAGCAGCCAGGCCATCGATACGACGAAGAAGGGCTTCAAAAACTCGGACGGCTGGAACAGGCCGACGCCGAGGTTGAACCAGCGCTTGGCCCCGTTGATCTCGGTGCCCAGCCACGGCACCAGCGCCAGGGCGACGATGCAGAACAGTGCGCCAAACAGCGAAAAGCGCCGCAGATTTTCGCGCGGTTGCATCGAAATGAGGATCATCACCGGCAGCGACAGGCCGATCCACATGATCTGGCGGTAGAAATAATAAAGCTCGTCGATGCGGACCGAGCCGCCCGAATAGCGCTGCGCCACCGCCGGAGAAGCAGCCGCGACCGCGATCAGTCCGCAGCCGATCAGCAGCGCCAGCATGAACAGCAGCACCCGGTCGATCTCCCAGAACCAGCGGGCCGCGGTCGAGCGGTCGGCGCGGCCGTAACGGCCGGGATCGGCCCATGTGGTGCTAGCCTTGATCCGGCTGCTGATCGTCTGGTTCATAATTCCCCCACCAGTGCGCGGAAGGCATCGCCCCGCGCCTCGAAATCCCGGAACTGGTCGAAGGAAGCGCAGGCCGGCGACAGCAGCACCGTGTCCCCCGCTTCCGCCTCCGACGCGGCGGCCTTCACCGCCTCCCCCAGCGTCACGCACTCTGCCACGGCCATATGCGGGGACAAGAGGCTGGCGAACATTTCTCCCGCCTCGCCAATGGTATAGGCCTTGCGCACATGCCCGAAGTGCGGCGCGCATTCGTCGAGACTGTCGGTCTTGGCCTGCCCGCCGAGGATCCAGCGGATTTTCGGGAACGCGGCGAGCGCCGGAGCCACCGCGGTCGGATTGGTCGCCTTGCTGTCGTTGACGAAGAGGACGCCGTCCTTTTCGGCGATGCGCTCCATGCGGTGCGGCAGGCCGGGATAGGTGCGGAGCCCGACTTCGATCGCTTTTTCACTCACCCCCAGCGACTTACAGACGGCCATTGCGGCTTCAGCGTTTTGCCAATTGTGCGGACCCTGAAGATTTGGCCACTCATGCATTCCAGAAATGTTGCCGCCCAAAGTGATGACCTTGGGTTTTGTCCTCGTGAATAGGTCGCCAACGATCCAGAACACGCTATCGTCGACAATTGCCAAGCTTCCGGAACCTTGCATCTCAAACAGTCGCGCCTTCGACGCCGCATAGGCCTCGAAACTCTCATACCGATCAAGATGGTCGGGCGTGATGTTGAGCAGCACTGCGACGTCGCAGTCGAGGCTCTGGGTCAGATCGAGCTGGTAGCTCGACAACTCCAGCACATAGACCCCGCCTTCGGGCAGCGGGTCCTGCGCCAGGATCGGCAAGCCGATGTTGCCGCCCATTTCCGCCGGCACCCCCGCGGTCTTCAAAATATGGTGGACCAGCGCGGTCGTGGTCGACTTGCCGTTGGTGCCGGTGATCCCGACCACCTTGTGCGGCGGCAGCTCGGGCCGGGCGCGGGCGAACAGCTCGATATCGCCGATGATCTCGACGCCGGCCTCGCGGGCGCGGCTCGCGATCGGGTGGCGGTTGAGGGGGAGGCCGGGGGTGACGATGATGGAGTCGAATTGGGAAAGGTCGGAGGCGGTGAAGTCGTAGACCTCAAGATCCTCCCCGGAACGGGGAGGGGGACCGCTCGAAGAGCGGTGGAGGGGGCCCACCGTCGAACTCTGCAACTCCTGTGGGCCCCCTCCACCAGCTTCGCTGGTCCCCCTCCCCGTTCCGGGGAGGATTTTCGCCCGCGCCTCTTCCTTGTCGTCCCACGCCGTGACCCGCGCCCCGCTCGCCAGCAACGCCTCGACCGTCGCCAGCCCGCTCCTCGCAAGGCCCAGCACGGCATAATGTTTCCCGGCGAAGGCCCTGGCGGTGATCACCTCAGTTTCAGGGTGCTCAAACCGGCCAGCGCCAGGATGAAGCTGATGATCCAGAAGCGGATCACCACCGTCGGCTCGCTCCAGCCGAGATGCTCGAAATGATGGTGGATCGGCGCCATGCGGAAGACGCGCTTGCCGTAGCGCTTGAACCAGAACACCTGGACGATGACGCTGACCGCTTCCAGCACGAACAGGCCGCCGACGATCACCAGCGCGAACTCGTGGTGGGTCGCGACCGCGACCGCGCCGAGCGCGCCGCCCAGCGCCAGGCTGCCGGTGTCGCCCATGAACACTGCGGCGGGAGGCGCATTGAACCACAGGAAGGCCAAGCCCGCCCCGACGATCGCCAGCAGCAGCACGGTCAAATCGCCCGCGCCCTTCACATTGGGGATGCCGAGATATTCGGCATAGATGGCGTTGCCGACCAGATAGGCGATCAGGGTGAAGGCTACCGCGGCGATGATGACCGGCATGGTGGCGAGGCCGTCGAGCCCGTCGGTCAGGTTCACCGCATTGCCGAAAGCGACAATGACGAACGCGCCGAAGGCGATGTAGAGCCAGCCTAGGTCGAACAGCGCGCCCTGCACGAACGGCACGTAGAGCTGCGTTCCCGAATGCCGGACCATCAGCCACGTCGCGACCCCGGCGATGATGAACTCCAGCAGCAGTCGCGTCCGCCCTTTCAGGCCGGCATGATGCGCCTTCTTGACCTTGTCATAGTCGTCGAGGAAGCCGATCAGCCCGAACCCGGCGGTCACCAGCAGGCAGGCCCAGACATAGGGGTTGCCCAGATCCATCCACAGCAGCACCGAGATCCCGACCGAGATCAGGATCAAGAGCCCGCCCATGGTCGGTGTGCCGCGCTTGGCGAGATGGCTCTGCGGTCCGTCGGCGCGGATCGGCTGGCCCTTGCCCTGCTTGGCGCGCAGCCAGTTGATGAACATCGGCCCCAGAAACAGGCCGATCGCCAGCGCGGTCGCGGTCGCCGCGCCGGCGCGGAAGCTGATGTAGCGGATCAGGTTGAGAAGCCCCGGGAATCCAAGCTGCTCGGCCAAGATATAGAGCATTAGTGCCGGGACCCTTCGCCAGCGGTTGCCATTTGCAGGCCCCCTGCCATTCGTTCGACCAGCTTCGCAAGCCCGATCGAGTTGGACGCCTTGACCAGCACCGCATCGCCCGGCCGGATTCGCTGGGCAAGCAGGTTGGTCGCCTCGTCGACATTGCTCGCCCAATCGACCGGAACGTCGCCGCCCAAAGCTTCCTCCAGCGGGCGCATCTCCTCGCCGACCAGGATCAGCAGGTCGACCTTGGCGTCCCTCACCGCTGGCGCCAATCCCGCATGCAGCTCGTCGGCATGCTCGCCCAGCTCGCGCATCGGTCCGAGCACGGCGATCCGCCGCTGGGCATCACGCTCCTCGCCCAGCGCCTTCAAGGTCGCCGCCATCGACGCCGGATTGGCGTTATAGCTTTCGTCGATCAGCAGATAATGGCCGCCATCGATTGCCAGCCGATGCCGCTCGCCGCGGCCCTTCAATCCGCCCATGTCGGCCAGCGCCAGCCCGGCAACCGCCAGGTCCGCGCCCGCCGCCTCGACCGCGGCCAGCACCGCCAGCGAGTTCATCACCCAATGGTCGCCGCGCTGGGCGATGGTGTAGGTCAGTTCGCTGTCGAGCAGCCGCGCAGTGACCAGGCTGCCGCCATCGTCGGACCGGACCGCATGCAGCGCGGTGACGTCCGCCTCACCATGGCCGAAGGTGATCGTCCGCCCGGCATATTTGCGGGCCGCCTTGACCAGCCGGTCGCGATAGGGCGAGTCCTCCGGGATAATGGCCACCCCGTCGGGTTCCAGCCCCTCGAAAATCTCCGCCTTGGCGTCGGCGATCGCCTCCATCGAACCCAGATACTCGATATGGGCCGAAGCGATGGTGGTGACGATCGCGATGTGCGGCCGCACCAGTCGCGTCAGCGCGGCGATCTCGCCCGTGGCGCTCATGCCCATCTCGAGCACCGCAAATTCGCTGTCGCGAGGCATCCGCGCCAGGCTCAGCGGCACGCCGGTATGATTGTTGTAGCTTTTGACCGAACGGTGGACCTTGCCCCTGGCGACGCGATCCAGCGCGACGAACAGCGCCTCCTTGGTCGAAGTCTTGCCGACCGATCCGGTCACTCCAAATATTGTGCCTTCGCAACGGTTGCGCGCTGCAATCGCAAGGTCGGTCAGCGCCTTCGGAACATCGGCCACCAGGACATGCGGCCCATCCACGGTCTTTGAGACCAGTGCCGTGACCGCTCCTGCGGCATATGCCTTGGCGACAAAGTCATGCCCGTCGGCAACCGTCCCCGGCATGGCGACGAACAGCCAGCCAGGCTCGACCTCGCGGCTGTCGAAGGTGACTCCGGTGATCTCGAACGGCTCGCCGTGCAGCGTGCCGCCAGTGGCGGCGACGATTTCATCGGAGGTCCAGAGGGGAGTCATAACGCTCCTCCCTGCCGCGCAGCGGTGGGGAGGGGGACCGTTCGGCGAAGCCAAATGGTGGAGGGGTTAGGATTGAGGGAACATGACCCCTCCACCATGTCGCTGTGCGCCATGGTCCCCCTCCCCACGAGCTGCGCTCGCAGGGAGGAGCGAATACGGCTCACCCCGCTCACGCTGCGCATTCCCGCGCCACGGTCACGTCATCGAACGGAAGCACCTGGTCTCCCACAATCTGTCCTTGTTCGTGGCCCTTGCCCGCCACCAGCACAATGTCACCTGCCTTCGCCATGGCAATCGCTTCGGCAATTGCGGCCCGGCGATCGCCAACCTCGGTCGCGTCGGGGGCCCCGGCCAGCACCGCCTTGCGGATCATTGCCGGATCCTCGCTTCTCGGATTGTCATCGGTAACGATCACCGCATCGGAAAGTCGCGCCGCCACCGCACCCATTTCCGGGCGTTTCCCCTCGTCACGGTCGCCGCCGGCGCCCAGCACGGTGATCAGCCTTCCTTCGACGTGGGGTCGGAGCGCGGCAATCGCCGCCTCGATCGCGTCGGGCGTATGGGCATAGTCGACATAGACCGGCGCACCAGCCCGGCTGATCACCGCCCGCTCAAGCCGACCGCGCACCGGCGACACCCGGCCCATGCCGCTCAGGGTCGTCGCCCAGTCGCCGCCGGTCGCCAGCACCAGCCCGGCCGCGGTCAGCACATTGTTCATCTGGTAGGCCCCGATCAGCGGCAGGGCGAGCTTATGCTCCTTGCCCTCATGGCGCAGCACCAATTGCTGGCCGAGCGGCGTCGACTGGCGCGACACCAGCTCGATCGTCTCCGCATCCGGGCCGACTGTGATCAGCTTGAGCCCGCGACGCCTGGCATGCTCCGCGACCTCCTCCGACTTGGCATCGGCGGTCCACACCACCGCCGTGCCATCCGCCGCCACCACCTCGTCGAACAGCCGCATCTTGGCCGCGAAATAGGCGTCCATGTCGGAGTGATAGTCCAAATGGTCACGGCTGAAATTGGTGAAGGCCGCGGCCTTCACCGGCACGCCCTCCGCCCGATACTGATCGAGGCCGTGGGATGAGGCCTCGTAGGCGACATGGCTGATCCCCATCCGCTTGAGCCCGGCCATATTGCTGAGGAAAGTGACGATGTCCGGCGTCGTCAGGCCGGTCGTCACCTGGTCGTCGGCCGTCGTCACGCCCAGCGTACCGATCGATGCCGAGCGGTGCCCGGCCATCCGCCACAATTGCCGCGTCAGCTCGACCGTCGAGGTCTTGCCGTTGGTGCCGGTAACGGCGACGATCGTCTCCGGATAGGGCGCGTAGAAGCGCGCCGCCAGCTCCGCGAACAGCTTGCGCGGCTCGTCGGCGGAAAGGTGCGGCACTCCTTCGACCAGCGCTTCGATCCGCGCAACCACTGCCACCGCCCCGCGCTGTATCGCGTCGCGGATAAAATCCTCGCCGTTGAAGCGGGAACCGCGAAATGCCCCGAACATATTGCCCTGCGCCACCTTGCGATGGTCCAGCGCAAATCCTGTAACTCGGGAATCGCTCGCGACGCCGGCGAGTTCGCTCAATTTCATGCCCTCAATCTTCCTTGCGGATGAAGGGCAGCACCTCGCCCATATTGGGCTCGCGACGCTTGTCGGGCCTCACGCCGAGCATCGGCGCGATCCGGCTGACGGTCTTGCTGACGACCGGGGCGACGTTCCAGCCGGCGGTACGGAATCCGAAGGTTTCGGCGGTGGCCTTGGGTTCGTCGAGCATCACCACGATCACATAGCGCGGCTCGTCCATCGGGAACACACCGGCGAAGCTCGTCACCAACAGCGACTTGTTATGATATTTCTCGGCCGTCCCGGTCTTGCCGCCGACCCGGTAGCCGGGCGCATCGGCCTTTTTGCCGGTGCCCTGGGTGACGACCAGCCGCAACAGCGCCCGCATCTTGTAGCTGGTGTCCTCGCTGAACACCCGATGCCCCCTGCCTGCCGCATGGTTCCTGTCAACCTTCAGCAGGGTCGCGGGCCGGTAGATGCCGCCGTTGAGCAATGCGGCATAGCCGGTGGCGAGGTGGAGCGGGGTGACCGCGATGCCGTGGCCGTAGCCGACCGTCATCGTCTCGATCTGGTTCCACTGACTGCCTGGGCTCAAAGTGCGTCCGCGCTCCTTCAGCTCGACATTGACCTTGTCGAGGAAGCCCATTTTCCTCAGGAATTCCTTCTGCCGGGTCGGACCGATCTGGTCGGCGATCTGCGCCGTGCCGATGTTGCTGCTTTCCTTCATGATCTCGGCCACCGAGCAGCCGCGCCCGAACGGATGGGTGTCGTTGATCGTCCGCCCGGCGACGTGCAGCGCCTGCGGGCAATTGTACATCTGCCCAAACGACTTGATGATTCCGGCATCCATCGCCATCGCCACAGTGAACGGCTTGAAGGTCGACCCCAGCTCATAGACACCCAGCGTCGCACGATTGAACCGCGCTTCCGGCGTGCCCTGCCCGGCTGCGTTCGGATTGAGTTGCGGCAGCGAGGTCATCGCCAGCACTTCGCCGCTATGGATGTCCATGATCACGCCGGCGGCGCCGATAGCCGAGTAAGTCGTCATCGCCGCGCCCAGCTCATGCTCGAGCGCCTGCTGGATGCGGCTGGAAATGCTCAGCGTGATCGGCCGGCCGCGCTGCTCGGGGTCGCGCAGCTGCTCATCGAACGCACGCTCGATGCCGGCATTCCCCTTGCCGTCGATGTCGGTGTAGCCGACGACATGGGCCGCAAGGCTGAGTTGCGGGTAGAGCCGGTCCGGCTCGCGCTGCAGCGCCATACCCGGTTCCCCGAGCGCGTTGATCGCCGCGACCAGGCTTGGGCTGGCGCGGCGGCGAAGATAGTAGAAGCTGCGGCCCGAGCGCAGCATCTGCAGGTATGCGGCTTCGTCCTTCTCCGGCATCAGCTCATGCAGCTTGCGGGCGAGGTCGAGCTTGTTGCCGATTACCTTGCCGGGCTGGAGTCCGACGATCCAGGCATCGATCGTCCGGGCCAGCGCATGGCCGTCGCGATCGACGATGTCGCCGCGCTCCGGGGTCAGGTCGACTAGCCCGCCCTTGCGGCCGGCATGGTCGCCGAAAGCCGCCAGCCAGATCAGCCGCAGCGCGATGATGGCGATGATCCCGGCATAGAGCAGCATGCCGAACATCAGCCGCTGGTGCATCAGGGCCAGGATTTGCCGCCGCTGCCCTACCAGACGGAGCCGCTCGGGCCGTGCGACGAGAGCGGGCGTCGGGGCGTTCATCAGTCGGAATCGCTGTCCTTGGTTCGGGCCTTGGGGTTGATCCCGCCGGCGGACGCCGCGGGCGCGCTGCCTTTGGCCTTGGGCCTGGCGGTTGGCAAGGGCGCCAGCGGGTCGGCCATCGCGGTTTTGGCGTACTTCGTCGCAGCGGGAGCCTTCGCGGGTTTGGCCGTTACGGTGGCTCCCGGCTTGCCCGCGGGCGCCTTGGCTGACGGCGGAGTGACAGTCTGGATCCTGGTCGCCGCCGGCTTTTCGGGGACGCTATAGCTGGCGACATGCATCATCTCGCCGGCCGAGCGAGGAGCGGGCTGAGCTTCAGCCATATTGCCGGCCGGCCTGGATCGCTGCGGAATCGCCTGCTCAACCGGAGCCGAGGCCAGCACGATCGGCGCCTCGATCGCCGGCTTCTTCTGCGGCGCGGCCATGGTCGCCAGCTGGAAGCCGCCGTCGACGAACTGCTCGGCGGTCGGCGCGGACAGGCGGATGAACTTGACGTTCCACCGCTCGAGCTGCGCCAGTCGGCCGCGGGTCCCGATCTCGGTCTGCAGCAGCCGGATGTCGCGCTGGGCCAGCGCTATCCTCGTCTCCACCTCTTCCAGCTCGGCGCGCTCCGAAGCGACGTTGAGGGACACAAGATAGAATCCCAACGCCGCGCCGGCGACCGCGCCCGCCCAAATTACCGAACCGAACCCACGCGCGCTCATTGTCTTGCCTTCCCGGGATCTGCCTCGATCTGGTCCCACGCGGGCGCATCGGTGCGGACCGCTGTACGGAGCCGGGCCGAGCGCGCGCGCGGGTTTCGGGCCAGCTCGGCCTCGGACGGCGAGACCGGCTTGGCGACTTGTTCGAAGGTTGCGGGTGGCCCCTTCGCCAGCATCGGCCGATGGCGCGACGCGGCCGGAACATCCCCGCTTCGAGTCTTGAGGAAGCGCTTGACGATGCGATCCTCGAGGCTGTGGAACGTAACCACCGCCAAGCGGCCGCCGGGACGAAGCGACCGCTCGGCGGCCCGGAGTCCCTGCTCCAGCTCGTCAAGCTCTGCGTTCAGATGGATTCGGATCGCCTGGAAGGTCCGCGTCGCGGGATCGCTCTTCTGTCCCTGGCGATATCCAAGAGCCTTCCGCACCACCGCCGCCAGCTCGGCCGTTCGGGTCAACGGCCTGGCAGCGACGATGGCGCGGGCAACCGCGCGGGCGCGCGGCTCCTCCCCATATTCCTTGAGGACGCGGGCAATCTCGCCCTCATCGGCATGGTTGAGGAAATCGGCGGCAGTCTGGCCCGACTGGCTCATGCGCATGTCGAGCGGTCCGTCCTTCTGGAAGGAGAAGCCGCGCTCCGCCTGGTCGAGCTGCATCGACGAGACGCCGATGTCGAGCGCGACGCCGTCGACCGGCAGCAGGCCACGCTCGGCCAGCACCCGGTCCATCTGGCTGAACCGCTCGTTGATCAGGGTGAGACGCGGATCAGGGACGAGTGACGGCCCGGCCGCGATGGCGTCAGGGTCGCGATCGAAACCGATCACTCGTCCCGCCCCCGCCCCAAACAGGGCCTTGGTGTAGCCGCCCGCTCCGAACGTGCCGTCAACGAGGGTCTCGCCGGGGACGATGGCGAGACCCTCTACGACCTCCTGCAGCAGGACGGGGACGTGTGAGTCCTGAGCGGGGATGGGAAGGGTCGGCGAGATCACAGCCCGCGCTCCTCGATGCGGAAGCGCGCGATGTCCTTCATGTCCTCGGGAACGTTGGGGTCGGCCAGGAACAGCCTGGGATTCCAGATCTGGAACGTCTCGCCGACGCCGATGAACAGGGCCAGATCCTCGATCTGGCCCTTCCGGCGCATCATCGGGGGCACAATGATGCGGCCTGAACTGTCGTATGGGACTTCCTCGGTCGCGCCGAAGGCCATCATGGTCCGGCGGGCGTAGTCGAGCTCGGCGCTGGGGTCCGTTTCCTGCTTCTCCAGCAGGCGTTCCAGCTTCTGGTGCTTCAGCGCGGCGTAAGCGGGGTCGTAGGCGCTAAGGCAGGTGAAGGCGTCATGCTTGGCGAGGACAATGGTGCGGGCGTCGCCGCGGCGCTCGATGACGGAGCGCAGGAAGGCGGGCACGGAAACGCGACCCTTCGCGTCCACCGCGTTCAAAGCACTGCCTTGGAACAGATGCTCTAATGCCACTGCCTAACCCCTCGGCGCGGCACGACTTCCCCGTTTGCGGGTGCACGCCTTCGCGTGCGCCCGACACCTGGATCGACTCAAACAGGTTTGCCCCGCGCTTCAGTCGATGTTGGTAACTCAACGCCCCCCGGGATACAATGGATTTTGATGCCATTTCGCGGGATTCTATGCCGTGTAGCGGATTTTCAACGGTTTTTTACGCCTTGTTAGGAATTTGTTCTCTCCCTGTTCTTACTGGGCAAGGCTGTGGATAAGTCTGTTGTTATCCTGCGGGACTCGTGGACCTAGCGGGAGTCGAGCCGGGCCAGCTCTTCGATCAGCAAATCCAGATTGTCCTCGATCGGGCCATCGAGCGCGTGCTCATCTTCGACGTTGATGAAGTCGGCATCGGCGATGACCGTCACACTGCCCTTGCCGATCGGGCAACGGGCGATGAATTCTTCCACCTCGGCCCGGCAATTGCCTGTGGCTTCCAATTTGCCGGGTGAGGAGGTCAGAACTTCCCTCTCGCCGCCACTCCGCAATGCCGGTCCAGCCTGCAGCGGACCGACGAGCGTCAAACCCCAATGCACCAGCAATCCCGTATCCGCGAAGGCTGGCGGCGGGCGCAGCCGGTCGCCAAGCGCCCGCTCGCTCGGCCAGTCGAGCTTCGGATCGGCCAGCAGCAGCACCCGGCCCCCGTCCCTCACCCACTGGTCCAACTCGACCAGCACCTCGGCCGGCTGGGCGCGCGGATGGGCCATCAGCAGCAGCTTCTGTCCTTCGAGGCTTGCCGCATCGGCCACTCCGATCGGCATGACGTGGTAGCGTTGCTCGAGCCGAGACAGCGCCGGTGATCCGCCGGCGGACAGGCCGAAGCTTTCACCGAACACCAGTGGCAGGCTGGTCAGCAGCGCCAGCGGCGGACGCTCGCCTGCCGGGAGCGGGCCCAGCCTCTCGCCGTCATCGCCAATCGCCCAGGCGGTGACGCCTGCCAGGGCGAGCGCTCCCGCCATGACTGCCACCACTTGCCGGTTCATTGCCGGTTGGCGGGCGCCGTCTCCCCGCTCTCATTCTCTTGGGTCATGCTCGGCGCCGCGCCGATTTCGGCCAGCGGCTCGGCGGGCTCGGCCAGCTCGTTCTGCACCGGCGGAGCGACGGGATCGCCGGTCGAGCGGCTGATCGCCGTGCCGAGCAGCACCAGCAGGAAAACGAAGGCCAGCCCGGTCAGTCCAATGCGGATGCGCTGCATCCGCTCTTCCCTTTGGACACGGTTCATGCTCACAAACTATGCGTCAGGGGCGATTATTGCAACGAACTGCCGCTTTACCCGGCGGCGATAGCTTGACAAAGGGCGGACCATGATTCGCAAACTTACGTTGTTCGTCTTGAGCGCCGCGGCGCTCAGTGCCTGCAATTCAGAGCCTGATGTGGTGGGCGAGCAGCCCGACCCGATGAAGGATGAGCTGGCCAATGCCGCGCCGGTCGAGCTGCCGCCGGCCATCGCCGCCAGCAAGACCTATCGTTGCAAGGACAACAGCCTGGTTCAGATCGACTGGCTGGCGCAGGACAAGGGCGCCTATGTCCATGGCGACGGCCAGACCCAGACCTGGGTCAAGCCGGCGGCGCCGGTCGAGGGACAGCCGGCCAGCACCGACCTCACCGCCGACGGCGGCTATGTGCTCAAGGGCAATGCGACCGCGTCCAGCGTGACGCTGACGCGGCCGGGCAAGCCCGCACAGGTGTGCAGGGGGTGAATTGGACCCTCTCCCCTTGAGGGAGAGGGATACGAAGTCTTAGCGAACGCAGTGAGCTTAGACGGAGTTGGGTGAGGGGAGCGGCGCCAAGCGCCGCGCGAGCCTTGGCTCGCCCCCTCACCCTCCGCGGCTTCGCCGCTCCTCCCTCTCCCTCAAGGGGAGAGGGCCTTAAGCAGGCTCCGTCTCTTTCTGCTTGTCGCTGAACGCTTCCATCCGCGTCTGCATCTCAGCTTCCGGCACGTCCTCGACGTGGGTGGCCAGGCTCCACTGGTGGCCGAACGGATCGGTCAGCGTGCCCATGCGGTCGCCCCAGAACTGGTTTTCGACCGGCCTTTGCTCCTTGGCCCCGGCCTCGAGCGCCTTCTTGAACGAGCTGTCGACGTCCTCGACATAGAGCACGATGCTCGACGTCGGCCCGCCGCGCGAATTCGGACCCAGATGCCCCATCTCCGGAAATTCATCGGCCAGCATGACGAAGCTGTCGCCGATCTTGATCTCGGCATGGCCAATTTTCCCAGCCATTGGCAGCCGGAATTTCTCCTCGGCGCCGAACGCCGTCTTGTAAAATTCCAGCGCACGCTCGGCGTCGTCGACGATCAGATAAGGGGTAACGCTATTGTATCCGTCAGGTATCGGCTTGGTCATGAGAGCCTCCTTCTCCCGAGTCCCCCGCCCGTGCCCATATTCGCCTGCTTTGTTACGGGAGCAATTCAACGACTCACCGACTGGCTAGCCCTATGCACCTATCGTCGCTAAGGGGCCGCGCATGAGGCGCATAGCGCAGCTATGTTGCCTATCAAGCGAATGCCGGCCAGCCTCCCGCAGGGAGGACTGGCGGCGCGGAATCGTAGATGACCGTAGGACAAATTTACTTTCGCGCCGGGGCCGCTACAGGGCACCGCATGACCGTTTTGGACGCCCCCCGCATCACTCCCGAGATCGTCGCCGAGCATGGGCTGAGCCCGGAAGAATATGACCGCGTCCTGCACGCACTCGGCCGCGAGCCGAACCTGGTCGAGCTCGGCATCTTCTCGGTGATGTGGTCGGAGCATTGCAGCTACAAATCATCGCGATTCCACCTGAAGAAGCTGCCGACCGAAGCGCCGTGGGTGATCTGCGGACCCGGCGAGAATGCCGGCGTGATCGACATCGGTGACGGCCAGGCCGCCATCTTCAAGATGGAGAGCCACAACCATCCGAGCTACATCGAGCCCTATCAGGGCGCGGCGACCGGGGTCGGCGGGATCCTGCGCGACGTGTTCACCATGGGCGCGCGCCCCGTCGCCAACATGAATGCGCTGCGCTTCGGCCGGCCCGACCATCCGAAGATGCGCCACCTGATCGCCGGAGTGGTCAGCGGCATCGGCGGCTACGGCAATTGCGTCGGCGTGCCTACGGTGGGCGGCGAGGTCAATTTCGACCCGGCCTATGACGGCAACATCCTGGTCAACGCGATGACGGTCGGCGTCGCCAACACCGACAAGATTTTCTATTCGGCCGCGACGGGAATCGGCAATCCTATCGTCTATGTCGGCTCCAAGACCGGCCGCGACGGCATCCACGGCGCGACCATGGCCAGCGCCGACTTCGACGAGAACAGCGACGAGAAGCGCCCGACCGTCCAGGTCGGCGACCCCTTCACCGAGAAATTGCTGATCGAGGCCTGCCTCGAGCTGATGGCGACCGACGCGATCGTCGCCATCCAGGACATGGGCGCCGCGGGGCTCACCAGCTCCTCGGTCGAGATGGCCTCCAAGGGCGGCGCCGGCATCCGGCTCGACATGAACCAGGTGCCGTGCCGCGAGGAAGGCATGACGCCCTATGAGATGATGCTGTCGGAATCCCAGGAACGGATGCTGATGGTGCTCAAGCCTGGTCGCGAGGCCGAGGCCGAGGCCATCTTCCGCAAATGGGAGCTGGATTTCGCGGTGATCGGCGAGGTCACCGACACCGGCCGCATGCAGCTCGTCTGGAACGGCGAGACGGTGTGCGACATCCCGCTCGGGCCGCTAGCCGACGAGGCGCCGGAATATGACCGGCCGCACATGAGCCGCGAGGAATATAAGGCCTGGGCCCAGGTCAAGCCGCTCGACGACGTGCCCGAAACCACCGACATCGCCGCCGACCTCCTAAAGCTGATGGCCTCCCCCAACCTCGCCTCGCGCCGCTGGATCTGGGAGCAGTATGACAGCCAGGTCGGCGCCGACACGGTGCAGAAGCCGGGCGGCGACGCAGCGGTGGTCCGAGTCCACGGGACCAACAAGGCGCTGGCGATCACCACCGACTGCACCCCGCGCTACTGCTATGCCGACCCCTATGAGGGCGGGAAGCAGGCCATCGCCGAAGCCTACCGTAACCTCTGCGCCGTCGGCGCGAGGCCGCTCGCGGTGACCAACTGCCTCAACTTCGGCAACCCGCAGCGGCCCGAGATCATGGCTCAGTTCGTCGGCTGCCTCGAAGGTATGGGCGAAGCTTGCCGAGCGCTCGACTTCCCGATCGTCAGCGGCAACGTCAGTCTCTACAATGAGAGCAAGGCGACGGGAGGCGGAAGCGCGATCCTCCCCACCCCGGCGATTGGTGGGGTTGGGCTGCTCGACGGCTGGGAACGAAGCGCCACTTCCTCCTTCAAGGACGACGGCGACCATATTTTCGTGATCGGCGGGACGGAGGGCCATTTGGGACAGTCCTTGTGGCTGGCGGAGATCGAGGGGCGCCGGGACGGCGAGCCGCCTGCGGTTGACCTGGCCTTGGAACGGGACGCCGGGTTCTACGTCCGGCAATGGATCGCGCTTGGCCTGGTCAACGCGGTTCATGACGTGTCCGACGGCGGATTGGCGGTGGCGTTGGCAGAGATGGCGTTGGCGGGCGGGCGCGGAGCACGCGTCCAGGCGCACCATTCCTACAGCAAGGCGGGTTGGTGGTTCGGTGAGGATCAGGGCCGCTATGTCCTCACCGTCAAGGACCGTCAGGCGTTCGAGCGGCAGCTTGCATGGGGAGAGGACAGTTTCGATCGGATCGGCGGCTTAATCCGGCATATTGGCACGGTCGGCGGCGACCAGCTCCTCGGCCTATCCCTCACCGACCTCCGCGCCGCGCACGAAGGCTTCTTCCCCGCGCTGATGCAGGGCGAGCTTTAGGGCTGGCCCGGCCCCTCCACCATCCGGCTGCGCCGGATGGTCCCCCTCCCCGAGGCGAACTCGGGGAGGATTAAACCATCCGCCCTTGATTGTTGGGGTGTCGGGCTTGTGTCAAAGCTCTATGACTTCGGCTCGCTCGCTCGGGAAATTTTCGGCGCTGCTCGGACGATGTCAGGAAACGCCGGCGTAGCGCCGCGCCCGCCAGCTTGCGCTTTGGCCGAGCGCATAGCAGTGTCCGCGCACCAACCCGGGGGGATCCAAGATGACCGACAAAGCCGCGCCTGCCGGAACCGCCGCCACCCCTGCCTGGTACTGGCTGGTCGCCATTGCCGCCCTGCTGTTCGAGGGGGCCGGCGCCTATCTATTCGTGGCCAGCCTGACGCTCGATCCGGCATCGCTGCCGCTCGACCAGCGCGCCATCTACGAGGCGACCCCGCAATGGATGACGATCGCCTGGGCCGCAGCGATCGGCGCCGGCTTGCTCGGGGCCATTGGCCTGCTGCTGAGGCGGCGCTTCGCCGAGCCGCTGCTACTGCTCTCGCTGATCGCGGTTGCGGTGCAGTTCTCCGGGTTGTTCCTGGTCAGGCAGTTGCGCGAGCTCACCCCCGAGGACCATCTCGTGGTCCCGATCGTCATTCTCCTGCTGGCCTATGGCTTGTGGCAGACGGCCAAGCTTGCCAGGCGCAGGCGTTGGCTCAGTTAGGGAGCACTGGTGGGCTAGAAAGGGGCCGGGCGCGCCAGGGGGCGTAGAGCGCGCCCGGTAGTCAGGTCAGCGAGGCTTCTTCGAAGCCTTCTTCTTGGCCGCCTTGTCCTTGGCGGCATCCTGGTCGGTGGTCGCCGTCGCATCGGGCGACAGCGGATCTTCCTTGGCGGCGGGGGTCGCGGGGGTAGCCGGTGTCGCCGGAGTTGCCGGCGTGGCGGCGGTTCCGGCCGATGGATCGGCCGGGGTTGCTGGCGTGGCCGGAGTTGCCGGATCGGCCGGGGTCGCGGCATTGGCCGATGCCGGCGTCTCGGTCGGCTGGGCGACGAGCACCGCGCTGGTACTCAGTGCCAGCGACGCCGCCGCAAAGGTGGTGAACATCATCGATTTGCGCATTTCGCTCTCCGTAAGGGGGACGCGAACGAGGCCCTGCCCGCCCGCTGAACCCGCCTACGAAGCAGTGGCCATTAGTTTCCCTCCGTATCGGCGGGCCGTTGGGCTGGCGGGACTGGTTGCGGCATCGCACAATCGCTAGAAGTCTGGCCCATGTCGACTTTCACCATCGATACGGCGACCAGCCGCGCGACGCCGACCCCGGTCCCGGGCAAGCGCATGACCGTCCCCGCAATCCGCGGCCGCAAGCAGGACGGGGCGACGCAAGAGCCGCTGGTCATGCTGACCGCCTACACCATGCGCATGGCGCAGCTGCTCGATCCGCATTGCGAGATGCTGCTGGTCGGCGACAGCCTCGGCCAGGTGATCTACGGCCTGCCGTCGACCGTGCCGGTGACGATGGAGATGATGTGCGCCCATGGCGCGGCGGTGGTGCGCGGCAGCTGGCACGCGCTGGTCGCGGTCGACATGCCGTTCGGCAGCTACGAGGCCGCGCCCGAACTGGCATTCGAAAGCGCGGCGCGGATCTTGAAGGAAACCGGCTGCGCAGCGGTCAAGCTGGAGGGCGGCGAGGCGATGGCCGAGACCATCGATTTCCTCACCCATCGCGGCGTGCCGGTCATCGGCCATGTCGGGCTGACCCCGCAGGCGGTCAATGTGCTGGGCGGCTATGCCGCGCGCGGCAAGAGCGCCGACGAGGCCAGCAAGATCGTGGCCGATGCCAAGGCGGTGGCCGCGGCCGGCGCCTTCTGCATCGTCGTCGAAGGGGTAATGGAGGAAATCGCCGACCGCGTGACGGAGGCGGTGCCCGTCCCGATCATCGGCATCGGCGCATCACCCAAATGCGACGGCCAGGTGCTGGTGACTGAGGATATGCTCGGCCTGTTCGAGCGCACCCCGCGGTTCGTCAAGCGCTATGCCGACCTGGCCAGCGAAATCGGCGAGGCGGTCGGTAAATATGCCGACGAGGTCCGCACCCGCGCCTTCCCGACCGAGGATCAGACCTACCGGCCAAAGCGGTAGGTTTAGCTAATCAATTGGTCGGCTGGGCGGATCGGTCCAGCATGATGGGTGCATCGAAGGCCAGCCCGACCAGGCCATCTTCGGTCCACTTCACCATGGCTGGCACGAGCAGGCCACCTTCGAAACGGACGTAGACGTTGGTGCCGGGACTAAGGTTCGAGGCGCCATCACCCATTGCGCCGCCTTCGGAGATGTTGTGCAACGCGAAGCTGCTCGGCGACCCATCGATCAGCAGCTGCAGCTTACGCCCTTTGGCAGGCATCCTGGCATGGCGCCGCTGGTCGGCGGTGCCCGCAGCATTTCGTGAGCGCGGATTGGCGGTGCCAGCGCGTGGGTCGTCGTGCCTCGCTTCGGCGAGCGGCACGGCGGTCCCGCAAAATCCGCACTCGGCGCTGATCCGTCCGATATACCATTGCGAGCGGCCGCAGCCGGGGCAGTGATTTTCCGCGTTGGTGCGATAGACGATGTGGTGCCCGCGCTGCGCCAGGCTGGCTGCAAAGCTAGCTGGCGCCCGCTGGTACAATAGCACGTCCGACATTCGTTGCGCTCCACATCGTCGAGGACTCGGTCGCCATCGTAGTGAACAGAGCTTGAGAAGTGATTACCGGGCGATAGGTCCGCATTCACCCAAACCGGACTTTAGCTCGCTCCCCCCTTTGCCTTTCCCGCCGCCCGCGCTAGACGGCTTGCCGCCAGCTTCTGTTCATTTGGGGTGGGGAAGGAAGCGGTTGGCACGTCCCCACGTTTTTGATTGAGGACCCCTTTGGCGCTTCCCTCTGATCCGGCCGAGACTTTCGTCCGCGAAGTCGATGAAAATCTGCGTCGCGACCAGATGCGCGACATGGCCAAGGCTTATGGCAAATGGATCGTCGCGGCGGTCATCCTGCTATTGGCCGCCGTCGGCGGCTATCTCTATTGGCAAAACCGGCAGCAGCAGCAGGCTGCCCAGGAAAGCGAAACCATGTCGGCGGCGCTCGACAAGGCCGAGTCCGGCAACGTCAAAGGCGCCCTCGCCGACCTGACCCCGATCGGCGAATCCTCGAGCGACGTGAACCGCGCCAGCGCCGAGCTCGCTCGCGCGGCCCTTGCCCTGCGCCAGAACGACCGCAAGACGGCGATCGACATCTACCGGGCAATGGCAGCCGACGAGGGCCTGCCCCAGCCCTATCGCGATGTCGCGACGATCCGCGGCACCATGACCGAATATGACAGCCTGAAGCCGGACGAGGTGATCGCCCGCCTGTCGCCGCTGGCGGAGCCGGGCAAGCCCTTCTTCGGCAGCGCCGGCGAGCTGGTGGCCATGGCCATGCTCGCCAAGGGCGACCGCGCTGGCGCCGGCCAGCTCTTCTCCAAGATCGCAGCGGACCCGCAGGTCCCGCAGACCATCCGCTCCCGCGCCGTCCAGATCGCCGGCTCACTCGGGGTAGACGCGACCGCGTCGCTGCCCGGCATGCCCGGCTCACCTCCTGCCCAGTAGGACATGACTAATATGCGTCACGTTACCCGCGTTTCCCTTCTCCTCCTGTCCGCGTCGCTGCTCGCCAGCTGCGGCGGCGGTGGCCCGCTCGGCGTGTTCAAGGATACGAAAAAGCCCACCGTTCCCGGCGAACGCGTGGCGGTGCTGATCAGCGAGGCCGAGATCGAGATCGACCCGGCCACCGCTGCCGAACCGATCAACCTGCCCGCCGCGGTCACCAATGAGGCGTGGGCGCAATCGGGCGGCAACGCCAACAAGTCGGTCGGGCATGTCTCGCTCGGTAGCACGCTCGGGGTTGCCTGGACCGCGTCGATCGGCCGGGGCAGCGACAAGGACGGCCGGCTGGGCGGCGGTCCGGTGGTGGCGGAAGGCAAGGTGTTCACCATGGACACCGCCGGTACGGTGCGCGCCTTCGACGCCGCGAGCGGCAGGCAGTTGTGGTCGGCGCGGTTCGGCGAAGTCGGCGACAATGCCGCGTCGATCTACGGCGGCGGCGTCGCCTATGACTCCGGCCGGGTCTATGCGACCAACGGCCTCGGCTATGTCGCCGCATTGAATGCGGCGGACGGTGCCGCGGTGTGGACGGTCAAGCCGGGCGGCCCGCTGCGCGGCGAGCCCTCGGTTGCCGGCGATGCCGTCTATGTCATGGCGCAGGACAATCAGATCTACTCGCTCAAGACCGCCGACGGCACAACCAACTGGTCCAATGCCGCCTCGCTGGAAATCGCCGGCGTGTTCGGCGCCGCCGCTCCGGCGATCGGCCAGGGCACGGTGGTGGCGGGCTTCTCCTCGGGCGAACTCAATGCCTATCGTTACGAGAATGGACGCATGGTGTGGCAGGACGCGCTGTCGCGCACCACCATGTCGACCAGCGTCGCCTCGTTGAGCGACATCGACGCCGATCCGGTCATCGACAGCGGCGTGGTCTATGCCATCGGCCAGGGCGGACGGATGGTCGCGCTCGACCTCTTCTCCGGCCAGCGCGTGTGGGAGCTGAACTTCGGCGGCATTGCGACGCCCTGGCTGGCCGGCGAATGGATCTTCGCGGTCAACGACAAGGCGCAACTGGTGGCGATCGCCCGCCGCACCGGCAAGATTCGCTGGATCAACCAGCTGCCGCGCTATCGCGACCAGAAGGATCGCAAGGGCCCGATCACCTATTATGGCCCGGTGCTCGCCGGCGATCGCCTGATCGTCGCTGGCAGCAACGGCGCGCTGATCAACGTCGAGCCGGCCAGCGGCACCTTCCAAAGCCAGGTCCGCATCAAGGACGGGGTGAGCTTCCAGCCGGTGGTCGCCAACAACAGCCTCTACCTGCTGACCGACGGCGGCCAGCTGATCGCTTACCGGTGAGCCGCCAAGCGCAGTGAGGCCGGCGCGAAGCGCCGCCCGAACAGCGCGAGAGACGGCGAACCGCGGCCGCCCTCCGAAGGAGGAGCGACGTCACGCGATTTACT